>NZ_JAYESI010000005.1:0-335508 GCF_041903675.1 Corallococcus sp. RDP092CA | reverse complement strand
CAAGCTGCTGGCCGCCGTCTACTCCGTCGCCAAGCGTCGCAAGCCCTTCACCCCGCTGCTGCCGACAGCCCCCTCCCCGAACCCCTCCCCATGCGCAAACGGTTGACTGAGACTCACGGCATCTCAGTCGTCCCGGTGCGCGTGGCCCTTCCTGCCGCGCCCCGGGCCGTACCAGTCGTCGCGGACCTTGTCGTTCACGCTGATGAGGTCGCGCGAGAACGCGTCGTAGTCCAGGAACAGGTGGCCCTTCTCGCCCCGGCCATCCACGCGCATCCGCACCTTCCACACGTTGTTGCCGGTGAGGCGCGCGTCCTGCAACTCACAGCGGTAGCCGCGAGAGCGGCACTGGTCGAACCCGCGGCGCACGGCTTCGTCGTAGCGCATCGCCACCCGGTGCGGCGGCGGCCTTGGAGGCGGCCGCGAAGGACGCGTCTCCGCCACGATGCATCCGGACGACAACAACAGGCATCCCAGGAGCAGGGGCAGTCTCATGCGCGGAATGACGCCACACCCGCGCGGGGATTCAAACCCGCGCTCCGTATGCCTTTGCGACTGCGGTGAGACTACAAACCTCCAGGCGAGGCGAACGCGACGAACAGCTCACCCGCGAGGTACGCGCGCATCCCCTTGCTCGCCGGTCGGATGAAATCATTGAGCAGCGCGCCGGAGCTCAGCCGGTGCACCGTGGGGAACGCCAGGTTCATGCGGCTGCGCGCCACGCCCTTGCCGCCCCGGTGGATGAACGTCACGGTGCCATCCGGCGCCACGGACTCCACGACCGCGATGTGCGTCATGCCGTCGTTGCGCTTGCCGTCGCGGTTGCGGTCGTAGGTCTCCTTGAAGAACGCCAGGTCGCCCGGGCGCGGGTTCAACCGGTGCACCGCGCCGGCGGCCTGCGCGCGGCGGAAGATGCCCGTCACCGCGTTCTCGCCCGCGAGGAAGCCGTGCGCCACCAGGTCGATGCCGGCCTGCAGGTACGCCAGCCGCACCAGCCCCGAACAATCATTGGGCACCGAGCGGTCCAACCGCCGCGAGCCCACCAGCTGCGCCGCGCGCGCCACGATGCCGCGCGCCAGCTTCGACGGCGGCGGCAGCAGCTCGTCCCAGAAGCCGCCCGGTCCCTGCGTGGGCCCGGTGAGGAGCGCCGCGGCCTCCAGCGCCGCCGCGATGACGCCCGCCTCCTCCGGCACCGCGTGCGGCTCCGCGTCCAGCAGTGCCGCCAGCCCCTCGCTGCCCTCTGGCGTCACGAAGGCCAGCGGTGGGGGTGCTTCGGCCTTCACCCCAAGTGCGCCCTCCGCGCCCACCGGCGCGACGCTGGGTGCTCCAACCGGGGACGACATACGGGCCGCCGAGCCCGGAACCTCCACCGCCACGCGGGGCGCGGCGTCCGGGACATGCGCACAACCCACCAGGCAGCCCAGCGACAGCAGGGCGACGAGCGACGAACAGCGCAGCAGCAACCAGTCCTCCGGGGGTGAAAGCGGGCGCATTCAACCCTGGAATCGTTTTACTTCAAAACAGGGATCATCCCTCCCAGGTCGCGAGCAGGTCGCGCACCCGGGCGTACTTCTGGAGCAGGGTAGCCCGGTGGGCGCTGAGGGTCACCATGAATCCCACCACCATCAAGCCCAGCAGCGACAGGAACGCGGCGCCCACGCGGTGGTCGCGCATGCCGAAGCGCACCAGGTTGGCGGCCACCGCCGTCACCAGGAACGCCGAGCCCAGGTACACGTAGGAACGGATCCGTAGCGCGATGCCCGCCCCCACGCCCACCAGGCAGAGGAACACGCACAGGAGCATCGCCCCGCCGTCGTTGAAGAGCAGGGGCTTCCACGCGCCCGCCACGTAGATGCCCGTCACCGCCAGGGCGCGCAGCTGCGCGTAGGCATCCCGCGGCAGGCTCCGGCGGAAGACGCGCAGGAGCAGGAGCAGGGAGAGGCCCGCGGGGATGGCGTAGTACTGCGGCTCGCCGGAGCCGGTGCCCAGCCAGACGAAGTACAGCGCCGTGTTGAAGGCCGCGACGGACATCAGCGACGCGAGCCCCTTCCGCTGCGTCAGCGCCCCGAGCGCCGCGAAGTGCGCCGCGTAGCCCACGAGCAGCGCCACCGCCACGAACGGCTGGCTCCACGGCACCGTCAGCAGGCCCGCCAGCGGGAAGAGCCACGCGCCCGCCACCGCGGGACGGCGGAACGCCTGGCGGCCCGCGCCCTCGCGCCGCACGAAGAGGTACAGGCCGGTGAAGGCCGCGCCACCGAGGATGGAGACCAGGCTGTCCGCGGCGTCGGGGCTCGCGCCCAGGCCGATGAAGCGCGCGCAGAAGTAGCCCATCGCCACGGCCGCCTGCGCGAGCCACGCGGCGGCCTCGTCCTCCTCGCGCGCCGCGTGGCGCACCAGGGCGAACAGCAGGACGCCGAGCCCGCCGCACGCCACCCACGCCTCGCGCGCCGCGCCGCCCGGCAGGCGCACCGCCAGCACCGCGAGCAGCACCTCCGTGAGCGCGATGATGGAGAACGCGCGCCCCATGCGCCCGCGCACCGCCTTGCCCGCCACGGACAGCACCAGCGTGGCGAGCAGCGACGTCGCCGCGCCGAAGTACGGGAGGATGAACTCCGCGCCCCGGCCGGTGGAGTGCGTCGCGGCGTAGGAGAGGATGAAGGCGTGCACGGCGAAGAGGGACGCCAGCCACCCCAGCCACTCGCGGTCGCGGCGGCGCAGCACCACCACCCACGCCGTGGCCCACGTGAAGCACACGCACAGCGGCATGCCCGGATGCGTGAGCGAGCGCAGGCCCGCGAGCGACAGCAGCGCCAGCACCGCGCCGCCATGGTGCAGGGCCGCGCCCACCTCCACGCCGCGCCTGTCCAGCGCGAAGCCCGCGACGGCCAGCAGCAGGCCCGTGCCCGCCACCACCGCCGGCGCCCACAGCGGCGGCACGGCGGCGACCAGCACCAGGCCGAGCAGCGCCGTGGCGCCGTTCATCATCCAGCGCTCGCGCGTCGCCATCAGCGTGAGCGACGCGGCGCCCGCGACCAGCGCCACCGGCAGGGGCAGCGCGCCCGGCCCCGCGTCCACCCACCGCAGGCCCACGAGCAGCGCCACCGTGCCGGCGCCGCCGGCCCACAGCGGCTCGCTCCACGTGCCCTCGATGCCGGGCGTCAGGCGCGAGGTGAGGTTCGTGAGCGCGCGCTGCACGGCGCCGGACTGGCACAGCGCGGAGAGCAGCGCGGAGGCCAGGCCCACGGCCGCGACGAGCAGCGCCCCCTCCGGACGCCACACCCCCACCGGCAGGTCCGCCGTCTGGCCCAGCGGCGCCAGCGCGAACGCCGCCACCGCCGCCGTGAGCAGCCAGCGCTGCGACAGCAGGAACGCAGACATCAGCAGCACCGCGCCCAGCACGGCCAGCGCGCTCGGCGTCGGCGACACCAGCGTGGAGATCGCCGCCACGCCCAGGGCCGAGCCCGTGGCGCACGCGCGCAGCGCCATGTCGCGCGGGCCGCAGAAGAAGGCGGCCAGGGACCGGGGCGCGTGGTGCTCCGCCAGCGCCAGGGCCAGCAGCAGGCCGGTGGCCCAGGGCCGCGCGTCCGGGATGAACAGCAGCAACAGGGACGCGACGATGACGCGGATGGAGGGCCGCGGGCCCGTCATGGGCACCAGCGCGATGGCGCAGCAGAGGGCCGTGCGCTGCCCCAGCGCCTGCTCCGGGAACACCAGCACCAATACGCCCAGGCTCGCGACCGCCACCTGCATCCACTTGGACAGCTCGTGGCGCGGGCCCTCCTCGCGCGAGAGCAGGAGCAGCGAGGCCACGGCGGGCACGTGCTCCACGGCGCGGACCACGAGCAGCGGGAAGAGCGGCAGCAGCGCGATCCACGGGGGCGGCGAACTCCAGGCCGTCAGCGTCAGCACGCCGTAGAGCACCATCAGCGCCGCGGCGAAGGGCTGGCGCAGCGAGCGCGTCCACAGCAGCGGCAGCAGCGCGGGCCCGATGAGCGCGAGCGGGACGGCGCCGCTCCCCACGTGCCCGTGCCAGGACATGGCGGAGTCCACCATCACCGCCATCGCGCACAGCGTGGAGGCCACGCGGAAGGACGCGCAGCCCGTGGCGATGCGCTTCACGGCGGGCACGTCGTCCAGGAGCGCCAGGATGCTGAAGAACGCGGCGAGCCCCAGCAGGGCCAGCGGGCCGGCCGTGTGCACCGCGACGGTGGCCTCGAGGGTGGCCAGCGTCAGCCCCAGCGTCACGGGCAGCGTGCGGGCGGTGAAGAGCGCCGCCAACGCCGCGCCCAGCAGGAACAGGGAGCGGTCACTGGAGCGGGCCAGGACCACCGGCACCAGCGGCAGGACGAGCGCGAGGATGCCCGCGGCGGTGGTGCTCCCGCCGCGGCCCTTGCGAGCGGCGACGACGGAGCCCAGGAGCGAGCCCGCGATGAGCAGCGCCAGCGACAGCCCCGGCGACATCCCCCACGCGGTGTAGAGGCGCGGCACGTCCGGCAGGAGCGCGAAGCCCACGAGCACGACCGCGAGCGGCCGCACGCCCGGGAAGGTGCGGGAGGCCACCGCCACCGTCGCGGCGGCGGTGAGCAGCACGGGCCCCATGAAGGTCCGGTCGACCAGGCCCCACAGCACCGCGAGCACCGCGTACAGGAGGCCCGGCACGCCGAAGCGCTTGAGCAGGCCGCCGCGCTCGCCCAGGAGCGCCAGCGCCAGCGAGCCGCCCACCATCGCCGCGAGCAGCGCCTGCGTGGAGTGGGCCCCGGCGAGCTTCGGCAGGATGGCGCCCGCGAGGAAGGCACCGTAGGCCAGGAAGCGCTCGTCGCGCAGCCGGAGGGCGGCCAGCAGGACGCCCGCGCTCCCCAGCGTCATGCCCACGACGGGCGCGGCGACGGGAGACGTTCCGAGCGCGATGGCGAATCCGCACGTCGCGATGACGCCGGCGACAGCGGAGACGAAGCGCCGCGTGCGCTCGTCCACGAGGCGCCAGGCGACCCCCGCCAGGCCCAGCGCCAGGACGCCCGCCACGACGGACGCGGGGCCCGCGCCGTAGACGCGGAGGGCGCTGAAGGGCAGCACGCCGAAGAGCACCGAGCCCACCGCGGACAGCGGGAAGCGCTTGAACAGCAGGCCCGCGCCCAGGGACATCACGGCCAGGGCGAGCGTGGCGGTGAAGGAGGGCCGCGAGTC
Organism: Corallococcus sp. RDP092CA; assembly: GCF_041903675.1. Classification (NCBI taxonomy): domain Bacteria; kingdom Pseudomonadati; phylum Myxococcota; class Myxococcia; order Myxococcales; family Myxococcaceae; genus Corallococcus; species Corallococcus sp. RDP092CA. Next base: position 330,327 of record NZ_JAYESI010000005.1, on the reverse strand, counting down.
GGGCCCCAGGTGTGAGTAGAGCGCGAACGCGGGCGCGGCCCAGGTGGTGGCGCGCAGCAGCACGTCCGCGATCCCCAGGGAGCGCGCGTCCCCGGTGCGCTCGCCGCGCTTCTGGCAGAAGAACGCGAGCACCAGCCCCGCGAGCACGAAGGGAAGCGCCGTCAGCGCGCCGTACTGGAAGGGCAGCGGCGCCGCGGGCGGGTAGCCCATGCGCGTCTTGATGGCGTTGATGAGCAGGGTGAGGGCGTGCGGGATCAACTGCGCGCTGGACGCATAGCTGAAGTAGGCGCCCGCATACGCCGGGTAGAGCCACGGCAGCCGGCTCACGGGGCCGCGAGACAGCGACACGAGCGTGCCGGTGAAGATGGCGGCGGTGAAGAAGAAGGCGGGCCTGGTGCCGACGATGGCGCCCGCGAGGCAGGCCACCTGGAGCGCGATGGTGACGACCGCGAGCGGATCCGCTGCGCGCTTCACGTCGAGCGTGCGGAAGCGCAGGCAGGTGGCGAGCAGGAAGGCGGCGAACGGCGCGTAGGTCCCAGGAGGGACGGAGACGCCCGCGGCGCTCAGCCCCAGGTGCAGGCGGATGGCGAACAGCGCGGTGAGGTACAGCGGCGCGGCGAGCGCGAAGGCGAGCACCCTGCTCTTGCGAGGCGTGGTGGGGGCCTTGCTCGACAGCAGGAAGAAGAGGACGCACGGCAGGGCGTTGAGCCACACCGCCGGGGCGCCCATGCGCGCGGCCAGGGGAGCCAGGCCCATGATGAGCGTGGCGCCAACGAGGCCCAGCTGGATGAACGGGCGGGAGGGCGCGTCGAAGAACTCGGTGGGCTTGCGAGCGAGCCAGGCGGCGGCGCCGGCCCAGACGAAGAGCAGCGGCACGAGCAGCACGGGGCGCACGCCGTCGAGTTGGAGGGCCTCACCGAAGCCCAGGGGGCCCAGCGCGACGCCACCGAGCGGGGCCACGGCGGCGCCGATGAGGCCGAGGATGTGACCCGGCTTGCGCAGGGAGTCGCGACGGGCGAGGACGCCACCCCACACGGAGAAGCCGACGGAGTAGCCCACGGTCATCAGGAAGACGGTGAGCGAGCGGGTGACGGACGTCATCCCGTCCCAGGACTCAAAGACGAAGTAGAGCGTGCCGGAGAGGATGAGGAACGCGCCGATGAACCACGCGATGCTCTCGTAGAGGAACGGCCGCCACACGCTGCTCCACGAGGAGGTCTTCTCGATGAGTCGGGCGGTGCGGCTGTTCGGAGCGGGCGGCTCCATGAACGGTTCGGCCGGGTTCGGAGGCAGCCGGCGGGCCGCGGAGGCGCGCGATGCGTTCGCGTCCTGCGCGCGGGAGGCAGCGGGCGCACGCGAGGTGTTCAGCCGGCGAGCCGCCGAGCCATCCGACAGGGACGCGATGCCGAGGCACGCGATGAGGTCGAGCGAGTTGAAGTGGAACGTGGCGCCCGCGGCGTTGGGGATCGCGGCGGCGTCGGGGACAGCGGCGTCAGCTGCGGCAACGTGGGTGGTGGCAGCGACCTGCGCGACGGCAGCGGCGTCAGCAGCGGCAACGTAGGTAGTGGCAGCGACCTGCGCGACGGCAGCGGCGTCAGCAGCGGCAACGGGCTCAGCGGGCGCCTCCGTGGTGGAGGCATCGGCGATGTGCGCGGCGGGGACGAGGTCCTCTGCGGCGTCGGAGGCCACGGCTTGCGCAACCGGGACCTCGGTGGAAGCGGCATCCCCGGAGGGAAGCGTCACGAGACCGAGGGCAACGGCGCCCTCTCCCATCGAGGGAGCCACCACGGCGTCCTGCGGGGGCTCGACGGGCGCGGAGGTCAGCGCCTCGATGGGCGTCTCGGTGAGGACGGAGAGAAGGACGCGGGCCTGTCGCTCGTAGCGCTCGGCGAGGCGGCGGCCGACGTGGGGCGGCACCTCGCCGGGGTCCCAGCGACGCACCTCATCCAGGAGGAAGTGGACGTGCGCGAGCTCGGCCTCGATGGCGGAGCGCGCGCGAGCGGCGAGACGATTGCCACAGACGACGCACTGGGCCGCGCTCCCCAGGCGTTCTTGTCGGCAGTCAGGACAGTACATGGGACTTCCCCCTCTACAACGACCGTGCCACGAAGGATGCCCTGGAAGGGCGCGGGATTGAAACCTGGGGAGGTGCGTCGGGCGCGTGGCGGTTGTGCAGGGCGCTGCACAGGTGCACACCCGGCGCGGCTGGCCGGCGGGCTGGAGTCATGGGACGGTGCGCGCCATGAGCACGGAACGGACGTTGAGGCCCATCGAGGCCCGGGACGACGCGGCGGTGGCGGCGGTCATCCGCGCGGTGATGCCGGAGTTCGGAGCGGACGGTCCGGGGTTCGCGATCCACGACCCGGAGGTGGACGCGATGAGCGCGGCCTACAGCCGGCCCCGGCACGTGTATTACGTCGTGGAGCATGAGGGTCAGGTGGTGGGAGGCGCGGGCATCGCGCCGCTGGACGGGGGAGCGCCGGACGTCTGCGAGCTGCGAAAGATGTACTTCCTCCCCCAGGCCCGGGGCCACGGCCTGGGCGAGCGCTTGTTGAGACACTGTCTGGAGTTCGCGCGAAGCGCCGGCTTCCGGCAGTGCTACCTGGAGACGCTGGCGGGCATGGACCAGGCCCAGAAGCTCTACCTCAAGGTCGGCTTCGAACCGCTGAGCGCCCCCATGGGCCGCACCGGCCACTTCGGCTGCGACCGCTGGTACGCCCTGAACCTGACCCGGTCCGCCTGACCGCTACGGCATGAACGTGCGCCGCGCGAGGAGCTTGCCCTCGGGCGACACGGCGTACAGTTCGAACCGGTCGAGCTCCAGCTGGCTCCCCGCGGGCCATCCGCATCGGTCGAGCCGCCGGTCGACCCGGACGAAGTAGACGCCTTCCTCCAGGCCCACCACCACGTCCAGCGATTCAGCACGTGGCACCTCTCCAGGAGAGATTACGGATCCGCGTCATCGGGGTAGCACTTCGGAGGTGGAGGGGTAGAGCTGAGGCTGCTGGGAGGTGAAGGCTCGCAACGGGCCTCCAACTGCCATCTTCGCTCCGATTCTCTCCAGAGAGAGACCTTCCCCTCGAAGTTCCATTTCAGGAGCGGGTAGCACCAGGTCGCCAGGGACAGCGCCCATGTCCGCGTAGACCACCGGGACATCCGGATGAGCCCAGGGACCAGGAGCGCCAATCAGCCTTGAGTCGTTCTCCAGCTGAGGCAGCTCGCTGCTCAGGAAATAGAGCCTGGGGCTCGCGCAGGCGAGCAGCAGTGCCAGGAGACTCCACACGATTGAGCAGGAGCGTTGCCGCATCCCCCAGCAAGCCTGACCGCCCGCCCACCGGCCCGGCAAGTGCGCCCGGCCAGTCACTCCCTCCGGGCCCAACTTCCCAGGTCAGGAGGCCCGCATGGCGGTCAAGAAGCAGTCCCGGTCCACGACGGCGACAGGTCCACGGCGGGCGCCTCTCGCCCGGAGTGCCCGCACCTCGCACGCCGCGCTCCCGCACACGACCCTGGACAAGCTCCCGTTCGACATCGAAGAGGTCCTCCGCCGCGTGCGCCACGAGGTCCGCGCCTTCGCCGACGCGGCCATGTTCGAGCTGGCCGCGAAGGGCCATGGCTCCCTCTTCGAACAGCTCATCGCGTGCATCCTCTCCATCCGCACGCTCGATGAGGTCAGCCTCCCCGCGGCCCTCCGGCTCCTCAGCCGCGCCCACACGCCCGAGGCCCTCGCGCGACTCACGCCCGCCGAGATCGACGCGCTCATCCGCCCCGTCACCTTCCACGAAGGCAAGGCCCACCAGGTCCACGCCATCGCCGTGCGCACACGCGATGAGCTCCACGGCCAGCTCCCCGCGGATCCGGACGTGCTCCAGTCCTTCAAGGGCGTGGGCCCCAAGTGCGCGCACCTGGCGCTCGGCATCGCCTGCGGCCATGAGGCCATCAGCGTGGACATCCACGTCCACCGCGTCACCAACCGCTGGGGCTACGTGAACGCCTCCACCCCGGAGCGCACCCTCGCCGCGCTCGAAGCCGTCCTCCCCCGCCCCTACTGGGTGGAGCTCAACCGGCTCCTCGTCCCCTTCGGCAAGCACGTGTGCACCGGCGCGCGGCCCAGGTGCTCCACCTGCCCCGTCCTCCCCTACTGCCGACAGGTGGGCGTCACCTCCCACCGCTGAAGCCTACCGGTCGTGCCCCGCCCACTGCGTGGCCCTCCGAGCGAACCGACGCCACGGGTTCGTCCGGCCGCCGTTCTCCAGCGAGATCTCCTTCGCGTGCCTCGCGTCCTTCTCCCAGCACGCCTCCAGCTTCGCGGCGATCTCCCGGTCCTCGAACACCAGCGACCCTTCGCTCAACTTGTTGAGCGACAGCGAGTCCAGGTTCGTGGAGCCCACGACGCACAGCCAGTCGTCCACCAGCAGCGTCTTCGAGTGCAGCATCGCCGGCTGGTACTCCCAGATGCGCACGCCCGCCCCCAGCAATCGCTCATACGTGGACCGCTGCGACGCGCGCACCACCGGCACGTCGTGATGCGGCCCCGGCCCCATCACCCGCACGTCCACGCCCCGCCGGACCTTCACCTCCAGCTGCTCCAGGATGTCGTTGGGCGGCGTGAAGTACGCGTTGGAGATCCACAGCCGCTTCGTCGCCGCCGCCACCACCAGCCGCACCATCCGCTCCGCCTCGGTGATGCCCAACCGCCCGGAGCTGTCGATGAACGCCGCGCACCCGCCGCCGCCCGCCTCCAGCTCCGGGAAGCACTCGCGCGGCAGCAGGCCTCCGCCGGACTCCTGCCAATGCTTGGCGAACGTCACCTGGATGCGCCGCACCTCCGGCCCCTCCACGCGGAGGTGCGTGTCCCGCCAGTTGTCCTGCTTCAGCCCCTCCCACTCCCACACCTTCCAGATGCCGAAGCCGCCCGTGTACGCGATGCGCCCGTCCACCACGACCAGCTTCTGGTGCGACCGGCCGAGCAGCCGTCCCAGCACCTTGCCCGCGAGCAGCCGGTAGTAATGCACCTCCACGCCCGCGTCCGTCAGCCGGCCTTCAATCTGCTGGTCGAAGTCCTTGTCCCCCGACGTCTCCTCGCTGCCCACGGGGTCCACCACCACGCGGCACTGCACGCCCGCGCGCGAGCGCTCCGTCAGCGCCTCCACGAACCGGTCCGACAGCTCACACGGCCGCCAGATGTAGACGAGCATGTGCACGCTGTGCCTCGCCGCGCGGATGTCCTCCAACATCCGGTCGAAGACCTGGCTGTTCTCCAGCAGGTGCATCCGGTGCCCCGGCGACAGCCCCACGCCCGTGGACTGGTAGAGCGCGAAGGAGAAGCCCTCCGGCCCCGGTGGCAGCTCGAACGGCCCCTGCATCTCGTGCTTGCGCGTCTCGTCGCCGCCGTCGAACCCGTGGGCTCCCGGCTGGGGCAGCAGCTCGTCCATCAGCTCGCTCATGGCACCCACAAGCTAGGAACGCCGGGCTGCGGCAGCCACCGCCCGCCCGCCTGCCGGCGCCGTGAACGCGACCTACCGCTCCCCCCGAGCCCCCCTTCGTTCAACGAAAACCGACGGGGGCCCTCCCGTGGGACCGCTTGCCCCCGAGGGGCTGACGTCCACGCGGTGAACAGGACCGGATTCCACCGTTGCCGTGCCGGGCCCGGGTGATGACACTGCCGTCTTTTCGTTCCGTCGCCTGGAGAGACCCGCATGCTCGACGCCCCTTCCCGCCCCTCCGCCCGGGAGCTCCTGGCCCTGTCCAGCCTCGCGCCGCTGGTCCCCATGCTCTACATCGCCTGGACGGACGGCGAGCTGACCGGCGACGAGCTCCGGGCCCTGGGCGCCGCCGCCCGCTCCCAGCCCTGGCTGGACCTCAAGTCCAGCTCCGTCCTGGCCCTCTGGGTGGATCCGCTGCGTCCGCCGCCGCCCCGCGAGCTCGCCATCGTGCGCGAGCACATCCGCGCCACCGCGGAGCAGCTGGCCAGCAGCCAGCAGCAGAACCTGGCGGAGCTGGGCGTGCAGCTGGCCCAGGCGCTCGCGGGTGAGGCGCCCCTGAGCATCTCCCCGGTGGAGCTGGCCAGGGCCCTCGCCTCCATCGAGGCCACCCTGGGCGTGGATGGAAAGGAAGCGGTGCGCTCGCTGGTGCCCAGGGCGTCGCGCGTCCCGCGGGCGGAGCCCCGCTCGCACACGGCCTCGTTCGACCCCGCGGCGATGACGGCCGTGCTGGACCGCACCTACGCCAACGTCCGCCAGCAGGTGCGCGGCTGGCTGGAGGACGCGGACTTCCGCTACAAGGAAGGGCTCACCACCACCGCCTACCGCGAGCAGGTCTTCGACTGGCTCAAGCACCTGGCCCATGACGGCCTGGGCCTGCTCGCCTACCCCAAGGGGCGCGAGGGCGGCGGGGACCTGGGCGCCTTCATCGCCGCCTTCGAGACGATGGCCTTCTTCGACCTGAGCCTCGTCATCAAGGCGGGCGTGCACTTCGGCCTGTTCGGCTCCAGCATCCTGTTCCTCGGCACGAAGCGGCACCACCAGCAGTACCTGCCCGGGGTGGCCACGCTGGAGCTGCCCGGCTGCTTCGCGATGAGCGAGCTGGGCCACGGCTCCAACGTCCGCGACTGCGAGACGGTGGCCCGCTACGACGCGGCCACGCGCGAGTTCATCCTCCACACGCCGTCGGAGACCGCTCGCAAGGAGTGGATCGGCAACGCCGCCCGCCACGCGCGCATCGCCACCGTGTTCGCGCAGCTGGAGGTGGACGGGGAGCGGCTGGGCGTGCACGCGCTGCTCGTCCCGCTGCGCGATGAGCACGGCAGGGTCCTGCCGGGCATCCGCATCGAGGACTGCGGCGAGAAGATGGGCCTCAACGGCATGGACAACGGCCGGCTGTGGTTCGACCACGTGCGCGTGCCGCGCGAGAACCTGCTCGACCGCTACGGGCAGGTGACGGAGGCCGGCGAGTACACCTCCTCCATCACCGGCGACTCCAAGCGCTTCTTCACCATGCTGGGCGCGCTGGTGGCGGGCCGCGTGAGCGTGGCGTGCGCGTCCCTGAGCGCGACCAAGAGCGCGCTGACCATCGCCGTGCGCTACGGCGACCTGCGCCGCCAGTTCGGCCCCCAGGGCGCACCCGAGGTGCGCCTGCTGGACCACCAGGTGCACCAGCTGCGGCTGCTGCCGCTCGTGGCCAAGGCGTACGCGGTGGACTTCGCGCTGGAGTACCTGGTGGACCGCTACGTCCACCGCACGGAGGACGACGCGCGCGAGGTGGAGGCGCTGGCCGCGGGCCTCAAGGCCTACGCGTCGTGGAACGCCACCGCCACCCTTCAAGAGTGCCGCGAGGCGTGCGGCGGCCAGGGCTACCTCACCGCGAACCGGCTCGCGTCGCTCAAGGCGGACACGGACGTGTTCACCACCTTCGAGGGCGACAACACCGTGCTCATGCAGTTGGTGGCCAAGGGCCTGCTCACGGGCTACCGCCAGCGCTTCGAGGACGACCGCGTCTTCGCCGTCCTGCGCCTCCTCGTGGACCAGGCCACCACGGTGCTCACGGATAGAAACCCCATCGCCGGCCGGCGCACGGACTCGGACCACCTGCGCGACAGCGACTTCCAGCTGCGCGCCCTGCGCTTCCGCGAGGAGGCCCTGCTCGCGTCGGTGTCCAAGCGCATCCGCAAGCGCCTCACCGCGGGCGTGGAGGCCTTCGCCGCCTTCAACCAGGTGCAGGCGCACCTCCTGGCCCTGGCGCACGCGAGCGTGGAGCGCATCGTGCTGGAGCAGTTCCTGCGCGGCGTGGCGGCGGTGAAGGACGAGTCCCTCAAGCCGGTGCTGGGGCTCATGGCGGACCTCTTCGGCCTGTCCTGCATCGAGTCCGCCAGCGGCTGGTTCCTGGAGCACGGCTGGCTCACGGCCCCCAAGGCCCAGGCCATCCGCAAGGAGCGCGTGAAGCTGTGCGAGGAGCTGCGGCCGGACGCCGTGGGGCTGGTGGACGCGTTCGGGATCCCCGACACGTGCCTGGCGGCGCCCATCGGGCTGGGGCGGCTGGCGCCCGGCGGTGAACGGTTCGACGACGCGGCCGCTGACAGCGCCAGGGCGGGCCCGGCAGATTCCCGCGCGTCATGAGGACCTGTGTGTCGTGGGTGGTGCTGGGGCTCGTGGGACTGACCGGTTGCGCGGCGGTGTCTCCGGCGGAGCGGGCCCGGCAGGTGGGTGCGGCCAACAAGGAGCGCACCCGCCTGTTCACCGAGGAGATCTACAACCAGAAGCGCCTGGAGCGCCTCCCGGAGTACGTCGCGCCCGACTTCGTGGACCGCTCCGAGGGCGCGCCCCAGGACCTGCGCGGCCCGGAGGTGGTGCGCACGCAGGCGGAGCAGGGGTTCACCCTCTTCCCCGACCTGCGGTTCGAGCTGCTCCACGTGATGGCGGAGGGCGACTGGGTGATGGTGCGCTGGCGCGCGACGGGCACGGCCCCCCAGGGCCCGCCCACCGCGGACGGCGGCGCCCAGCCGCTCACGTTCCATGGGGACTCGCTCTACCGGCTGCGCGACGGCCGGCTGGTGGAGGCGTGGGACCTCACGGACCGGCTGGCCCCGCTGCTCCAGCGCGGATTCAAGGTCGTCCCGCCGGAGTCCTGACCCCGCCGCGCGCGAAACGGCCACGGGTCGGGCTCGACGCCGCTGGAGTCAGGGAAAACCGGGGCGTCGCGGGACGTCTCCCCATTGACACTGGGACACCGGACCCATCAGGGTCCGGGGATGGGGATCAACGCCGGACGCTCGCGGGCCGCGGACAAGGCCCGCCAGAAGGCCTTCCGCACGGCCTTTCCCTCCCATGCCCAGCGGCCCTCGCTGGGCGGCAGGCTGCTGCGCCTGTGCGGGTGGGGCCTGCTCTTGCTCGGCGCCTTCTTGCTGGTGGTCGTCATCGACGGGTGGCGCGCGTTCGGCAAGGGGGCGGAAGGGGCGCGGCTGGCGCGGATGGTGCGCTCGCCGCAGTGGCAGGACGGCGGGTTCGAGAACCCGCAGCCCATCCAGAACAACTGGGAGCGGACGCTGTCGGACCTGTTCCATTCGAGCCCGGACAGCTCGCCCCGGATGCCGGTGGTGGTGGACCGCATCGACCCGAAGCGCTTCGCGACGCCGCCCGAGGACGGGCTGCGCGTCACCTGGATGGGGCACTCGTCCACGCTGGTGGAGGTGGACGGGCACCGCGTGCTCACGGACCCCGTGTGGGGCGAGCGCACGTCGCCGCTCGGGTGGATTGGCCCCAAGCGCTGGTACCCGGCGCCCATCGCGCTGGACGCGCTGCCGCCCATCGACGCGGTGGTGATCTCGCACGACCACTACGACCACCTGGACTTCGCCACCATCGAGGCGATGAAGGACTGGGACACCACGTTCGTGGTGCCGCTGGGCGTGGGCGCGCACCTGGAGTACTGGGGCGTGCCGGCCAACCGCATCGTGGAGCTGGACTGGTGGGAGCGCACGAAGGTGAAGGGGCTGGACATCGTGTGCACGCCCGCGCGCCATGCGTCGGGCCGGTTCCTGCAACAGAACAGGACGCTGTGGGCGGGCTGGGCGCTGGTGGGGCCCCAGCACCGCGTCTACTACTCCGGCGACACGGGCCTGTTCCCCGCCATGGAGGAGATTGGCGCGAAGCTGGGGCCGTTCGATTTGACGATGATCGAAGCGGGCCAGTACGGCGCGGGCTGGCCGGACTGGCACCTGGGGCCGGAGCAGGCGGTGCTGGCCCACCGGCTGGTGCAGGGCCGGCTGATGCTGCCGGTGCACTGGGGCCTGGTGACGCTGGCGTACCACGCCTGGACGGAGCCCATCGAGCGCTCGCTGGTGGCCGCGAAGCACGACGGCGTGGGCATCGCCGCGCCGAGGCCCGGGCAGGACCTCCTCGCGCTGGCGCCGCCGCCCATCGAACAATGGTGGCCGGAGCGCCCGTGGAAGACGGCGGAGGAGGCGCCCATCGTGGCCAGCCAGGTTCCGCCCGAGCTGCGGGAAGGGCACCCGGCGCTGCCGCTGCGGCCAGCCCCCGCGACCGTGAGCCCGCCGGGCCCGGGCACGCAGACCGCGAAGCCACAAGCCGCGCCGCCGGGCGCGACCCCTCCGTCGGCGCCGCAAGGCACGGGGACGAAGGTCGCGGCTCCGCCAGCCCCGCCAGCGGCGGACACCCCGGTCTCGCCTCCGCAAGGCGCGGGACCGGCGGTCGCGACTCCGGATGAGTGACGCGCGGCGCGCCACGCTGCACGCGGCCTTCGAGGCCACGGGCTACGTCGTGCGCCCGCACCCGCTCGTCGGAGACCGCAAGCACGTGCTGCGCGTGGGCGCGGCGCACCCGGCGCTCGACGCGGCGCTCAGCGCGCACGGCTTCAGCACCTGGGCCTTCGTCACCGCGTGGAATCCCCACGCGCACCCGCGCCCGCCCCGCGCCAACGCGCGCCTCCAGCAACGCCTGCTCGCGCTGCTCGGAGGTCGGGGCCACGTGGCCGTGTCCGCGGTGGGCGTGGCGGAGGACCGGCGCTGGTTCGAGGAGAGCCTCTTCGTCCCCGGCCTGTCCCGCGACGAGGCCCTGCGCATCGGCCGCCTGTTCGACCAGGAGGCCGTGCTCTGGGGCACCGTGGGCGGCGGCGCGGAGCTGGTGATGTGCCGGGAGCCCGTCGGCGCCTGAGCCCGCGACGGGTATCGGGCAGGTCACATCCACCGGGCCGACACCCATTCGGAACCCGGCCCTCACACCCGCGCCATCAGACGATGCCAGGGTCTCCGGCCACGTCGTGCCCATCGCGTCCCAGTCCCAGGAGCCGTCTCGATGCAGCCTCCCGTCCCCCGCGCGCGTGAAGTCGCGCGCCCCAGCGTCTTCCTCCTCGCCGGAGCCTTCGTCACCGGCCTGCTGCTCGCGGTCCACGGCGGCTGCGGCAGCGACGAGTGCACCAACGCCTTCGACTGCCAGGAGCAGCACTCCGCGCCGGAAGGCCAGGGCTGGACCTGCGTGGACCACGTCTGCAAGGCCGTCACCCTCCAGCCCCCGCCCGGCGACGACGACGCGGGCACCGGCGACAACGACGCCGGCACGGGCACGGAGGACGCGGGCGCCGGGGACGGCGGTAGCACCGTCGCCCTGAAGATCATCGCCTTCAACGACTTCCACGGGCAGTTGGAGCCCGCGGCCGGCAGCGGCGGACAGATTGCCCAGGCGCTGCTGCCGGACGGCGGCGTGGACACCAGCAGCCGCGTGAACGCGGGCGGCGCCGTGTACCTCGCCCGCTACATCGCGGACCTGCGCGCGAAGAACCCGAACTCCATCGTGGTGTCCGCCGGTGACCTCATCGGCGCCACGCCGCTGCTCTCCGCGCTCTTCCACGACGAGCCCACCATCGAGGCCATGAACGACATCGGCCTGGACCTGAGCGCCGTGGGCAACCACGAGTTCGACGAGGGCGGCACGGAGCTGCTGCGCATGCAGTCCGGTGGCTGCCACCCGGTGGACGGCTGCCAGGACGGCACCGGCTTCTCCGGCGCGAAGTTCAAGTTCCTCGCGGCCAACGTCGCCACCGGCGCCGACAGCACCCTCTTCCCACGCTACGACGTGCGCGCCTTCGAGGGCGTGAAGGTGGCCTTCATCGGCATGACCCTGGAGGGCACGCCCGACATCGTCACCCCCACGGGCATCCGGGGCCTGGAGTTCAAGGACGAGGTGGAGACGGTCAACGCGCTCGTCCCGGAGCTGAAGTCGCAGGGCGTGAACGCCCTCGTCGTCATCGTGCACGAGGGCGGCGTCCCCGCCGCCGACTCGCTCTACGACGAGTGCAAGGGCATCACCGGCGCCATCGTGGACATCGCGGCGCGGCTGGACCCGGCCGTGAGCGTCATCGTCAGCGGCCACACGCACAACGCCTACAACTGCACGCTGAGCGGCAAGCTGGTCACCAGCGCCGCGTCGGTGGGCCGGCTCGTCACGGACATCGACCTGACGCTGGACGCCACCACGGGCCAGGTCGTGAAGGCGCGGGCCCAGAACGTCATCGTCACCCGCACGGTGACGCCCGACCCGGAGGTCACGGAGCTCATCACCCGCTACAAGGGCATCAGCGCGCCGCTGGAGAACCGCGTCATCGGGTGGATCGACCAGACGCTCACGCGCGGAAACCTCCAGACGGACCCCACCGGCCAGTCCACCATGGGCTTCGTCATCGCGGACGCGCAGTTGGAGGCCACCCGGCCCGCGAACCTGGGCGGCGCCCAGATTGCCTTCATGAACCCGGGCGGCGTGCGCGCGGACCTGGTGCGCGACCCCGCCGACCCCAGCGACAAGGGCGCCGTCACCTACGGCGAGTCCTTCACCGTGCAGCCCTTCGGCAACAGCCTGGTCACCCTGACGCTGACGGGCGCGCAGCTCGAGCGCCTGCTGGAGCAGCAGTGGCCCGACGCCACCACCGCCCGCATCCTCCACCCGTCCGCGGGCTTCACCTACGCGTTCAGCGCGTCCGCGCCCGCGGGCGCCAAGGTGGACCCCGCCAGCATCCAGCTCAACGGGACGACCGTGGACCCGGCCGCCACCTACCGCGTGACCGTGAACAGCTTCCTCGCCCCCGGCGGCGACGGCTTCAGCGTCCTGACGGAGGGCACGAACCCGCTGGGCGGCGCGGTGGACTCGGACGCGCTGGAGGCGTACCTCGCCGCGCACAGCTCGGAGGCCTCGCCGCTGTCGGCCCCGACGCTGGACCGCATCACCCGGCTGCCGTAGCCATCAGCGGCCGTCCGAGCCCCCTGTCACGGGGCTCGCGGTGCTGGGCCGCAAGGCGCTGTTGGTGATGGGAGGGGGCGTGATGTCCAGGCGCCGCGCCCCCGTCACCCGCTGCGTCAGCTCATCGAAGTCCAGCTCCAGGAACTTCCCGGAGCCCTCTTGAGGGAGCGCGAAGCGGATCCGCCAGTAGTTGGGGCGGATCCGCACCGCCTCGCTGTCGCCGCTGTCCGCCAGCACGATGGCGTTCTGCCGCGCGTACTCCGCGCCCGCCTCGATGACGTCGCGCTCGCCCAGCTCCTCCTGCACGGACTGGGAGCTGGGCGGCACGGGCGGGCGGCCCGTGGCGCCGGTGGCACAACCCACACCTGCCAGGAAGGCAGGCAGCAGCGCGGCGGCGAGGAGGCGGGGAACCATGCCCGAACATTGGGCACGCCCCCGTCAAGCTGCACCCCGGGGCGGCTTGCGAAGCCGTCACCCGTCGCATGCCCGCCCGGAGCGGCGGCGCGGGGCCTGCTCCTCCGGTCCCCGCTGGAATGAAAGCTACTTGGGCGTCGGCACGCCCGCGGCGCGCTCCACGACCTCGTCGATGAGGCCGTACTGCCGGGCCTCCTCGGCGCTCATGAAGTAGTCGCGCTCGGTGTCCTTCTCGATGCGCTCGATGGTGTGGCCCGTGTGCTTCACGAACAGGCCGTTGAGGTACGTGCGCAGCCGGAGGATCTCCTTGGCCTGGATGTCGATGTCCGTCGCCTGGCCCTGCGCGCCGCCCAGCGGCTGGTGGATCATGATGCGGCTGTTGGGCAGGGCGTAGCGCTTGCCCTTGGAGCCCGCCAGGAGCAGCAGCGCGCCCGCGGAGGCCGCCTGCCCGATGCAGATGGTGGACACCGGGCACTTGACGTACTGCATCGTGTCATACATCGCGAGCGCCGCCGTGACGGAGCCACCGGGCGAGTTGATGTAGAGGTTGATGCCCTTGTCCGGGTCCTCGGACTCCAGGAACAGCAGCTGGGCGACGATGAGGTTGGCCACATCGTCGTTGATGGGCGTGCCCAGGAGGATGATGCGGTCCTTGAGCAGACGGCTGTAGAGGTCGTACGCCCGCTCGCCGCGGTGCGTGGTCTCAATGACGAAGGGGACGTTCATGGCCCCCGTACCCTAATCGTCCCCCCTTCCGCGCGCTCCCCCCTTCTTGCTGGAGCGTGCGCTGTCCCACGCTTGCGCGGGGCGGAGGGGGCCGCTCCGCGCGGCCCCCCTGGGTCGGAGGCGGGCCTACAGGTTCCCGGTCATCTTCTCCGGGCGCACCCACTGGTCGAACTGCTCGGCGGTGACGAGCCCCAGCTCCACCGCCACCTCCTTCAGCGTCTTGCCCTGCTTGTGGGCCGTCTTGGCGATCTTCGCCGCGTTGTCGTAGCCGATGTGCGGGTTGAGCGCGGTGACGAGCATCAGGCTGCGCTGGAGGTTCTCCTGGAGGCGCGGGAGGTTGGGCTCGATGCCCACCGCGCAGTTCAACCGGAAGCTGCGCATGCCGTCCGCGAGCAGGCGGCAGCTCTGCAGGAAGTTCTGGATGATGAGCGGCTTGAAGACGTTGAGCTCGAAGTTGCCGGACGCGCCACCCAGGGAGATGGCCACGTCGTTGCCCATCACCTGGGCGGACAGCATGGTGAGCGCCTCGCTCTGGGTGGGGTTCACCTTGCCCGGCATGATGGAGCTGCCCGGCTCGTTCTCCGGGATGTTGATCTCGCCAATGCCCGAGCGCGGCCCGGACGACAGCCACCGGATGTCATTGGCCACCTTGAACAGCACCGCCGCCAGGCCCTTGAGCGCGCCGTGGCCCTGCACCAGCGCGTCGTTGGCGGCCAGCGCCTCGAACTTGTTGGGCGCGGTGACGAAGGGGTGGCCGGTGAGCGTCGCGATCTCGGCCGCCACGCGCTCGGCGTAGCCCGGGGGCGCGTTGAGGCCCGTGCCCACGGCGGTGCCGCCCAGGGCCAGCTCCAGCATGTGCGGCAGCGCCGCCTCGATGTGGCCCTTCGCGCGGTCCAGCTGCGCCACGTAGCCGCTGAACTCCTGGCCCAGGGTGAGCGGCGTCGCGTCCTGCAGGTGCGTGCGGCCGATCTTCACGATGGCCTGGAAGGCCTGGGACTTCTGGGCGAGCACGTCGCGCAGGGCTTGAAGCTCCGGCAGCACGTGCTTCACCACGGCCTCCACGGCGGCCACGTTCATCGCGGTGGGGAACACGTCGTTGGAGCTCTGGCCCTTGTTGACGTCGTCGTTGGCGTGGACCTTGCGGCCCTCGCCGCGCTCGCCGCCCAGGAGCTCCGAGGCGCGGTTGGCCAGCACCTCGTTGCAGTTCATGTTCGTCTGGGTGCCGCTGCCCGTCTGCCACACCAGCAGCGGGAACTCCTCGTCGTGCTGGCCGGCGAGGACCTCATCCGCGGCCTTCACGATGGCCTGGGCCTTCTCCTGGGAGAGGGAGCCGTTCTCCTGGTTCACCCGCGCGGCGGCCTTCTTCACCAGCACCAGGGCGTGGACGAGCGCCAGGGGCATGCGCTCCGAGGAGATGGCGAAGTTCTGGCGGCTGCGCTGCGTCTGCGCGCCCCAGAGCCGGTCGGCGGGGACTTCGATGGGGCCAAAGGTGTCCTTCTCGATGCGAACGTTCTTCGTGCTCACGGTGGGGTGTCTCCAGGCCAGGGACGATGTCCCGGCGCGATTAACACCGCCGCGTCGCCACGGCAGGCCTGAGTGAAGGGCGGATGCCAGATCTCCAACGCTCCGCCGCCCCTCACCGGCCCCAGCGGCCTCTGAAGGCCGGCGGCCACCCCGGAGCGACGCTCAGACGCGCTTCTCCCAGCGGGGCGTGTCCTCGTCCACCGGCGTGTTCGCGACCTTGGACACCCAGTCCAGCGTCCCCTGCAGCGGGGCCCGGCCGTAGGGCTTCGCCGGGATGAACGCCCAGAGCAACAGGTAGAGCGCCGCGCCCATCCCCGCGGACGCGAACAGCATCAGCACGAACGCCACCCGCACCAGCGAGACCTCCACGCCCAGCTCGCGCGCGAGCGCCCCGCAGACGCCCAGGAGCGCCCGCCCCTCACCCCGGTGCAGCGGCACCGTGCGCGCGCGGCAGTGCGGGCAGCGCGGCGCCTCCCCGGACAGCTCCCCCGAACAGGCCCTGCACCGCGTCGTGACGTCCATGAGGTGACCTCCCAGTCAGGCCCCCGCTTGGCACGATGGGGGTCTCATCCCTACCTACGGAGCCCATCGCCCGCGATTGCAGCCCCCTCCGGCGCCGTGATTCCGGGGGCTTATGTCCTGCCGCGTCAGTGGATTTACAGATTTAATCCCGGTGATGTTGACAGCCTTACAGGCAAGCAGCTTCTAATTCACCAAGGCTTCACATCCCATGAGGGTAGAGACATCTTTCAGCCCGTTGAGCCGCTTTTACAACGCATCTCGTCAGGAGCCGACATGGACGCGCGCACCTCCCAGAAGCCCCCCGCCTTCGGCCCCGGCGTGACCGTGGAGGGGCCCTGGAACCCGGATTACGCGGAGGTGCTGACGCAGGAGGCCATGGCCTTCGTGGCGAAGCTGGCCCGCACCTTCGGTGAACGCCGGGAAGCACTGTTGGAGAACCGCAAGAAGGTGGCGCAGGCCTGGCGCAAGGGCGAACGCCCTCACTTCCTCCCGGAGACGGCGGACCTCCGGAGGGGCGACTGGACCGTGTCTCCGGTGCCCGCGGAGCTGCAGGACCGGCGCGTGGAGATCACCGGCCCGGTGGACCGGAAGATGATCATCAACGCGCTCAACTCCGGCGCCAGCGTCTTCATGGCGGACTTCGAGGACGCCAACAGCCCCACCTGGGACAACGTGGTGCGCGGCCAGCTGAACCTGCGCGACGCCGTGCGGAAGACCATCTCCTTCACGGCGGAGAACGGGAAGCGGTACGCGCTCAACGACAAGCACGCCGTCCTCTTCGTGCGCCCGCGCGGCTGGCACCTGCCGGAGCGGCACGTGCGCATCGACGGCAAGCCCCTCTCCGGCTCGCTCTTCGACTTCGGCCTGTTCTTCTTCCACAACGCGCGCGAGCAGCTGAAGCGCGGCACGGGCCCCTACTTCTACCTGCCCAAGATGCAGAGCCACCTGGAGGCCCGGCTGTGGAACGACGTGTTCCACCTGGCCCAGAGCGAGCTCGACATCCCGCGCGGCACCATCAAGGCCACGGTCCTCATCGAGACGCTGCCCGCCGCGTTCGAGATGGATGAGATCCTCTACGAGCTGCGCGAGCACTCGGCCGGCCTCAACTGCGGCCGCTGGGACTACATCTTCAGCTTCATCAAGACGCTCCAGTCCGACGCGTCCGTGGTGCTGCCCGACCGCGGGCAGGTGACCATGGACAAGGGCTTCCTCGACGCCTACTCGCAGCTGCTCATCCAGACCTGCCACCGACGGGGCGCGCACGCCATGGGCGGCATGGCCGCCTTCATCCCCATCAAGGGGGACGCGGCCGCCAACGACGCGGTGCTGGCCAAGGTCCGCGCGGACAAGCTGCGCGAGGTGAGCAACGGCCACGACGGCACCTGGGTCGCGCACCCGGGCCTCGTCCCCGTGGCGAAGGAGATCTTCGACGCGCGGATGAAGGGCCCCAACCAGGTGGCCAACAAGCGCGAGGACGTGCGCGTCACGGAGGCGGACCTGCTCCAGGTGCCCTCCGGCACGCGCACGGAGGAGGGCCTGCGCCACAACATCCGCGTGGGCATCCAGTACACCGCCGCGTGGCTGGGCGGCCTGGGCTGCGTGCCCCTCTACAACCTGATGGAGGACGCGGCCACGGCCGAAATCTCGCGCGCCCAGGTGTGGCAGTGGATCCACCACGGCGCCACGCTGGAGGACGGCCGCAAGGTGACGCCGGAGCTGTTCCGCACGCTGCTCGCGGAGGAGATGGCGCGCATGGACCGCGAGGGCGCCACCGAGCGCTACGGCCAGGCGCACATGGAGAAGTCCCGCGAGCTCTTCGAGCAGCTCTCCACCGCGCCCGCCTTCGAGGACTTCCTCACCCTGCCGGCCTACGAGGCCCTCGATCCGCAGTCCTGACGCCGCCCAACCCGCTTCACCGAAGTCTCTTCCACCCTTCACCGCAAGCCCGAGGAGTCCTGGCATGTACGACGCGACGCCGACCACTTCCGATGCCTCCCCCCACGCGAAGCTCCATGCGCAGCGCTTCGAGGGGATCAAGCGCAACTACTCCGACAAGGACGTGGAGAAGCTGCGCGGCTCCATCCGCGTGAGCCACACCCTGGCGGAGATGGGCGCCAGGCGCCTCTGGGAGCTGCTCCACACGGAGGACTACATCAACGCGCTGGGCGCCCTCACCGGCAACCAGGCCGTGCAGATGGTGCGCGCGGGCCTCAAGGCCATCTACCTGTCCGGCTGGCAGGTCGCCGCGGACGCGAACTCCGCCGGCCAGATGTACCCGGACCAGAGCCTCTACCCGGCGGACTCCGTCCCCTCCGTGGTGAAGAAGATCAACAACGCCCTGCGCCGCGCGGACCAGATCGACCACGCGGAGGGCCGCAAGGACCGCTACTGGTTCGCGCCCATCATCGCGGACGCGGAGGCCGGCTTCGGCGGGCCGCTCAACGCCTACGAGCTGATGAAGGGCATGATCGAAGCGGGCGCCGCGGGCGTGCACTTCGAGGACCAGCTGGCCAGCGAGAAGAAGTGCGGCCACATGGGCGGCAAGGTGCTGGTGCCCACCAGCCACTTCGTGCGCACGCTGACGGCGGCGCGCCTGGCGGCGGACGTGATGGGCGTGCCCACGCTGCTCGTCGCCCGCACGGACGCGGACAGCGCCAAGCTCCTCATGAGCGACGCGGACGAGTACGACCACGCCTTCATCGACAAGGCGGCGGGCCGCACGGGCGAGGGCTTCTACCGCATCAAGGGCGGCCTGGAGTGCGCCATCGCGCGCGGCCTGGCCTACGCCCCGTACGCGGACCTGGTGTGGTGCGAGACCAGCACCCCGGACCTCGCGCAGGCCAGGGCCTTCGCCGAGGGCATCCGCAAGCAGTTCCCCAACAAGATGCTCGCGTACAACTGCTCGCCGTCCTTCAACTGGAAGAAGAACCTGGACGACAGCACCATCGCGAAGTTCCAGCGCGAGCTGGGCGCCATGGGCTACAAGTTCCAGTTCGTCACCCTGGCGGGCTTCCACGCGCTGAACTTCTCCATGTACGAGCTGGCCCGTCAGTACAAGGACCGCGGCATGGCGGCCTACAGCGAGATGCAGCAGTCCGAGTTCGGCGCGGAGAAGCACGGCTACACCGCCACGCGTCACCAGCGCGAGGTGGGCACCGGCTACTTCGACCAGGTCGCCGAGGTGATCTCCGGCGGCAGCGCCAGCACCCTGGCCCTGCACGAGTCCACCGAGGCCCACCAGTTCTAGGCCGGGCGGATCATCCCGAGGGTCGGTGAGGGGGGCGAGGCCGCGGCGTCCAGGGGAAAATTCCCCGGGATTCCGCGGCCTTCGCCGTTCGCGAGGCGAAAGAGGCAACTTCCCGGAGGCCGGGGCGATAATGGGGAGAACGAACTTGAAGCCCCACAGGCGCGCCTTCGGGAGTGCCGCTCGGTTGACCGGGGCCTTTTTTTGACGGGAGCCGCCATGAACCGCATCACGTCCCTCTCCGGTCCGCGGGTGCAGCCTGCCACGACGAACACGACCTCCTCCGTGGCGGGCAGCCGCTTCGGCTCGCTGCTGTCGGGCGCGACCGCGCAGCAGCCGAAGGCGGGCGCGCAGCTGACGGGCGGCTCGGTGGTGTCGTCGGCGCTGGCGCAGCTGGGGGCCGCGCCGCACGGCTCGCTGCTGGGCACCTACACCGCGGGCGCCACCTCCACGCCGGTGAACGTCTCGGGCAACCAGGCCCAGCAGCAGCAGGCCGCGACGTCGCAGGCGGGCGCGGAGCCCAAGAGCGAGGAGCTGCAGGCGCTGGAGGAGCTGGCCACCATGTCCGCGGTGTCCATGTCCCAGTCCATCCTGCACATGGGTGGCATGAAGCTGGACCTGGAGCGCGAGTAGCCCCGCGCCTCCGGCCGTTCTGCATCCCCTGACTTCACGTGAGCCCTGGGGGAGACCTCAGGGCTTTTTCTTGTCGCTGTCGTCGCTGTACTTGTCGCGGATGCCGGCGTGCCGGTGCCGCGTGTCGTTCCACGGCTGATCCACGTCGGTGCGCTGCCCGCCGTTCTGCCCGGTGACGTCGTTGAGCTCCTCGGCGCGGCCCTCGGCGGGCACCTGGTCGCCGTGCTCGTCCGGGTCCTTCTGCTTGCGGGGGTCCAGCGGGATGCCGGCGCTCTTCTTGAGGTATTCGTCCTTGGGGTCCATGCCGTCATTCCTCCCTTGAGCCCTCAAGGTGGTGACGGGGCGCCGCGCCGGGAGCGGCCGGGCGGCCGGGGGGACGCTTCCTCAGTTGAGGTACTTCGGCCTGGCGGGCGCGGCGGGGGGCTGGGCCTTCATCATCTCCAGGCCCTGGCGGGTGAGGACGAAGCGGACGACGCCGGAGCCGCGCTCGGTCTCGATCTCGGCCTCGAAGGCGGGCCCGGCGATGCCGCCCAGGGACACGTCCTTGCGCAGGTTGTTCACGCGGCCGGAGAGCAGATCGCCAGCCACCTCGCGCGAGCCCTCGCCGCGCGTGTACAGCTCGTAGGCGGCCTCGTGCAGCGTCATGGCCAGCGCCGGGGTGAGGGGCTGGGAGCTGAAGAGCACGGAGATGAGGAGCCAGTAAGGCGTCTGTTCAGCCATCGCGCGGGGCAGTGTAACGGGTGCGGCTAGCGGGCGCGCGGCTGTCTGCGGGAGGCGATGGCCTCCGCGAGCACGCCCTGGGCCTTCCAGTGGCCATACAGGCGGCCCTGGGACGCGAGGAAGTCCAGCCGCTGCCGGGTGCGCGCGTCCAGGCGCCCGGGGGGCGCGTCGCGGAACGGCGTGCCGGGCAGCGGCATGAAGGTGTGGCCGTGCACGCGGGCGCCCAGGTCGGACAGGCGCTGCATGAGGTCCAGGGTGGCGTCCACGTCCGCGGGCTCTTCCCCCGGCAGGCCCAGGATGAAGTCCACGTTGGGCACGAAGCCGCCCTCCACCGCGAGCCGGGCGGCGCGCACCACGGTCTCCACGTCGTGGCCGCGCCGGGTGGCCTGGAGGATGCGTTCGGAGCCGGACTGGCCGCCGATGATGAGGTTGTCGTTGGCCACGTAGCGCTTGAGCAGCGCCAGGGCCTCCGGCGTGACGTGCTCCGGGCGCACCTCCGAGGGGAAGGTGCCGTAGTAGACGCGCCCGTCCGGGGCCATGGCCTCCGTCACGGCGACGAGCAGCGCCTCCACGGCGGCCAGGTTCACGGTCTCGTCGGCGGTGCCGTAGGACAGGGACGTGGGGGTGATGAAGCGCAGGTCGCGCCGACCCATGCGGCGCAGCTCGCGGGCCCAGTGGGCGATGTTGGCGATGGTGCGGTGCCGGAAGCGCGCCTTGGACATGAAGGGCGTCTGGCAGAAGCGGCACGCGTAGATGCAGCCGCGGGTGATCTCGATGGCGCCGTACTTCACGTGCTTCACGGCGAACGGCGGGAAGTCGTCCAGGCGCACGCCCTCGCCGTGGCCGCGCTGCACGAGCTTGCCGTCCTCGAGGTGCGCGGTGCCGTGCGTGGCGCGCGGGTCCTCGCCCTTGAGGACGCGGGCGAGGATGGCGCGCAGGGTGTGCTCGCCCTCGCCCACGGCGACGAGGTCGAAGCCGGCCTGGAGCGTCTGGAGCGTCTCCGCGGTGGCGTGCACGCCGCCCGCGATGCAGAGGACGTCGCGGCCCTCCAGCCGCTCGCGCACCCACGTGAGCTCCTCCACGGAGGGGCCGAAGCTGGCGGAGTAGAAGGACCACGCGGCGACGACGGTGTCGCCCGCGTCCACGCGCGCGCGCAGGGTGTCCAGCAGGGCCTCGCGGCTGCGAGGGAAGTGCAGCGACACGTCCGCGAGCGCGGGGTCCGCCTCCACGGCGCCGGCGAGCACGGTGAAGGCGTACTTGCCGGGGTACTGGTAGCTCAGGACGAGCGAGACCTTGCGAGGCGTCTGCGACATGGCTGCCGGGGATGATGCCACAGGGCCCGCGCCCGGCGGGGCACGCCTGCCCGGCGCGCGGGCACGGCCCCCCAACCCTCGGTGAGCAGTCATGCCGAGCCTCCTCGCACGGAAGCGCGGGCGCCTTCCATCCGTAACCTGCGGCCCCGGCCTTGATGCTTGGCGGAGGCAGCGCTCGCGTCTAACGTGCGCCCCGCCGACGGTGCCTCGCGGGAGTCCGCGAGGTTTAGCAAGGGAATCCGGTGGGAATCCGGAGCTGCCCCGCAGCGGTGAGTGGGAACGAACGCCGTCAGACGCACTGGTCCGGCAGTCGGACTGGGAAGCGACGGCCAGTAGGCGCCACGGACGCGGCCTCCTGAACGGGAAGCGCGCTCCGGAAGCACGCCCACGAGTCCGAAAACCTGCCGCCGGCCCCTGCGGAGAATCGTCTCCTCCAGGGCGGTACCCCGGGCCCTCGCGGGAAGGTCCGGCAACCCTTCGCGGTCCACGCGTCCGCCACCGCCCGTGCCCCGGGCCCGGGAGCCGTGTGTCCCGGTGTCCCTTCCGCACGCGGCGCGCACGGCCGCTCGGGCCTGGAGTCCCTCCTCATGACGTCCCCTTCCCTCCCCCCGTCCGCCACGGAGACCCGCATGGTGGACATGGTCTTCCCGGATCAGACCAACCACTACGGCACCCTCTTCGGCGGACAGGCGCTGCGCTTGATGGACATGTCCGCGTTCATCACCGCCAGCCGCTACGCGCGGCGCACCGTCGTCACCGCGTCCAGCGAACGCGTGGACTTCCACACCCCCGTGCGCCAGGGCCAGCTGGTGGAGCTGGTGGGCCGCGTCGTCGCCACCGGCCGCACCTCCCTCACCGTGGACGTGGAGCTGTTCGCCGAAGACCTCCTGTCCGGCGCACGACAGCTGTGCACGCGCGGACGCTTCATCCTCGTCGCGCTCGACGCGGAGCGCCGTCCCACCGCCGTGCCGCCGCTCGCGCCGGAGAACCAGACATGACAGACATTGCCTTGACACCTGAAACAAGCCGGGCGTATAGACGACGCCATGCTGGTGCCTGGGTTTGCCCAGGCTGAAAAGGGAACCCGGTCCGAAGCCGGGGCTGCCCCGCAGCGGTAGGTGAGAACGACCGCCGTCCATGACACTGGCGCCCACGTGGGCGCTGGGAAGTGACGGCCAGTAGGAACTCCGGCACCCCGGTGCCGGACGCGCTCACGAGCCCGAAGACCTGCCCGCATCCGTGTCGTGGGAGACATCCACGGACGGTTCGACCTGGAGCCCCGAGGGAGGGCGGGAAGGTCCGCGCAAGGCCTTGTTTCCACAGGACTTTGCCCGGCACGTTCCCTCCTCATCCCTCCTGTCTCCAGCCACCCGCGGGGGTGGGGGTCGGTGTCTTCGGGCCCTCACGCGGCCCGGGTGCGCGGCGTCGCGCCTGGACACCCCTCCCTCCACCTTCGCGGGCCATTGGCCGGGCGACGCGGGTCGCCCGTGAGGACGGACGACGATGCGTGGAACACCGCGGAGACGGCGCGAGGCAGTGACAGGACACGGGAGCCAGACACGGCGCGCCAGCCCCCGGGTGCGGCGCCGCTGACGACGTCCTCCGTTTCGCGACGCAATTCCTTTCATCCACCGTGGCCGCGTCCCGCGCGCGCCGCCAGGGGAGCCGTCTGCCTTTGAACGCCATCCGCTACCCCGACGGGAACGTGCTCCTGCGCAACCTGTCGCGCGAGTTCCCCGTCGTCACCCACGGCGAGGGCGTCTACCTGTACGACGCCCAGGGCCGCCGCTACCTGGACGGCTCGGCGGGCGCGCTGGTGGCCAGCGTGGGCCACGGCAACCGCGAGGTGGCGGACCGCATCCATGCGCAGCTGCTTCAGGTCGCGTACGTCAACGGCACCCACTTCACGACGGAGGTGACCGAGGCGCTGGCCGCGCGCCTGTGCGCGCACGCGCCCGCGGGGCTGAGGCGGGCGGCCTTCCTCGGCTCGGGGTCGGAGGCCATCGAGGCGGCCGTGAAGTTCGCGCGGCAGCTGTGCGTGGAGCGGGGCCAGCCCCAGCGCACGCGCGTCATCACCCGCGTGCCCGGCTACCACGGCAACACGCTCTACGCGCTGTCCATGTCCGGACGGCCGCACTACCAGACGTTCTTCGGCCCCCTGCTGTCGGAGGTCGTCACCACGCCCGCGCCCTACCCCTACCGCTGCGGCCTGGAGGACTACGCGCGGGACGGCGCCGCGCACTACGCGCGGCTGCTGGAGGAGACGCTCCAGCGCGTGGGGCCGGACACCGTCGCGGCGTTCGTCGCGGAGCCGGTCATCGGCTCGTCGGCGGGCGCGGCCGTGCCGCCGCCCGGGTACTTCGAGCAGGTCTCCGCCATCTGCCGCCGCCACGGCATCCTGGTCATCGCCGACGAGGTGATGTGCGGCTGCGGGCGCACCGGGCGCTTCTTCGCGAGCGACCAGGTGGGGCTCACGCCGGACCTGCTGGTGCTGGGCAAGGGCCTGAGCGGCGGCTACGCCCCGCTGAGCGCGGTGCTGGTGCGCGAGGACCACCTGGAGGAGCTGCGCCAGGGCTCCGGCGGCTTCATGCACGCGCAGACGTACCTCCAGGCCCCGTGCATGACGGCCGCGGGCGTGGCGGTGCTGGACTACTACGAGCGGCACGACCTGGTGGCGCACGCCGCGCGCGTGGGCGCCCACCTGCAACGCCGCCTGCGCGAGGTCCTCCTGCCCCTGCCCCACGTGGGCTCCGTGCAGGGCGTGGGGCTGATGGCGGGCGTGGAGCTGGTGGAGGACAAGGCCACGAAGCGGCCCTTCCCGCGCACGCGCAAGGTGGTGGAGGGGCTGCTCGCGGAGCTGTTCTCGCGGGGGCTCGTCCTCTGGCCCAACACCGGCCACGCCGACGGGACGAACGGCGACCTGCTGATGGTGGGCCCGCCGCTGATCATCACCGAGCCCCAGGTGGACGAGCTGGTGGACCTGCTCGCCCGGGGCCTGACCCGTTTCCTGGAGCGGTCATGACCTTTCGCATCACCTATTCGGTGTTGGACGCGGACCTGACGGAGCTGCACGCGCGCTTCGACGCGGCGCTCGCCACGGTGCGCGCCCGCCTGGGCGCGGAGCACCCGTCGTGGATCGCCGGCAAGGCGCACGCGAGCGGCGACCTGCTGGACAGCCGCAATCCCTCGCGGCCGTCGGAGGTGGTGGGCCGCTTCCACCGCACCGCGCCCGGCGAGGTGGGGCGCGTGGTGCTCGCGGCCAAGGAGGCCCAGCGCGCGTGGGGCGCCACCGCGTGGGAGGAGCGCGTCCGCATCCTGCGCCGCGCCGCGGACCTCATCTCCGAGCGCCGGTGGGAGCTGGCCGCGGGGATGACGCTGGAGGTGGGCAAGAACCGGCTGGAGGCGCTGGGCGACGTGGAGGAGTCCGCGGACCTGCTGCGCTACTACGCCGGCCAGGTGGAGTCCGCGCGCGGCTTCCACCTGCCCATGGCGCGCCTGTCCCCCCGCGAGGACACGCGCAGCGTGCTGCGTCCCTACGGCGTCTTCGTCGTCATCTCCCCGTTCAACTTCCCGCTCGCGCTGGCCGCCGGGATGAGCGCGGGCGCGCTGCTGGGCGGCAACGCGGTCATCCTCAAGCCCAGCGAGGACGCCCCCGGCTGCGCCGAGGGCCTCTTCCAGGCGCTGCGGGACGCGGGCCTGCCGGGCGGCGTGCTCCAGGTGGTGCATGGCGAGGGGGAAGGCCTGGGCTCCGCGCTCGTGCGCCACCCCGCGGTGGACGGCGTGGCCTTCACCGGCAGCACCCGGGTGGGCATGGAGCTGTTCCGCGTCCTCACCGAGCAGCACGTGCGGCCCGCGCTGCTGGAGCTGGGGGGCAAGAACGCGGCCATCGTCTGCCAGGACGCGGACCTGGAGGCGGCGGTGGAGGGCTGCCACCGCTCCGCGTTCGGCATGTCCGGCCAGAAGTGCAGCGCGCTGTCGCGCATCTACGTGCACGAGGACGTGCGCCAGGACTTCGTCGAGCGGCTGGCCCGAAAGGCCCGCGACACGGTGGTGGGGGACCCCGCGCTCGCGTCCGTCTTCATGGGCCCGGTCATCAACGCGGCCTCCGTCCGGCGCTTCGAGCAGGCGGTGGCGGAGGCGCGGCGCGACGGCACCGTGCACGCGGGCGGCGACAGGCCGGCCCTGGACGCGGCGCTGGCGCATGGCCACTTCGTGGCGCCCACGGTGGTGGAGCTGCCCCACGCGCACCGGCTGATGCGCGAGGAGCTGTTCCTGCCCTTCGTCGGCGTGGCCGCCTTCCGCTCGCTGGACGAGGCGATTGCGCTGACCAACGACAGCGCCTACGGCCTCACCGCCGGCATCTTCAGCGCGGCCCCGGACACGGTGGAGGCGTTCATGGCCCGCGCGGAGGCGGGCGTGCTCTACGCCAACCGCCGCACGGGCGCGACGACGGGCGCGTGGCCCGGCGTGCAGCCCTTCTGCGGCTGGAAGGGCAGCGGCTCCACCGGCAAGGGCGGCTGCGGTCCCTATTACGTCTCGCAGTTCATGCGCGAGCAGTCCCAGACCCGGATGGGTTGACCTGGAAGCCCTCATGCACCCGCTCTATCCCGAAGTGAAGGTCGTCCCCCCGGGGCCCAACGCCCGCGCCATCATCGACGTGGACCGGCGATACACGTCGCCCTCGTACATCAAGGAATACCCCCTGGTGGTGGAGCGGGGCGAAGGCCCCTGGGTGTACGACGTGGACGGCAACCGCTTCCTGGACTTCATGGCGGGCATCGCCGTGGCGTCCACGGGGCACGCCCACCCGCACGTGGTGAAGGCCATCCAGGAGGCCGCGGGCCGCTTCCTCCACATCTGCGGCACGGACTTCTACTACGACGGCTTCTCGCGCCTGTGCGAGCGGCTCGCGGGCTGCCTGCCCCAGATGGGCCCGAAGAAGGTCTTCCTCACCAACTCCGGCACGGAGGCGGTGGAGGGCGCGCTCAAGCTGGCGCGGCACCACACGCGCCGGCAGACAATCATCGCCTTCAAGGGCGGCTTCCACGGCCGCACCTATGGCGCCATCTCCCTCAACTCCTCCAAGGTGGCCCAGCGCGCCTTCTTCGGCCCGCTGCTGCCGGGCGTGCTGCACATCCCCTACGCCAACCCGTACCGCTGCGGGAACGGCTGCGAGCCTGGCGCGTGCGGCGACGCGTGCAACCCGGTGCGCCTCCTGGAGACGGACTGGTTCGTCAACCACGTGGACCCCCGCGAGGTGGCCGCCATCTTCGTGGAGCCCATCCTGGGCGAGGGCGGCTACGTGGTGCCGCCCACGGGCTTCCTCCAGGAGCTGCGCCGGCTGTGCGACGCGCACGGCATCCTGCTGGTGTTCGACGAGGTGCAGTCCGGCATCGGCCGCACGGGCCACATGTTCGCGGCGGAGCACTTCGGGGTGATGCCGGACATCGTGCTGTCCGCCAAGGGCATCGCGTCCGGCATGCCGCTGGGGGCCATCATCGCGCGGGAATCCGTGATGACCTGGCCGCGCGGCTCGCACGGCAGCACCTACGGCGGCAACCCGGTGTGCTGCGCCGCCGCGCTCGCCACGCTGGACGTGGTGGAGGGCCTGCTGGGCAGCGTGCGCGAAGTGGGCGAGCACCTGGCCTCCGGACTCCGGGCGCTCCAGCGCGGGCACCCCGTCATCGGCGACGTGCGCGGCGTGGGGTTGATGGTGGGCGCGGAGTTCGTGCAGCCCGGCACCCGCGAGCCCGCGTCCGCGTATGTCGCGGACCTGGAGCAGCTCGCGTTCCAGAAGGGCCTGCTGCTGCTGTCGTGCGGCAAGTCCACCATCCGCTTCGCCCCCCCGCTGGTGGTGGGACGGCACGAGGTGGACGTGATGCTGGGCATCCTGGGCGCGTGCCTCCAGGAGCTGGACGCGCGCCATGGCCTGAAGGCGAGCTGACATGGACAAGCGCTGCTCGATGAAGGAGGCCATCGCGGCCTCCGTGCACGATGGCGACGCAATCGTCATCGACGGGTTCACCCACCTCATCTGCTTCGCGGCGGGGCATGAGCTCATCCGCCAGGGCCGGCGGAACCTCACCGCCATCCGGCTCACGCCGGACCTCGTCTATGACCAGCTCATCGAGGCCGGCTGCGTGAAGCGGCTGGTGTTCAGCTGGGCCGGCAACCCGGGCGTGGGCAGCCTGCACGCGCTCCGGCGGCGCAGCGAGGCCGGCTGCGCGGAGCGGCTGGAGCTGGAGGAGTACTCGCACTTCGGGCTGCTGTCGCGCCTCCAGGCCGCGGCCGCGGGGCTGCCGTTCTGGCCGCTCGACAACTACTACGGCGGCGACATCGCGCGGGTGAACGCGAACATCCGCACGGTGCGCTGCCCGTACACGGAGCGGGAGCTGGCCACGGTGCCCGCGCTGCACCCGGACGTCACCATCCTCCACTGCCAGCGCGCGGACCCGGAGGGCAACGCGCAGGTGTGGGGCCTGCTGGGCTCCCAGAAGGAGGCGGCCTTCGCGGCGAAGCGGGTCGTCGTGGTGGCGGAGGAGATCGTCCCCACGGAGGTCATCCGCGCGGATCCGAACCGCACGGTGGTGCCCGGCATCCTCGTCAGCCACGTGGTGCACGAGCCCTGGGGCTGCCACCCCAGCTTCGTGCAGGGCTTCCACGACCGGGACAACGACTTCTACGTGAAGTGGGAGGACATCTCGCGCCAGCCGAAGACGTACCAGGACTACCTGGAGGCCTTCGTCCACGGCGTGAAGGACCGGCGCGGCTACCTGGAGCGGCTGGAGGCGGGGCTCTTGGACCGGCTGCGGGCGAAGCCCCGGCCGTGCGCGGGGGTGGACTATGGGTACTGACGCGGCGCTGGGCGCCACCGCCAGCGAGCGCATGGCCCTCCGCGCCGCGCGCGAGCTGCGCGACGGGGACGTGGTGTTCGTGGGCATCGGGCTGCCGAACCTCGCGTGCAACCTGGCGCGGGCCACGCACGCCCCGGGCCTGTTCATGATCTACGAGTCCGGCGCGGTGGGCGCCGTGCCGGAGCGGCTGCCGGTGTCCATCGGCGACCCGTCGCTGGTGACGGACTCGCTCGCGGTGGTGGGGCAGGCGGACATCTTCCAGTCCCTGCTCCAGCGGGGGCACATCGAGGTGGGCTTCCTGGGCGGCGCGCAGGTGGACCGCTGGGGGAACCTCAACACCACCGTCATCGGCGACTACGCGAACCCGAAGGTGCGCCTGCCCGGCAGCGGCGGCGCGTGCGAGATCGCCGTCCACGCGCGGCGGCTGCTCATCATCATGCGGATGAGCCCGCGCACGTTCGTGGAGCGGTGCGACTTCATCACCAGTCCGGGCCACCGGATGAACGGCCGCACCCGCAAGGCGCTGGGCATGCCCGGGGGCGGGCCCACCCGCATCATCACCGACCTGGGCGTCCTCACCTTCGACGAAACGGGCGAGGCCGTGCTCACGGAGGTGTACGAGGGCGTGACGGTGGAGCAGGTGAAGGCGGCCTGCGGCTGGCCGCTCCGGGTGGCCCCCTCGCTGACGACGGGCGCATCCCCGGACGCGGCGGTGCTGCACCTCTTGCGCGAGAAGCTGGATCCGAAGCGCCTGTATCTCTGAATCCCGCCGTCCCACACGGAGCCAAGGGTCATGTCGTCGGAAGCCTTCATCGTCGATGCGGTGCGAACGCCCATCGGGCGCTACCGGGGCGCGCTCCAGGCCGTGCGGCCGGACGACCTGGCCGCGCACGTGCTCGCCGCCCTGGTGGCGCGGCAGGGCCTGGACGTAGCGCGCGTGGACGAGGTGTTCCTGGGCTGCGCGAACCAGGCGGGCGAGGACAACCGCAACGTGGCGCGCATGGCGCTGCTGCTCGCGGGGCTGCCCCAGGAGGTGCCGGGCGTCACCGTCAACCGCCTGTGCGCCAGCGGCCTGGAGGCCGTCATCCAGGGGTGCCGGATGATCCGCCTGGGAGAAGCGGACGTGGTGCTCGCGGGGGGCGTGGAGTCCATGACGCGCGCGCCGTGGTCCATGCCGAAGCCGGAGGAGGGCTTCCCGTCCGGGAAGGTGGAGGCCTGGGACACGGCGCTCGGCTGGCGCTACCCGAACCCCCGGCTGGCGGAGCGCTTCCCGCTGGAGCAGATGGGGGAGACGGCGGAGAACGTGGCCGCGAGGTGGGGCATCGCGCGCGAGGCGCAGGACGCCTTCGCGCTGGCGTCGCACCAGAAGGCGCTGGCCGCGCGCGCGGCGGGCCGCTTCGCGAACGAGCTGGTCCCGGTGGAGGTGCCCCAACGCAAGGGGCCGCCCCTGCGGGTGACGGAGGATGAAGGTCCCCGCGCGGACACGTCGCTCGCGCGGCTGGCCACGCTGCGCGCCGCCTTCCGCGACGGAGGGAGCGTGACGGCGGGCAACGCGTCCACGCTCAACGACGGCGCGTCCGCGGTGCTCCTGATGAGCGAGCGGGCGCTGAAGGCCACCGGCAAGACGCCGCTGGCGCGCTTCGTGAGCAGCGCGAGCGCGGGCGTGGATCCGCGCCTCATGGGGGTGGGCCCCGTGCCGGCGACGCGCAAGGCGCTGGAGCGCGCGGGCTGGACGGCGGACGCCCTGGACCTGGTGGAGCTGAACGAGGCCTTCGCGGCGCAGGCGCTCGCGTGCATGCGGGACCTGGCGCTGCCGCCGGAGCGGGTGAACGTGAATGGCGGCGCCATCGCCCTGGGGCACCCGCTGGGCGCGAGCGGGGCGCGCATCGTGACCACCCTGGTCCACGAGCTGGAGCGGCGGGGCGCGCGGCGCGGCCTGGCCACGCTGTGCGTCGGCGTGGGCCAGGGGCTGGCGATGACGGTGGAACGATGAGCCCGCGCCCGCACGAGCCCCGGTCACTGGCGGTCGCGCTGCGCATCACCTTCGAGCCCGCCTTGCCGCACGGCCCCGGCTGGCGCTACCGCGCGACCTTCCACGACGGCGCCAGCGAGGCCGGTCCCCTGCGAAGCCTGGAGGACCTGGCCGCGGTGCTCCAGCGCTGGGGACACGGGCTGGAGGGCCTGCCCTGGGCGGAGCTGCCCACCTTCGGGGGCGCGCCTCCCCGCGAGACCGCGGGCGTGTGGAGCTGGGATGCGACGCGGCTGCTCGTCGGAGACCGGCCGGACGCGGTGAGGCTCCTGCCCCGCCTGGAGCGCTGAGGCGCGCGCGCCTTCCACCCTCCTCCCGCCCCGGCCACACCGGAGCGGGAGGGTCCTTCACCGGCCTTCAGCTCCGGCGGCGGCGCGCCCGCGCCAGGCCCAGCAGCCCCAGCAGCGAGAACGCGGCCAGCGACCCGCCGCTCGCGGAGCAGCCGCCGCGGAAGGTCTCGTCGACCTCGCCCTGGTCCAGCGGCGCCGGCTTCACGCCCGTCCCCGTGCCCGCGTCCACCACCGGGTCCGGCTCCTGCGGCGAGCCCGCATCCACCACCGGCTCCGGATCCACCGGGCTGCCCGCGTCCACCACCGGGTCCGGCTCCTGCGGCGAGCCCGCGTCCACGGGGGTGCCCGCGTCCACCGGCGTGCCCGCGTCCACCTCGGGGTCCGGCTCCGGCTGCACCACCGGGAACACGTCCGCGCGGCTCGTCGCCTGGATGAAGCCGTCGTGGTAGACGACGCCCACCGGCTTGATGGTGTCGTCCCGGTACAGGCCCAGCTTCAGGTAGTTGTTCTGACCGGAGAACATCGTCTTGGCCTGGGTCTTCTTCAGCACCTGCGTGCCGTTGAGCCACAGCTCCACGTAGCCCACGGCCGCGTCCGGGGACCACTTCACGTGGAAGATGAACTCCTGCCACGCGCCGCGCTTGAGCGGCGTGCTCCACACCGTGCCGCTGTCGTTCAGCGTCAGGCGGATGAGCTCGCCCTTCACGAAGAACTCCACCGGCGGAGAGCCGCAGCACCCGTCGTGGTGCCACTGCGTGAAGAGCTGCCACGCGTCCACGCTGGGGAAGTCGTTCGCGAACATCACCTTCCAGCGGTACCAGTACTCCGAGCCCACCTTCTCGTTGCTCAGGTACACCAGCTCGTTGCGGTTGCCGCTGGAGTTGATGGGATCATCGCCCTGCTTCACCGTGGCCTTCAGCGCGTATTTGCCTTCGGCCACCGGGCTCGTCACCACCTGGAGCCGGTCCGAGCTCACCATCTGTTCCGAGCTGTACTGGGAGCGGTTTCCCGTCTCGAAATCGCCCCGCCAGACGATTTCCGCCGCAGCGAGGCTCGGGAACAGACAGGCCGCGAGCCAGAGGTGCAGTGCTTTCAATGTGAATCCTTGGGGGAGGGGAAGGGGGAGCGCCTGGTGCTTTGACGGCAAAGCGTTGACAAACATTATCCCAAACCATTCCCTGGCTTCATTCCCCCCCAAACTCATTCCAAGTCGCCTGACAACACAGCGACCAACCAGACAGGCCCTCACCCGGATTGAGACATGTTTCACGGCGGGCGTGAGCCACCCCCACCCACCGGGCGGGCGGGGGAGCGGTGTCCTGAACGCAACGCGTCATTGACAGGGGAGCATCCAGGGGGCTGACGGGACGGGGGCGTGGTGTAAGGTCACGGGCCCTTCCGGCGCTCCCTTCCCGGGGCGCCCATCAGTGTGCCCCATGCTCGTGTTGCGAGACGTCCAGAAAACCGATTTGCCCGGCCTGAAGCGTCTTGCCGCGGTGCTGAACACGGTCAACCTGCCGAACAACGAGGAGACGCTCGAGGCCATCATCGACAAGTCGGTGAAGAGCTTCGCCGGCAAGGTGAAGGACCCGTTCGAGCGCGAGTACCTCTTCGTGCTGGAGGACATGCGCAACAGCCTCATCATCGGCACGTCGATGATCATCGCCCAGCACGGGACGTTCGAGGCGCCGC
Source organism: Corallococcus sp. RDP092CA (assembly GCF_041903675.1). Lineage (NCBI taxonomy): Bacteria > Pseudomonadati > Myxococcota > Myxococcia > Myxococcales > Myxococcaceae > Corallococcus > Corallococcus sp. RDP092CA. The sequence continues at coordinate 297,626 of NZ_JAYESI010000005.1, read as the reverse complement.
ACATCTACTACGAGGTGAGCGAGCGCGAGCACTACTCCGCCTCGCTGGAGCGGCACCTGCGGCACAAGGTGCTGTCCATCGCGTACAACTACGAGGGCCCCACGGAGATTGGCGGCCTGGTGGTGGACCCGCCCTACCGCGCGACGCCGGACAAGCCCGGCAAGCAGCTGTCCTTCGTGCGCTTCCTCTTCATCGCCATGCACCGGCGGCTGTTCCGGCCGCGCGTGCTGGCGGAGCTCCTGCCCCCGCTGCTCCCGGACGGGCGCAGCCTGCTGTGGGAGGCCTGCGGCAAGAAGTTCACCGGCCTCACCTACCTGGAGGCGGACCGGCTGAGCCGCCAGAACAAGGAGTTCATCAAGGAGCTGTTCCCCGCGTCGGACATCTACGCGTCGCTGTTCCCGGACCGCGTGCAGAAGGTGCTGGGCGAGGTGGGCCCGGCCACGCGCGGCGTGCAGCGGATGCTGGAGCGGGTGGGCTTCCGGTACGTGGAGCGCATCGACCCGTTCGACGGCGGCCCGCACTTCGAGGCGGACACGGCGGACATCTCCCTGGTGCGCCGCTACCGCACGATGAAGCTGGCGGACGAGGACTTCGAGCTGGAGGGCGATGACGTGCTGGTGGCCGCCGAGCGCGACGCCGGCCGCAACCGCTTCCGCGCCGTGCGCTGCCAGGCCCGGCTGGACAACACCGTCATCCACCTGCCCGCGCGCGCCAAGGAGATCCTGGAAGTGAAGTCCGGCACGAAGCTGTCCGTCATTCCGTTCGAGTAGCGCGCACCACGAGGAAGTCCCCGCGCAGCAGCGACAGCCAGCGCTCCCCGGCCTCCAGCGCGGGGCCCTCGGGCGGCACCAGCGCCAGGGGCAGGTGCGTGTCCGGACGCACGGGGTCCAGGGACGTGGGGTCCAGGTCCAGCGTCCCGCCGCCCTTCAGCGCCACCCGCACCCAGGCGTGCGGCCGGGCGGGGCCGCCGTCCACCGCGAGCAGCCCGTGGACGAGCCCCACCCGCTGGCCTCTCGCGCGCGCCAGGGAGGCGTAGCGCAGGGCGTGCGCCAGGCAGCCTCCGGCCTCGCCCTCCCCTCCCGCGCGCCAGTCCGCCGCCGTGGGCCCCTTCTCCGGGAAGGCCGCGTGCACCTTCGCGGACAGGGCCCGCGCCTCGGCCGGCGTCCACTCCGTCATGTCCGGCAGGCGCGCGGGGACGGTGAAGGCGGGCGCGTCCTGGCGCGGCCTCAGCCGCAGCGCGCCCCCGGCGCCGCCCTCCACGGGCAGGCCGTCCGCGAAGAGCTCCGGCGGCGGCCGCAGCCGCTCGCCGGGGGCCGCCCGGGTGAAGCGGGAGTCGCCCACCTCCAGCGCCTGGAGCCGCCCCTGCCCGTCGTAGCGCGCGCGGAAGCGGGCCCCCAGCATCGTGCCCTCGGCGCTCGTGGCGTCGCGGGCCGTGACGCAGTGGGGGCCCTCCTGGCCGGACAGCTCCTCACGGCCCTTCACGCACCCCTCGGGCGGTGGGCCCCGCCACAGCCACAGCGCCTGGGGCACCGCGTCCCCGCCCGCCACCCGGCCCGCGGCGTCCACGGGCAGCGTCACCTCGCGCACGCGCTCGCCCGCCTGGCCATCGCGCACGTGCAGGTGCCGGCTGGTGTACGTGAAGCGCCCCGCCTCCAGGGACAGGCCCACCGTCCCCACCGGCACGCCGCGCCACGCGAAGACGAACCGCGCCGAGCCCGCGGCCCTGGCGGCCTCGGCGCCCGTGCTGGCGGGGATTCCCGGGAGCGCCAGCATGGCGATGGCGAAGAGGGCCTTCATGTCTCATGAAGCATGCGTCGAATTGAGGACCGGCGCGAGAAGGCGGGTTAGCTTCACCCCGTCCATGGGCGCCAAACGGTACCTCTTCTCGTTCGGGCTGGCGGCGGCCCTGGTCTCCGCGCTCATCCTGGGCTTCGTGCTGTGGTGGGTGACGGGCAAGCCGGACGACACGACCGGGTGGGCGGTGCTGCTGCTGGGCGTGCCGTTCCTCTGGCTGACGGGCAGCTACCTGGCGTGGTTCCGCTTCGCGGCGGTGCGGCGGCGCGAGCGGCGCGACCTGATGTCCCGGCTGGCCGAGGGCGACCTCACCACGCCCATCCACACCGGCTTCGAGGGCCAGGAGGACCTGCGCCGCCTCATCCTGTCCCTGCGCCGGGCCCTGTCCCAGGTGCAGCGCGTGACGAGCAACCTGCACCGCACCGGCAACGGCGTGAGCGAGCAGGCCCGCATGCTGCTGGAGGCCGCGCGCCGCCAGGGCGGCGCCGTGGAGCGCACGCTCAGCGCCGTGGGCGGCAACGGCGCCAGCCTCCAGGTGGCCATCAAGCGCGTGCAGCACATCGAGACCTTCGCGCACGAGACGACGGGCGCCCTGCTGGAGATGACCGAGCGGCTGCACCAGGTGGTGGACGGCCTGGAGACCGTCAACGACTTCAGCCAGCGCACCAGCGGCCTCACCCAGGCGATGACGGAGCGGCTCACGCACATCGCCGCGTCGGGCGACGAGCTGGGCCGCTTCGCGTCGGAGGCGGAGGACTTCGTCGCGCTGGTGGAGGGCGGCATCGACGCCGTGCGCCGCCGCGCCACGGAGACCAACAGCATGGCCATCGCCGTCACCACGACCGCCCAGCGCGGCGAGGCGCTGGTGAACGACAGCGTGCAGGGCATGTACCGGGTGGAGGAGACGGTGCGCAAGGCGGCCGAGCTGATGGAGATGCTCGGCACGCGGTCGCTGGAGATCGGCCGCATCGTGGACGTCATCCAGGAGATCGCCGACCAGACGAACCTCCTGGCCCTCAACGCCGCCATCATCGCCGCGCAGGCCGGCGAGCACGGCCGCCCCTTCGGCGTGGTGGCCAACGAGATCCGCAGCCTCGCCGAGCGCACCACGCGCTCCACGCGCGAGATTGGCACCATGGTCACCGGCATCCGCGACGCGGTGGAGACCGCCGTGGCGCTGGTGCAGGAGGGCCGCGAGCAGGCCACCGCGGGCGTGGCGCTGGGAGACCGCGCCGCCGAGGCCCTGAGCGAGATCCGCTCCATCACCCAGCGCACCTTCGCCGCCGTGGAGGCCACGGTGATGGAGACGCAGCGGCTGGAGGCGCAGGGCGCCACCGTGGTGGAGGCCAGCAAGCGCGTGGCCCAGCGCGTGGAGGACATCACGCGCATGGCCATCGAGCAGTCCGGCAACGCGCGGGACCTGGTGCGCCAGATTCAAGAGATGTCGCGCGTGGGCCAGAGCGCCGGCCAGAAGGCCGAGGCCCAGGCGCGCACCGGCCGCGACCTCTCCGAGGCGGTGATGCGCCTGAGCGCCGCCATCGAGGAGCTGCGCTCCGCGCACCAGGTGCTCACCCGGGGCGACGCGTCCATCCGGGAGGAGGTCGCGCAGGTGCGCGAGGACGCGCGCCGGGTCATCCGCATCGGCGACGGGCTGGACCGCACGGTGGACCAGCTGAGCCACGAGACGACGAGCCTGGAGGCGGAGGTGTTCCGCTTCCAGCTGCCCCGGGCCCGCGTGGGCGGCACGCTGCGGGTGGGGTTGCACCAGGCGGGCTCGCTGCGCGCGCGCCAGACGGTGGATCCGCTGTTCAGCGTGGAGAACCAGCTGGCGGAGCTGACGGCGTGCCTCTTCTCCTGCCTGGTGCGGCTGGAGGACGGCATGCTGGTGCCCGACCTGGCCGAGCGCTGGGACGCGGATCCGTCCGCGCGCCGCTACCGCTTCTACCTGCGCAAGGGCGTCACCTTCCACGACGGCACGCTGCTCACGGCGCTGGACGTGAAGCGCCACCTGGAGCGGCTGATGGACCCGGCGCTGCGCTCGCCGGACCGCAGCCTGCTGGAGGACGTGGAGGGCGCGCGCGAGTACTCCAGCGGCATGGCGCGCGAGGTGACGGGCATCGAGGCGCTGGACGAGGGCACGCTGGAGATCCGCCTGCGCGAGCCCAAGGTCTTCTTCCTCCAGCTGATGGCGCTGACCGCCACGGCCGTGGCGCGGCTGGACAGCGCGGGGAAGCTGGTGGGCACGGGGCCGTTCCGCGTCGTGGGCATGCAGGCGGACCGGATGGTGCTGGAGCGCAACGCCAGCTACTGGCGCGCCGGGCTGCCGCTGCTGGACCGGCTGGAGTTCGTCCTCTCGGAGACGCGGCCGCAGGCGGTGCGGCAGCTGCTGGACGGGCAGGTGGACCTCGTGTCCTTCCTGCACGTGGAGCACACGGAGGCCAAGGGGCTGGACGCGCACCAGGTGGTGACCAGCACCACGCCATCCACGGCGTTCCTGGGGCTCAACCTGAACGAGGCGCCCTACAACGACGTGCGCGTGCGGCGGGCGCTGCGCGCGGGCATGGACATCCCGGCCGTGGTGGCGCAGTTCCACCCGGGCGCGCGCGTGGCGCGCACCTTCACGCCGCCGGAGCTGCTGGACGGGGCCCAGGAGCTGGGGCCCACGCCGGCGCCGGACGTGACGCTGGCGGAGCGGCTGCTGCGCGAGGCGGGCGTGAGGCGGTTGCAGCTCACCCTGCACCACCCGGTGGGCCGCGACACGTCCGCCGAGGACGCGGTGCTCTTCCGGCCGCTCATCCAGGCGGGGCTGCTGGAGCTGCGGCACGAGCAGATGCCCGCGGAGGAGTACCTGCCGCGCCTGCGCGAGGGGAAGGTCCCGGCGTTCCGCACGCTGTGGCTGGCGGACTTCCCGGACCCCGACGCGTTCCTGCACTTCCTGCTCAACTCCAGCGCGCAGACGGTGTACCCGCTGGGCTACCGCAACGCGGAGCTGGACCGGCTCACCGCCGAGGCGCGCGTGTCCATCGACCCGGAGCTGCGCTCGCAGCTGTACCGGCGCGCGGAGCTGCTGGCGCGCGAGGACTGCCCGCTCATCCCGCTGTACCACGACCGCACGCACGCGGTGGCGGCGGCGTCCGTGCAGAACCTGCGGCTGCACCAGACGCCGCCGCAGGTCCGCTTCGAGGACCTCTGGGTGGACCCGGCCGCGGGCAGCTAGGGCAGGGCCCGGCGCGTCCCGGCGGGGCTGGCGCCGCGCTGGGGCCAGCCCCGGGCCTCGGCGCGCCCACCGACGGGATAGGACTCCAGCCTCCAGACGCCGTCGCGGCGCAGGGCCACGTGCAGGTGCTCGCCCGCGAACACCGCGCCCGCCACCTCCACGCGGCCCGGCAGGGAGCACTGGCTGAGCTTGTTGCCGGAGGAGATCCACTCCAGCCACGCCTGACGCTCGCCGCCCGGCAGCGCCGCGTCCGCGAGCACCCCCACCGTGTTCAGCTCCAGCAGCGCGGCCTCGTGGAAGGCGCCGGGCAGCACCGGCGAAGGCAGCACGTCCACCTCCGAGAGGGCGCGGCCGTCGTCGGTGCTGAAGGAGCGCAGCACGGTGCGCAGCTCCGCGTCGACACAGGGCGCGCCGTCCGCGTGGTCGCACGCGAGCGCGAGCGCGTGACCGACCTGACCTCCAGGGGACATGAGGACGGGCTCGGCCAGGGGAGACAGCGTGCGCGTGCCCGCGTCCCAATCCAGCGCGCCGAGCACGCCGCCATCCGCGTCCACCGCGGCCCGCGTGCCCACGAGCAGCCGTCCCGACGCGAGCGCCAGTGACGGCGCGCCCTCGGGCACACCGGCCCCGAGCGGCTCGAGGCTCAGGGAGGCGATGCCTCCGTCTTCGCTCGCCGCGCCGAAGGGCGGGAGCGCCAGGAGTGCGCCTCCGTCCGTGTTCGCGTCAGGCCGGGCCCACGCCGTGAACGCCAGCCGCCCATCCCACGGCGTGTAGAGGTACGCGCCGCGCGCGTCATCCACGGCGAGCCTCGCCGCTCCGCCGCCGTCCGCCTCCGGCCCCATCGCCAGCGGCGCGCCCGCGCTCGCGCTCAGCACCACCAGGCGCGAGCGCGGCGGCTCCGTGCCCGCGTCCGCGCTCCACGTGACGTGCGCCAGCACCTCCCCCTCCTTCGTGAGCGCCACCCTGCCCGCTCCCGTGCGAGCCACTTCCTCCGGCGTCCCTCCGTCCCGCTCCGCGTCGGAGGACGCCAGCGACGTGCGCCAGCGCAGCTCACCCGCGCCCCGGGGCGCGTAGGCCTCCAGGGCTTCCGGCGCCAGCACCACCACGCCCGCGTCCGATGCCGCGAGCAGCGTCCTCGCGCCCCCGTCCGCATAGGGCGACGCGTAGCGCAGCAGCCCGCTCTCCGTGTACGCGGCGAGCCAGCAGCCCGCGTCCTCGCCGCACACCGACGCGTAGACCGTGCCGTCGTCCGCGAGCAGCACCGGCCCACCGTCCTCCGCGACGGGCGCTCCGCCCAGCTCCGCGCTGAAGACGGACTCCAGGTCTCCCGCGTCCGGACGCACGCACTCGCCCGCGCTGCACCTGCCCTCGTCCTGGCACGGCGTGGCCTGCGCGCACACGAAGCCGTCCGGCGGCGTCACCGTCCGGCACGCGCCGCTGAAGCAGACCCGCGCCGCCGTGCAGCTCACCGCGCCGCACGGGCTGAAGTCCGCCACGTCCACCTCCTTGCAACCCGCGTTGCGGTCGCACACGCCCACCTTGCAGGGGTTGCCCGGCACCGGGCACGCGACGGCCTCCGTCACGCAGCCCTGCGTCGGCGAGCAGCTGTCCACCGTGCACGGGTTGTCGTCATCGCACGTGCGCGGCTGCCCCACGCAGGCCCCCGCCTGGCAGCGGCCGTTCTCCTGGCAGCGGCTGCTGGGGATGCACGACGCGCCGTCCTCCAGCGGAGACTCGATGCACTGGCCGGAGTCCAGGTCGAAGCGCGAGTCGTGGCACTCGGCCCGCGGGATGCACGCCAGCGGGCGCACGCCCACGCCGGTGAGCCTCACCTTCGCCGTGGTGCGCCCCGCGGTGAGCGTCAGCTCTCCCTCCACCGGCGTGCTGCCCGCGGAGAACAGGATGTCCACCGTGCCCGTGCCGCTGCCCCCCACGACAACCTGCGACACGACGACGAAGAAGGGCGCGTCCGTCACCGCGTCCACCGTGACGCCCGCGCGGCCGGTGGCCACCAGCGTCAGCGAGCGGCGCACCTGGGTGCCCTCCAGCACCCGGCCGAAGTCCACCACCTCTTGCTGCGGCCGGAAGCTGGCGCTCGCACCGCCCACGTTGGGGCTGTCGCCACAGCGACACCCGCCCACCAGGACGAGCAACAGGAGCCACCACCAGCGAGCACGGGCGCGGAGCATGGCCCCGACTCAACCGCGCCACCCCGGGCCGGCGCAACGTGCGCCCCACCCTGACGGGTCGTCCCCGCACATTTTCCTGCCCGCCCGGGCCCGCTACGGTTCCACGGCCGACTCACGCCGCCGCGTCAGCGCCCGCACGCCGAACCCCACCGCCGCCACCACGAGCAGCCCGATGACCGCGTACTGGTAGCGCGTCACCAGCACCGTCAGCCGCTCCAGGTTGCCGCCCACCGCCATGCCCAGCGCCAGGATGAGCCCGCTGTGCGCCAGCGCGGACACCGCGCCCAGCACCAGCGCGTTGAAGCGCGGCACCCGCGCCGCCCCCGCCGCGATGAAGATGACGCCCCGGATGCCGGGCAGGAACCGGTTCACCAGCAGCAGCCACGGCCCCGCGTGCCGCATCCGCGCCTGCACCTGCTCCAGCCGCGCGTGCGTGAGCCCGAAGAAGGAGCGCCCCGGCTGCGCCTCGAAGCGCTTCGCCAGCCACTGGCCCACCAGGTAGTTGATGAGCGCGCCCACCACGCTGCCCGCCGTCACCACCGCGAGCACCAGCCACCAGGGCTTCACCCCGCGCACGGCGTAGACGCCGCCCATGAGCACGATGGTGTCCCCGGGAAATGGCGGCACCACGTACTCCAGCATCGCCGCCACTCCGAGCACCAGGTACCCGAACGGCCCCAGCATCCCAATCAGCTTGTCGACGTGCTCGATCCACATCCGCGCGGTGCCCTCCAGGCCCGGAAGCCCTCCGCGCGAGACTTAAGTCGTCTCCCCTCCCGAGGGAACCCACATCCCCCACCGCCCGCGCGCGGGTGAACACGCGCGGGCCGGGCCTCCCTCAGCCGAACGAGCCCCCTCCATCCGCCGTGAGGACGCTCCCCGTGACGAAGGACGCCTCGCCGCTGGCGAGGAACACGGCCGCGCTGGCGCTCTCCTCCGGGCTGGCGATGCGCTGGAGCGCATGCAGCCGCGCCGCCGCGGACTCGGCCGCGACGGTGCGCGTGAGCCCGAGGAGCCCCGCCCTTCGTCGACAGGAACGCGCTCACACACCCGGCCCGTTCATGAGGTCGCGACCGCGGGGGCCATCGCCGCGGCGCACGGTCCTCGTAGCGCCGCGAGCCCAGGGCCCGCGCTCCGGTTCTTGCCGTCGAATCACGAACGCCGCGCGCAGCCGGGCACTCGGCCCAGGTCGGCGGGCCGGCGCTTCAGGCCTCGCGGGGTGAGGCCGCGGGCGTCGGCAGCACCGTGCCGCCGTACTGGCTCGCCGCCAGCGTGCCGCACGCGGCGCCAATCTCCTTGCCGCCCGAATAGCGCCGCGCGATGGGCGCCTTGAGAATCTGGAGGTGGTCGCGGAACGCGCTCAGCTCCTCCGCCGTGGGCGGCAGGTACTTGCCGGTGGGGTCCGTCACGTCGATGAGGTCCACCTTGATGGGGATGCCCTCGAACGCCGCCTTCAGCGCCTCCGCGTCCTCGCGCTCCAGGTTGAAGCCCTGGATGGCCACGTAGGCGATCATCACCCGCTCGCGCCGCGCCTCGCTGTACTCGCGGATGGCTTGGATCAGCTCCGGCAGCGGGTGCGTCTTTTCAATCGGGAGCACCTTCGCGCGCTTCTCCGGGATGGCGCTCGTCACGCTGAACGCCAGGCGGAACGGGTGCCCTTCGCGCGTGTAGCGGCGAATGGCGGGCACGTGCCCCGCCGTGGAGAACGTGATGGCCGTGCCGGAGATGGAGAACCCGGCCGGGTGCGACAGGATCTGCGCCGCGCGGATGGTCTCCTTGTAGTTGAGCAGCGGCTCGCCCATCCCCATGAACACCACGCCGCCCACGCGCCGGTCCGCCTCCGCGCGCACCTGCATCACCTGGTCCAGGATCTCCCAGGTCTGGAGGTTGCGCTGGAAGCCCAGCTTGCCCGTCATGCAGAAGTCGCACGCCAGCGCACAGCCCACCTGGCTGGACACACAGACGACGTACTTCTCGTCGAAGATGGGGATGCGCACCGCCTCGATGCGGCCGCCCAGCGGCGACTCGAAGAGGTACTTCACGAAGCCGTCCTCGGCCTGCCGCCGCTCGACGATCTTGAGGGAGGGCAGCTGGGCCTGGGCGCGCAGCAGGTCCGCGACACGGCGCGGCACCTGGGGCGCCTGCGCGATGGCGTCCACCGTGGGACGGGCGTGGGCGAAGACGCCCGCGAACACCTTGCGCACCGCGGTCGCGGACGGCTGGGCCGGTGCGAGCGCCGCTTCCAGCTCTGGCAGCGACAGTTGTTTCAGGTTCACGAGCAGGACTTGATCTTCGAGCGCAGGTATTCCGTCAGCTTGGCCGACACTTCCCGGGGCATCTTCAACGCCATGGCGCGCTTGCACAGGCCTGGAGTCGCCCGATAGGTGCTGAGGAACTCCTCGCAGGGCTTGCAGCCCGACAGGTGCTCCCGCAGCCGCCGCGCCTCCTCCTCGGGCATGTCACCCTCGAGGAACTCGAGCAGGAGGTTGATGGAATCTTTGCACGTATACATCCGAACCTCGGCTGGCTGCGGCTCCCCTCGTTCCAGTTCGAAGATGCCGAGGCGCCCTGGGGGTTTCACACCCCGCGATTGTCCCGGTTGTAGAACAGGTCGATGGCCTCTCGCAGCGCGAGCCGTGCCCGGTGCAGGCGGCTCTTGATGGCGGGGATGGAGTCCCCGGTCACTTCTGCGATCTGTTCGTAGCTGAGGCCGTCCACGTCTTTCAAGAGGAAGACTTCCCGGTAGCCCTCCGGCAGGCGGTCAGCCGCCTGCTGGATGGCCTGGCCCAGTTCCGCGTCCAGCGCCTTCTCCTCGGCGTCCCGGCTCCAGTCGGTGACGGGGTAGTCCGCCAGGGTGCCCCGCTCCGTGAACTCAGGCGCCTGGAGCTCCGCCTCGGCCGCCTGGGCCACCCGGCGGTGCCGCAGGCGCATGAGGGCATGGTTGGCCGCGATGCGGTGCACCCAGGACCCGAAGGCCGCCTCGCCGCGGAAGTCCTTCAGGTGCTGGTAGGCGGACAGGAAGGTGTCCTGGGTGATCTCCGCCGCGTCCGCCTCCGAGCGCGTCATCCGCAGCGCCAGGCCGTACACCCGGTCCTGGTACAGGCCCACGAGGGCCTCGAAGGCGGACACGTCGCCACCCTGGGCCCGCGTCAGGAGCCGCCGGTCTTCTTCCTGCCGGTCTTCTTCCTGGGGAGCCTCTTGGGACATGGCGTTTCCCACCCAACCAGCCGGAGGGTTCCGCGTCAAGGCCGACGGCGGGGCCGCCGGGACACGAAGCGGCTGACGTGTCCACTGTCGCGATCCCACAGCCGGAAGGGTTCAGCGGCCCACGCCCCGGCGTATTCCACGCCAATGCGAGGCCCGCGCTCCACCCGCGCGTCCGGCACCGGCGTCCCTGGCAAGAGGTGCAGCCCCGCGCCATCCAGCGAGAGCCCGTTGTGGTTCAGGTTCAGCCCCAGCACGCGGCACAGCCTTCCGGGCCCGTCCGTCCGCTCGCCGGGCGGGATGCCCTCCACCGGCTCCACGCCTCGCACCAGCACCGCCGCCGCCACCCCGGGCGCGTCCGTGACGACGTTGAAGCAGTGGTGCATCCCGTAGATGAGGTAGACGTACGAGCGCCCCGCCGGCCCGAACATCACCTCCGTGCGCGGCGTGCGGCCCTTGGACGAGTGACACGCCAGGTCGTGCTCGCCCAGGTAGGCTTCCACCTCCACGATGCGGCCCACCCGCCGGCCCCGGACGCCGTCCACCACCAGCAGGGTTCCGAGGAGGTCGCGCGCCACCTCGAGGGTGGGCCGGGCGTAGAAGGACAGGGGAAGCGGGTTCACGAGGGTGGTCCTTCCTCCCTCATGGGGGGACCCGTCAACCCTCCTCGATCGTCCCAGAGCCGACGGCGGGCCCGGCGAGCGTTGATGCGGAAGCAAGCGGCTGGATCGCGGCCGACCTGGTGTCTCCACAATCCGGTGCGTTCCAGGAGAGCGCACCGGCAGGGCTTTGCGGCGCGGCGCGGCTCGGCTCGCTCACGCCTTCAGTTCGCGCGTCAGTCGCGAATCCCAAGGGCACCAGTGGTTGCCAGGCAGGAACGCGCCGCCAGCCTCATCCAGGTGGTCCTCGACGTAGACCATGTTGGCGTCGCACACCTCGATGGCCACCTGGAAGAAGCGGATGGTCGCGGGGTCGATGTGGAACGAGAACTTCGGATTGTAGGGGACGGTCCTCTTGATGATGCGCCCGTGGACGTGGATCTCGTTCTTCTCCTCCCCCGAGAGAATGCGGCGCGCGTGGGCGATGGTCGCCTCGTCGCTCAGCTCGATGATGAACTCCGTGCCCGGCGAGCTGGGCTGCGTGAATGCAAAGCGAACAGGGTCTGCCATGTCGAGGCTCCTTTGGGTGGCGGCCCGTAGTAATGGGCTGGACCTCATCCGCAAACTGGCTCGAAGGTTGAGGAGCGTGTGTGGAATTGAGCAATGGGCTGGCTTCAGCCCACTCCAACGCCACGCGCGGAGGCTGCGTTCATCGGGCCTGGGGGTGGACAATGCGCGCTAGCATGTGGCCGCTGTTGAGCGTGGCCCTCCTCTCCACCGGGTGCGTGGGATTGGTGGGGCCCGCAAGCCGGGGCACCCTCCAGCAACGCGCCGGGGCTGTGCCCTCGTACTCAAGCCCTGCGGACGGAAGGGGCTCCGCACGCGCAGCGCCGTCCGCCGAGGAAGACGACGACGAGGACGAGCGCACCCACCGCCGCCGCCCCACGCGCGTGCCGGCAGGGACGGCCCTCATCACCACCAGCCAGGGCGAGCGGACGCGACTGGTGGTGCAGATGGGCCTCCTGGAGGTGGACGCCTTCGAGAAGTTGCTGGTGCTCGCGGGCCTGGACGACCTGGACGAGCTGCCCCTCCGGCACAACCCCTTCACCCAGGACGATGCGGTGGAGGTGCTGGGCCGGCTCATGCAGAAGCCCGTGACGCTGGGCACCTTCCCGCCGCGCATGGCTGCGGGCTTCCTGCTGCGCGAGGTGCTGGAGGGGGGCGAAGTCTCGCGCGAGGAGCTGCTGCGCCGGGTGAAGCGTTTCAGCCGCGAGCAGGTGGCCGTCCTCCGGCCAGACGGCTACCTCGCGTGGGCCCTCGATGGGCGCACCCAGCAGAAGGTGGCGCCCGTCGAGTGGAAGGACGGCGCCTTCCGAGCGCACGGCTTCGAGTTGGGCCGCTTCTACAGCGGCAAGGGCGGCGTCTTCCGCGCCGTGGACGCGCGGCTCCAGGCTTCGGACTGGCGGCCTCTGGCGGAGGTGTACGACGACGCGGACGTCATCAACCGCTCGCTGGACGGGGCCGAGGACGCCTTCGTGGAGCTGTACCACGCGCTGGGCCAACTCCTGTCCCGCCCCGTGGACAGCATCGCGGGGCTGCGCAACCTGCCGGCCAGCGTGGCGGCCCTCATCGCGTCGTCCCCCGCGTACTGGGAGCGCTTCCAGTTCATGACGCAGGGCGAGCAGATTCGCGAAGTGGCGCGGCTGGCGACGAGCGTGTTCGCCACCTGGGGCGCGGCCTCGACGACGACACGCTCCCTGAAGGGACTGGCGGTGGGAGCGGAGGCTACGGTGCCGGTGCTCTCGCTGTCAGCGAAGGGCGCGCTGGCGCTAGAGCGGGTCGCGGTGCCAGCAGGGCACGCGGCGTCGGTGTTGAGTGGAGGGCCCGGGGCGGCCATCATCCTTCAGCGGGCCAACACCGCCTCGAAGGGAGGAGCGCCTTCCCAGGGGCCTGGGCAGTGGGGCCCCGCGAACGAGTCGATGTCCGCGCGTGCCCGGCGCTACCAGGAGCAAATCACGGGACATTCAGCGGATGAGGCTTACTGGGTCGGTGGCGTGGGCCCGAACAGCGGAGGCGTGAAGTTCGATGGGTTCAAGGATGGGGTACTGCTGGAGGCCAAGGGGCCGGGCTATGCGAACAAGTTCCTCGACAACTTGGATCCGAAATTTTGGTTCAAGAGCTCAGGTGCGAAGGGCCTCCTCGATCAGGCCGAGCGACAGCTCAGGGCGGCAGGGGGCACGCCTATCCGGTGGCATGTCGCGGAAGAGAAAACAGCCAACGCCATCCGGAAACTGCTGGATGCCAACGAGGTTGAGGGGGTTGAAGTTGTCTTCACCCTGCCTCTTCCATGAGAAGCGGTGGACCGTGAGCGAGAGTTACTACGCAGGAGCCTACTGGGGACCCAGGCGAGAGTCGCCCGAGGAATGTGCCCGACGAATGGGCGCCCTACTTGCTGGACTCCCCAGTGTGGATCCATCCTTGGCGAGTTGGTACCAGCAGGGAAAGTCTCGCAAGGATGCTTTGAAGAAACCGCTTCGTCCCGACCCTGCCGAATTGGAGTTGTTTGTCCGGCAGGGTAAGGATCGGGTCTTTGAAGATCTTGGTTTCAGCGTTGGTGGCTGGAATGGAGCAAGTGATGACTACGAAGTCAGCGGCTTCCTCATCCGCTGCGGAGCGTACTCTGAAGGGGGAGTTAACCGCTGCGTCTTCACGTTGCCGAGCAAAGGCCCAAGCCAGGACAGGCTCGTAACAGCATCTGCGCTGGCTGCTCTCATGGGCAAAATGGCTGCGGCTTGGGAACCAGATTGGGGCGTGGCGATTTCGGAGCAACACCGGGACTTGGGGAAGCCCCGCCGCGCCAAAGGGGCTCCGCACGTCGGCTGGGTCACTTATCTGTCAGCCCGTCGAGGCACGGTGCCTCCTCTCCCGACCCCAGTGCGCATTGAACCCGTGGAGGACAAGGGCATGCTCATCGTCCTGACTCCCGAGCGCTTCACGGTCAACAACCCGGAGCATGTGGCGCTGGCCGAGAGGGTGCGCGGGTTGTTGGACCGGGCAGGGCTTCTGAAATCGCCTTAACCTTGCCCGGAGTGGTCCGTGGGCTTGGGAAGAGGCGCCCCACGCCAGCCAGTAGAGCCACGAAGCGGGTTAGACGTAACGCCAGGGTAACGCCATCGAGCGTCCGTTCACGAACAGCCACGGACGGTTCCTCGCGGCTAAACTCTTGTCCTCGCTGGCGATCCCCTACTCCTCCAGCCCCACCGCCACGTTGAAGCAGACGAAGCTGGCGCTCCACCTGTCGCCGCGGGAGAGGGGAGCGCCGTTCGCCTTTGGCCGGGCCCCAGCGGACAGTCCTCCAGGGTTCACGGCAGAGGGACGCGCCAGGTGCGCTCGAGGTCGGCGAGGAGGAGCTCGCCCCGTCGGAGGTCGAACAAGGCGCCGCCTGCGGGTGGCAGGGACACGGCCTCGAACGCGCGCAAGTCGACCAGCGCCCCATCGAGCGCCATCCATCGCCCACAGGGGGATGCCGCGAGGCTCCGCTTGCTCGGGCTCTGCCACCGCGCATCGAGCGTCTCCACGTCGTGCACGGCGATGGTTCGCCCGACCTGCTGGACCGCCAGGAAGCGACCGTCTCCCGAGAACAGCAGCGCATCCACGGCACCCGCCCCGAGCGAGCAGGTCCGCAGGACCTGTCCCTCGGAATCACACAGCAGGAGCCGCGCTGGGTCGAACCCCTCACCGAGCGCGAGCCGGTGGTGTGTTGCGTCGTATGCAACGGAGTCGGCATCCACCGCGAGCGGCGTCGCGCGCGTCAAGGCAGGCACGGCCGCATCCAACCTCCTGACGTCCTGGCCCTGGCGCACGAGCGCACGCGGGCTCGCGGGGTCTGCCCACAGCAGGACGTCCCCCTCCTCGTCCCAGGCCCCCTCGACTCGAGACGCCGCGCCAGGGCGTCCCAGGTCCCAGACACGCACCTGGTGGGCGAACAGGTCGCCGAACACCGTCACCAGGTGCTCGCCCGCGAAGCCCATCTGGAGCATGAGCGCATCTCCGGTCCGCCAGGTGTCGTGCTCGAAGCGGAGCCGACCACGCTCATCCCGCACCTCGAGGCGCACATAGTTGGCCCGAGCGGTGACAGGCTCGCCCCCAACGAGCCCGAGCGCCGCGACATGCAGGGGTTGGCGCATGAGCGCTTCGAGTCGTTTGGCTTCCATCGTGACGCGCCAGGTCTTGAATCGTCGAGTCGCAGAACATCCGCCCGACGCTTCGAGGATGCGATGTTACAGGTCCGCGAATTTCCGTCAGGACCGCGCCAAATAGCTAGAGCATGCACTGGAGCACGGCTCAACCGAACCCCCTGGGTCGACGGTCGCGCCCCATTCCGAAGAGAGGTCCTTGCCAGCCCCCTTGTGTGGGAGTGCCAACGACCGGGGCGGACAGGAGGGTCCTGCCTGGGGGCCGCCGCCGCCGAGGTCGACCTGGACTTCCCCCTCCGCCGGCGAGGGCACCGCGCCCCGTCCAACTTTCACCAGCCAACCTCCACGAGCCCGACAAGCAGGCATGGGTGAACACCCGAGCGACGGCAGTTCACACGGGCCCGGGGCTGGGGCAGATTGCGCCACACCATGTCCACTCCTGGCCGGCTCTCCGGTCTCCTGCTCCCCCTCTTCTCCCTGCGCTCGCGGACCGACTTCGGCATTGGCGACTTCGGCGCCCTGGAGGGCCTGTTCTCCTGGATGAAGGCCGCGCGGCAGCGCCTGCTGATGGTGCTGCCCCTGCTCCCCACCGCGCCCGGCGACCCCAGCCCGTACGCCACGCGCTCCGCGTTCGGCCTGAACCCGCTCTTCATCGACCTGAGCCAGGTGCCGGAGTTCCAGGCCACCGGCGGCGAGGGCGCGCTCAGCGACACGCAGCAGCAGCAGCTGACGGAGGCCCGCGCCGCGCCGCGCGTGCGCTACGACCTGGTGTTCCCGCTGAAGGACGCCGCGTTCGCGCGCGCGTTCGACCACTTCGAGCAGCACGAGTGGACCCCGCGCACCCCGCGCGCGCAGGAGTTCCAGAAGTGGCGCGAGGCCCAGGGCGAGTGGCTGGAGAGCTACGCCCTCTTCACCGCCATCAGCGAGAAGGAGGACCGCCGTCCCTGGTGGCAGTGGCCCGAAGGGCTGCGCACCCGCCAGCCGGCGGCGCTGCTCGCCATCCAGCAGGAGGGCCTGGAGCGCCGCGTGCGCTACCACGCGTGGCTCCAGTGGCTCGCGGAAGGACAGTGGAACCGGGTCCGCGCGCAGGCGAAGGCGAAGGACGTGCTCCTGTGCGGTGACGAGCCCTTCATCATCGGGCAGGACAGCTCCGACTGCTGGGCCCACCCGGACATCCTGCGCCGCGACGCGCGCCTGGGCGTGCCGCCGGACGACTTCTCCGCCACGGGCCAGGACTGGGGCCTGCCCTACTTCGACTTCGCCGCCATGGAGAAGGACGACTACGCGTGGCTGAAGAAGCGCGCGGCCAAGGCGGCCAGCTACTACGACCTGCGCCGCGTGGACCACGCGGTGGGCTACTTCCGCCAGTGGATCCGCGACGAGGGGAACCCCACCGGCTACTTCGTCCCCGGAGACGAGCCCACCTGGCGCCGCCAGGGTGAGAAGCACTTCCGGCTGCTGTCGGAGGGCGCGGGCATCGTCGCCGAGGACCTGGGCGTGATCCCCCCGTTCGTGCGTCAGATCCTCGCGGACCTGAAGCTACCCGGCTACCGGGTGCTGCGCTGGGAGCGCGACGGCGACACCTACCGCGACCCGCACCACTTCCCCGCCGTGTCGCTGGTCACCACCGGCACGCACGACACGGAGCCGCAGGCGGAGTGGTGGGAGCAGGCCCGCGACGACGAGCGCCACAACGCCGCGCGCGCGTGGCCGGAGCTCCAGGGCGTGGCGGTGACGCGCGAGTTCACCCCGGACATCCACCGCGCCACGCTGGCCGCCGCGCTCAACGCGGGCTCGGACCTGTGCGTGCTGCCGTGGCAGGACGTGCTGGGCACGCGCGACCGCATCAACCTGCCCGGCACCATGGGCGACGCCAACTGGGCCTACCGCATCGCGCAGGACACGGACGCGCTGCTCATGGAAGCCCAGACGAAGGAGGCCGCCGAGCGCCTGGCGTGGCTCACCGCCTCGTCGCGCCGCTGAAGCGGAGGGCCCTCCGCCCCGGGGCCGCTGGACCCAGCGCCCGCCCGGGCGCGGCCCCGCGGCCCACGGCGCTCAGTCCTCGATGCACTTCACCTGGCCTGGGAAGCCGTCGAACACGGCGCAGCGGCGGCCCGCCTTCGCGCACTCCAGCCGGTCGCAGATGTTCTCCACGACGCACAGGGGCGGCGAGCGGCCGAACTCCAGGAACAGCTCCGCGCAGAAGCGGAACGGATCCGCGCACCCGAGCGAGCCGCAGTAGGGCGTGTCGGCGAGGCTCTCCCCCTCCTTGAGCTGCACGACTTCGTCTTCGCTCACGCCGCAGCCGGTGGCGAGCACCAGCGAGGCCGACAGCAACGTCACGATTCGCCGGACCATAGGGCCCCGAATCTGACGCACCCCGGGCCGGGTTGCACGCGCGACGGCGGGGCCCGGGACCTGGCGGACATTGACCCCGTCCCCGAGGTCGTGGAATGCGACACTCGCCGCACAAAGAAACATTGCGAAACGCGTCAGGGGCTGGCGTTCCGGTAAGAAACGTGACGTGGCCGACGTCCGACTCCTCCGATTCCGCTCCGCCGTGCCCCTCGCGCTGGCCGTGTTGTTGACGGCGTGCGCCACCACCTCCAACCCGCCCACCGGCCCGAAGGTGAAGTCCCTGGACATCGAGGGGACGAAGCAGGTGAAGGCAGGGGACATCAAGGACCGCATCCTCACGTCCTCCACGCCCTGGTACGCGTTCTGGCCCTTCGGCAAGGCGCACTACTTCGACACCAACGCGTGGCAGGCGGACCTGCGCCGCATCGAGCGCTTCTACCAGGCGGAGGGCTTCTACCAGGCGCAGGTGGAGTCCAACGAAGTCCTCCCCGAGGGCGACGACGCCGTGCGCCTCAGGGTGGTGGTCAACGAGGGCGCGCCCACCGTCATCGACCGCATCGAGCCGCACGGCCTGGAGTCCCTGAGCCAGGGGCCGGATCAGCCCTCGCCGCGCGAGCGGGAGCGCCTCATGGAAGAGCTGCCCATGAAGCCCGGCGACGTGTTCCGCGAGGAGACGTGGGCGGCCACCAAGGACCTGGTGCTGCAGCGGCTCAAGGACCTGGGGTACGCGGAGGCCGAGGTGGGCGGCGAGGTGCGCGTGGACGTGGCCACGCAGCAGGCCGTGGTGGACCTGCAGATCGCCCCGGGCCTGCGCTACCGCTTCGGCAACATCTTCATCGCCACGGACGCCAACCCCCAGGTGCCCCCCCGCCGCATCATCGAGCAGGCGCAGGGTGCCGTGCACAAGGGTGCCTTCTTCAGCGAGGCGGCGCTGGCGGAGGCGCAGGCGCGCGTCTTCCGCATGGGCGTCTTCGGCGCGGTGAAGGTGAACCGGGGCGCGCCGGATCGGCAGAACGCCACGGTGCCGGTGGTGGTGGACGTGCGCGAGTCCCCCTTCCGCTCGCTGCGGCTGGGCGGCGGTATCGGCGTGGACGCCGCGCGGCAGGAGGGCCGCGTCCTGGGCGAGTGGACCCACCGCAACTTCCGCGGCGGCCTGCGCCGGCTCACGCTGCGCGGACGCCTGGGCTACGCGTTCATCCCCAGCGTGCTGGCGACGCTCCGGAACGAGCAGGGCAACCAGCACGAGCCCGTCTTCAGCTTCACCACGGAGTTCGAGCAGCCGCGCTTCCTCTTCCGCGACCTGGCCCTGCAGGCCTCCGTCACCGCCGAGCGGGGCCTCCAGCAGGCCTACAAGTTCTACGGCGGCTACCTGAAGACCGGCGTCATCTGGACGCCCCACCCGTCCTTCTCCGTCTTCCCCTCGTACAACCTCCAGCTCTACCGGCTGACGGGGCAGGTGAGCCTGGACGAGAGCGTCCCGCCCATCACCCTGGGCTGCAGGAACACGGAGGAGACCTGTGACCAGGCGCTGAGCTTCCTGGAGCTGGCGTTCGCCTGGGACCGGCGCGACGACCGCACCGAGCCGCGCGCTGGCTACTACGTGGGCTTCTCCATCCAGAAGGGCGGCCCCCCCTTCTTCGGGCAGTACACCTACGTCCGCCTGCTGCCGGACCTGCGCTACTACTACTCCATCGGCGAGAAGAAGGACCTGACGCTCGCGGTGAAGGTGCGCGCGGGCACGCTGGACCCGGCGGGCGGCGGCCAGAGCTCCATCGTCACCCGCTTCTTCTCCGGCGGCGCCACCGCGATGCGGGGCTTCAACGGCCAGCGGTTGTCCCCCATGACGCCGCTCGCGCCCACCTACAAGAAGGACGACGACGGGAACGTCCTGCTGGACGCGAACGGCAACCCCATCCTGGATTCCTGGGACACCGTGCCCGTGGGCGGCAACAGCCTCTTCGAGAGCTCCGTGGAGCTGCGCTACCTGCTCACGGACAGCCTGATGCTCGCCGTCTTCTACGACTCCGGCCTCGTGGGCACGGAGGCGCTGTTCGGCAAGAACGCCCCCAAGCTGTTCGGTCCCGAGCACTACCACGCGGTGGGCGCCGGCCTGCGCTACCTGACCGTGGTGGGCCCCATCCGGCTGGACATCGCCAGGCGCTTGAACATCGGGCGGGGATTGCCCGTCAGCGATCCCGGGTACATCTATCCGTCTTCTGGTGGATGCCTGGGCTTCGGGCGCAAGTTCGACAAGGCCTCGACGTCCGCTGATGCAGCCTACGCGGGCGCCCCGGAAGGGCTCTGCGCGGTCCATATCTCCATCGGAGAGGCGTTTTGAGCATCCCCACGACCCCCGCTCCCACCGCCCCGCCCCCCCGGCGCAAGCGCTGGGGACGGCGGCTGCTGTGGGGCCTGCTCGGCCTCCTGGGACTCCTCGTCCTGCTGGTGGCCGGCGCGCTCGTGTACGCCACCAGCGCCAGCGGCTCCGCACGCCTCGCCCGCCTCGGCGTGGAGCTGGCGAACAAGCAGCTCGCCGGCCGGCTGGAGCTGGGCGGGTTCGACCTGGACCTCAACGGCGCGGTCCTCACCGGCATCAAGCTCTACACCCCGGAGGGCGACCTGGCGGCGGAGATCGCCCGCGTGGAGGCGCGGCTGAACCTGTCCCCGCTCCTGGGGCAGCGAGTGGACCTGACGAAGGTGCGCATCGAGGCGCCCCGCCTGTACCTGGTGCAGGACGAGCGCGGCCTCAACCTGATGCGCGCGCTGGAGCCCCGGCAGCCCAAGCCCGAGGAGCCCCCCACCGAGAG
This sequence comes from Corallococcus sp. RDP092CA, assembly GCF_041903675.1. Classification (NCBI taxonomy): domain Bacteria; kingdom Pseudomonadati; phylum Myxococcota; class Myxococcia; order Myxococcales; family Myxococcaceae; genus Corallococcus; species Corallococcus sp. RDP092CA. The sequence continues at coordinate 277,262 of NZ_JAYESI010000005.1, read as the reverse complement.
CCAGAGCGCCCTGCGCATCCACCTCGAGGACTTCGAGCTGAGCCACGGCTACGTGGACTTCCAGCAGGAGCTGCCGGACGGCGGCGAGCGGCAGGTGCGGCTGGAGGAGCTCGGCGCGAAGGGCCAGGGCCACTACGCGCTGGCGGACATGGACTTCGCCGCGGACCTCCAGGCCACGGGCGGGCTCACCCGTCCGCTCACGGGCCCGGTGCGCCTGGTCCTCAAGGGCCAGGGCAAGGACGTGGTGCGCCAGGTGGACGCGCAGCTGGGGCTCGCGGGCATCGAGGCGGACCTGGGGGCGAGGCAGACGGGGGAGACGGCCGCGACCGTGGAGCTGCGCCGGCTGGCCGTGCCGCCCGCGCCAGTGAAGGCCTTCGTGCCCGCGTACCCGCTGGTGGTGCCCATCGAGGCGAAGGGCAGCGCGTCCCTGGACGGAGACCTCGCGAAGGCGGACGTGGGCGCCTCCGCGGGCAGGGCTACGCTGGAGCTCGACGGCGACGTGAACCTCAAGACGCTCCGCACCTCGGAGACCACCGTGAAGGCGCGCGGGGTCAACCTCGCGGAGCTGATGGAGGGCGGCCTCCCCACCCGCATCGCCGCGGACCTCGTCGCGCACGGCGGGGGCGACAGCGTGGAGACGCTGGACGGCGACGTGACCCTCACGGTGACGCCGTCCGAGTTCCGGGGCCAGTCCGTGGGCCCCATCGAGCTGAAGGCCCGCGCGAAGGATGGCCGCTACCAGGTGGGCAACCTGCGCGTGGTGATGCCGGGCGCGGCGCTCATCGCGTCCGGCGAAGGCACCTCCAAGGCGCTGGAGGCGCGCGGCAGCCTGTCCGCGGGCAACCTGAAGCTCCTGTCCCAGGCGCTCGACAAGCTGCTGCCCGGCGGCACCGTGCCGCCCATGTCCGGCAGCGGCTCGCTGGAGCTCCAGGTGCAGGGGCCGCCGCGGTCTCCGGGCGTGAAGGCGGACGGCAACTTCGTCGCGCTGAGCTACGGCGACCTCGCCATCCAGGACCTGTCGCTCAAGGCGAGCGTGCCGGACGTCACCCACCCGCTCACCACGGACGCCACCGTGCTGGTGAGCGAGCTGAAGACCGGGGGCCGGACGTTCCGCGACCTGTCCCTGGCGCTCACCACCGACGACAGGCGCGAGCTGAAGGCGAGCGTGCGCGTGGACGGCGACGCGAAGCTCGCGCTGGGCGTGGAGGGCACGGTGGACGCGGACAACGAGGGGCTCGCCCTGCGCGGCGTCTCGCTGTCCTGGCCGGAGACCACCTGGACGCTCCAGTGGCCCACGCACCTGGCCTTCGGCGGCGGGCGCATCGCGGTGGAGCCGCCGCTGTCGCTCGCGTCGGGGCCGCAGACCTTGAAGATCGCCGCGGTGAAGGACGGCGAGCGCGTGGACGCGCGCATCGACCTGGGGGCCCTGGATCTGTCCAGGCTGCCGCGCATCGCGGTGCCGGAGGACCTGGGGCTGGGCGGCACGCTGTCCGGCCACGTCGCGGCGAAGGGGCGCATGGCGCGGCCGGACGCGGACGTGGACCTCACCCTCGCGGAGGGCCGCGCTCGCGGCTACGAGGGCCTGGGGCTCCAGGTGAAGGCGCGGTACGTGAAGGACCGCGCCACCGGCACGCTGGGCGCGGAGCTGAGCGCGGCGCGCGTGTCCTCGAGGTTCGACGTGCCCGTGCAGGGCGTGCTGCGCCGGCGCAACGAGCCGCTGTCCCTGACCGTGAGCCTGGAGAAGCTGGACGTCGCGGAGGCGCTGAAGCTCGCGAACCAGCCGCCCGGGCCCACGGGGCAGATCACGGGCACGCTGGTGGTGGACGGCTCCGCGAAGGACCCTCGGCTGGACCTGAAGGTGGTGGGCGCGGACCTGCGCCATCCCGGCCGGCCGGAGGCCCTCTTCGCGCAGGCGCTGGGCTTCGAGCTGAGCGCGAGCTCCGACGCGGACGACGCGACGCTGGGCGCCCGGCTGGACGTGAAGGGCGTGGCGCCGCAGGCCTGGGTGCTGGTGAAGACGCCCTTCACGCTGGGCGGCGTCATCGCGAGGCCCCCCACGCCGGCGCAGGCGCTGGAGGCGCCGCTGCACCTGGAGGCGCTGGTCGCGGAGCTGCCGCTGAAGCTGCTCCAGGGCGCCGAGGGCGTGGACAAGCCGGACGGCACGGTGACGCTGAAGGCGGACGTGAACGGCGCCGCGCTCTCGCCGCAGGGCCGCGTGGAGCTACAGGCCCGGGGCGTCACCGCCAACGGCCTGCCGCCCCTCAACGGCACCGCGCTGGCGCTGGCGGGCGACAAGGACGTGAAGCTGACCCTGGACGTGCAGCGCCCCAACGGGCCGCTGGCCACGCTGGAGGCGCGCGTGCTGGCGCCGCTGGCCGCGCTCCAGGAGCGCGAGGTGGTCAGCCGCGTGCCCTTCCGCATGAAGGGGCGCGTGGGCCCGGTGCCCTTGAATGAGCTCCCCGGCATGGCGGCGCAGCCGGCGCAGGGCAACCGCGGACCGCAGGGCGTGCTGTCCATGGAGCTGGTGGCGCGCGGCACGCCGGAGGCGCCGGAGCTGGAGGTGAACGCGGGCATGCAGGGCCTGGGCGTCGCGCAGACGGCGCTGGGCCAGGCGCGGCTGCACTACTCCTACTCGGAGGCGAAGTCCCTCTTCGACGCGATGCTCACCGCGCCCGGCGGCGGGTCGCTGCTCCTGGGCGGCACCATGACCCTGGACCTGTCGCTGCCCGCGTTCCGGGCCGCGCAGGGGCCGGCGAAGAAGGTGGAGCGGGCGCCCGTGGAGCTGTCGCTGCGCGCGCGCCGCTTCGACCCGACGTTCCTCTCCGGCATCTCCCCGTACGTGCGCTCGCTGGGCGGCCTCATGCAGGCGGACGCGAACCTGGGCGGCACCGTGGGCGCGCCCACCTTCAAGGGCGACCTCGCGTGGAAGGACGGCCGGCTGGGGCTGATGGGCCTCGGCGAGTACCACGACATCCAGCTCAAGCTGCTCGCGTCGCAGGAGCGCATCGACCTCAAGCAGCTCACCGCGAAGTCCGGCAACGGCACGCTGGAGCTGACGGCCACCGCGAACCGCCAGGGCAAGAGCGGCGAGTTCGTCCTGGAGGGCAAGGGCAACACCAAGAACCTGCCCATCGTGGTGGAGGACCAGCTGATGGCCCTGCTGTCGCTGAACCTGTCCATGAAGGGCAGCCTCAGCGAGCGGCTGGTGAACATCAGCGACCTGTCCATCCCGGAGGCGCACGTCGAGCTGCCGGAGGCCAAGCGCAAGGACCTCCAGCCCCTGGAGCGCCCCGAGGACGTGGTGATGGTCCGCAACGGCGTGCCGGTGGACAAGCGCAAGAAGAAGGAGAAGGCGCCCACGCAGGTGGCCACGTCGCCGAAGGCGCAGAACCCGCGCGACGCGCCGGACTCGCCCGGCATGCCCGGCAACCCGGGGTCCACCCCGGGCAGCGGCGGCGCGGGCGGCCCCACGTCCGAGGCGGAGGCGGAGGCGCTGGCGGAGGACGGCGAGGAGGAGGAGGCGCCGCAGCGCCAGTTCTGGGTGAACATCAACGCGCCCCGCAACCTGTGGGTGCGCGGCACGGACCTCAACGTGCAGCTGGGCCTGTCCGAGGGCTTCCGCGTCGAGTACGCCAACGAGGCGCGCATGTTCGGCGAGGTGATGGTGCTGCTCGGCCGCGTGGACGTGCTGGGCCGCCGCTTCGACGTGCAGCGCGACAGCCAGGTGCGCTTCACAGGCCCGGTGATGGCGCCGTACATCAACGTCACCGCCGAGCACCGCAACGAGAACGCGGGCGTCACCGTCTTCGTCACCGTGCGCGGCCAGGGCAAGGAGGTGACGCTGAAGACGACGAGCGACCCGGCCCTGCCGGAGTCGGAGATCTACACGCTGCTCGCCACCGGCCGGCGCACGCTGGAGCGCGGCTCCGGCGCGTCCATGAACGCGGGCGCGCAGGCCGCGTCGGTGGTGGGCTCGTTCGTCGCCAACGAGGCGCGCAAGGCCATCGCCTCCAAGCTGCCCCTGGACGTGCTCTCCATCGAGGCGGGCGACAGCGGCATCTCCGGCACCAAGCTGGAGGTGGGCACTTACGTGACGGATAAAATCTACGTGGGCTACACCGGCCGCGTGGGCGCCAACCTCCAGCGGGGCGAGAACGCCAACGCCGTGCGCTTCCAGTACCTCTTCAGCCCGCGCTGGAGCCTGGAGGGCATGTACGGCGACGCGCGCTCCGGCGGCCTGGACCTCATCTGGACCAAGGAGTACTGACCGCCCGGACGTGATGCGCCTCCATCCGGGCGGCGGTGCCGCCCTACAGCGAGTACGTCGCGGAGCAGGCGCCCAGGGGGCCCACGCCCGTGGAGCCCGCGCCCGGCGCGTCCCGCCACGTCCCCTCCGCGCCGCACTGCTGCCAGAGCGCGCCGCTCACCTGCACGCAGGTGCGCACGGCCACGCTCCGGCCCAGGCGCGCGGAGGCGCAGTAGGGGAAGGACACATTGCAGTGGGACGGCTTCGCGGCGGTGCCGCCAATGAAGACGCCCTGCGAGCACTGCCGCCACAGCGCGTCCGACGCGCTCTGCACGCACGAGCCCTCCGGCACCGTGGCGTCCACCGTGCCGGAGTAGCAGCCCTCCTCGGTGGTGAGCGTCCACGCGTAGGCCGTCTTGTAGCGGTTGTAGATGGACGCCATCAGCGACGAGCCGCCCACCGTGGCGCGGCCGCACTGGACGGCGTACGCGCCCACCCAGGGCGTGTACGTGTAGAGCGCCGCGGTGGCGTTGTTCACCGGCGTCACCGTGCACGGGTCCGACGTGGCCTTGGTCACCCCCACCTTCCAGCCGGAGAGGGTGGCGCGGCCCGCCTCCAGGTCGGCGAGGTAGCCGCGCATCTTCTTCGCCGCGCACTCCACCTGCTTGCCGAAGCCCACGTATTGCGCGTCACAGCCGCTGCCGTCCGGACAGCCACAGCCCGTGGCCTTGCTCAGGTTGGTGGACGTGCCGCTCTGGATGAGGCTGGACTCCCCCTGGATGCGCGCCAGCATGTAGAGCGGGCTGATGTTGGACGCGCGTGAGCGCTCCACGATGAGCGTCGCCGCCGTCTTGCCGTAGGCCGGGTCCGTGTAGCCCGCCAGGTACGAGCCCTGCTGCTGGAGGAACGCCTGCACCTGGGCCGGCGTGATGCCCGCCCCACCCGTGACGTCCGAGTCCTCCAGCAGGCGGTGCATGTCGTACTTCGTCGTCGCCTCCTGGAGCACCTGCCCGGTCAGCTCGTCGATGACGGGCTCGGCGGGGCGCTCATCCAGGGGACCGCAGCCGGACGCCAGCAGCGCCGGTACCAACAGCACACACCATTGAAGCTTCATCTCGCACACCTCGGGGGAAGGGAGCCCGGCTGTTAGCCGGTGGGGTGAGCATGACTCAAGACCTTCCTGGAACCTGTGATTAAGCCCTCAGCGGGGAGGAAGCGGGGCGGAGTAGAGTTCTGGACATCATGCGGACCCCTGCCCTGTTTCGTCGGAAGTGCTGGCCGTTCCTCGCCGCGGGCCTGCTGGCCGTGGCGGGCTGTTCGGATTCGAGTGAACCCGGTGGAGAGCCCGGGCCGGGCACGGACGGGCCCGGGGTGACGCCGGGCGACGGCTCGGAGTGCCTGGGCGCGACGTTCCTCGCCACGCTGGGCAAGAGCACGGTGCTGGTGGGCGCGCAGATGGAGGACGACACCGCGAAGGCCGCGCCCTTCGACGTGCGCTACCTCTACATCGCGGCGGGCCTGTTCGACTCGAAGGACGCGTGCAGCTCGTGCGCGTCCGGGTGCACGTCCGACGGCGTGTCGTGCTCCAACAGCGTCGGCTGCGGGTGGTGGGGCTGCTGGCAGTACGACCAGGATCCACCCGGCGCCTACGTGCGCGACTTCATCCGGGCCGCGCAGGCGAACGGGCAGCTCCCCTTCATCACCTACTACGAGGCGTTCCAGGCCAGCGGCTACACCGAGGGCGAGGAGCAGCTGAAGGCGCTCAACGACGCGGCGTTCCTGGGGCGCTACCTGGCGGACTGGCGGTTCCTGCTGAAGCAGGTGGGCCAGGAGAAGGTGCTGCTGCAAATCGAGCCGGACATGTGGGCCTACCTCCAGTTCTTCCCCAAGGACGGCAAGGCGCAGTCCACGCCGGTGGCGGTGAAGGCGGCGAACCCCACGGACTGCGGCAGCCAGGAGAACAACGCCGCGGGCCTGGGCAGGTGCATGATCGCCATGGTGCGCAAGTACGCGCCCAACGCGAAGGTGGGCCTGCACGCGAGCGCGTGGGCGACGAAGACGGACGTGTCGGGCAACACGGACGCGTCCTTCGACGTGGCGGGCGAGGCGAACAAGGTCGCGGACTTCCTCCTCTCCGTGGGCGCGGGTGACACGGACTTCGTCACGGTGGAGGCGTCCGACCGCGACGCGGGCTGGTACGAGAAGACGACGGGCAGCGCGGTCTGGTGGGATCCGGAGAACCACACGCTGCCGCACTTCCACCAGGCGTTCACCTGGGCCAAGGCCGTGACCGCGCGGATGAACAAGCCGCACATCTGGTGGCAGCTGCCGGTGGGCAACATGAGCCTGCCGAACCGCGGCACGCAGTGGCGCGACAACCGCGTGGACTACTTCCTCACCCACCCGGGGGAGGTGGCCGCCGCGGGCGGCGTGGGCATGCTCTTCGGCGCGGGCAACAACGAGCAGACCACGCCGGAGACGGACGGCGGCAACCTGGTGAAGCGCGTGAAGGACTACAAGGACGCGGGCGGCCAGGCCGCGTGCGTGAAGAGCTGAGCCGCTCCGTCCAGCGGCTCCCAGGGTCATCCGCGCGCGGGAGCGCGGCAGCGCTGGCTCGAACGAGCGACTGCCGCACTCCGTGACCCTCCTCCAACTTGCGCCCCGTGAAGGGCGGGAGGCTCGCCTGCTCTTGGTGTGTGGTCAGAACAGGCGCGAGTACACGGACGGGGCCCCGGGCCGTGGCGTCCAGCGCTTCGAATCGCGGGGAAGCCACAGGAGCTGGAAGGCGTCCGCGCGCCCTTCATAGCGGAGCGAGTGCTCGCCTCGGGACAGGGTAAGCACAGGCGTGGTGACGCGCTCGCCATCGATGAACAGCGCGCCGGTGTCGAGCGCGCTCGCGGGCTGGACGAAGTAGCGGTCGGTCCTCACCGCGAGGAAGTGGTCCTCCAGGACTCCGGAGTCCCCGGGCACGCGGTAGCGCTGCCCCCACAGGTACAGGTCCCCGTCATGGGGCTGGTAGTGCGCGTCGAGGAAGCGGCGCAGCGCCACAGGAAGGCCGGAGGTGCGCAGGTCATCCACGCGCAGCACGCAGCCCCGCTCCACGAGCACCCGCGGCATCTCGTCGGACAACAGGCCCGCCAGCGAACCGCGCAGATACGCATCCGTGTAGAAGTAGAAGTGCGCGTGCGGCCGGCTCACGGAGCCGCCGGAGTTGTCGTAGACGACGTCCTCCGGCCCCGTGAGCGCCGCGATGCGAGCGAGCACCTCGCGCTGCCGCGCATTGCCACCTCCGTCCAGGAGCAGCTCCACCTGCGCGACCTGAACAGCGAGCAGACCGCACAGTCCGGCCAGCCCCACGGTGCGCCCGACAGGAGCGCGGAGCGTCGTGAGCACCCAGAGCACGCCGCGCGCGGCGAACGGCGCGAGCACGGCCATGAAGGGCAGGAGGCTGTAGGGGAACGGAGCGCGCTGGAGCGCATAGGCGCCGAACGTCGCGGGCACGGCCACGACCAAGAGCAGGTCGGGCGTGCGCGAATGCCTCGGCAGCCGCCGGCACGTGGCGACGAGGCCCACGGCGGCGAGGAGGAAGAACGCGGGCTGCTCCCCCAGGGCAGGCACCAGGTATTCGCGCCACGAGAAGCCTGGGTAGTGGCGCTGATGCTCCGAGGCCCAGACGAAGCACCACCGCCACCAGGCGCTCCATGAGCCCGTCACCGTGAGGTACGCGGCCACCACGCCCGTCGCGGAGGCGATGCCCACGAAGAAGGCGCGAGGCGCGGCGACGAGCGCGGGAGGAGCGCCCCGACGAAGCAGGAGGTCCACCAGGAGCACCGCGGTGACGAGCCCACCGAAGAAGATTGCTTTCTGGGAGCCCCAGGCGGAGGCGACGAGCAGAGCCCCCGCCAGGAACGACGAACGGGCGGAGCCGGGTTGCACGGCCAGCGCCGCGAGCGCGCCCAGGAAGAGCGCGGCGGTGAGGGCATCCGGGCGCACCTCGGTGGCGAAGTGCAGGAAGCCCGGCGAGCAGAGCAACAAGACCGGGGCCAGGAGCGCGGCGCTGCGTCCCTCCCGCCGGTTGAGCAGGAACACGGAGACGCACGTCCCCGCGAGCGGCGCGAGCATCGCCGCGCGGAGGGCGAGCACGTTGCGCGGATCATCCCCGAGCAGCCAGAACAGCGGCGCCAGCAATTGGTACACGAGGGGGAAGTGCACCTCGAAGAAGTCGCGGTACGGCACCTGACCGTGGGCCAGGAGCCACGCGGCGTGGGCGTACTGGAACTCGTCGATGCTGAACGCCTTGTGCAGCGCGAGGCGCGCGGCCTGGAGCGCGAGCACGCCCAGGACGACACCCAGCCCCCACCGCCAGGCCCGGGACTCCGTCATCGGCGACGTCATACCGCGAAACCCCGCCCGGCTTCAGGCCCCTTCCCTTCAGTCGTGACCCTGGCGACCCGTTCGACGTCGTGCCCGCGCACGCGCCGCCTCCAGCGCGGAGTCCACTCCAGCGGGCGGCTTCGGCGGCTCGGGCCTCTGCTCGGCTGGCGCCTCAGGCGCAGGCCTGGGTGGACTCGCGGGCGTCGCGTCCCCGCGCGGCGCGGCCGTGGGGCCTCGCGTGAGGACCTCCTTCACGGGCCGCGCACGGGGGGCACGCACGCGCGGCGCGGAGAGGAAGCGGCGCACCGCCACCTCCGCCAGCATCGCCGCCAGCGCGAGCGCGACCAGCCACGGCGCCAGCGCCACGCGGCCCTCCGACTCCGGGGCCTCCGCGAACAGGCCGGTCATCGACAGCCGCTCCTGGCCTCCGCCCACCGCCGCCAGGGCGCGCAGGAGCTTCAGGCCCTCCTTCGGGCTGCCCGGCTCGAACTCCGGCGCGTACGGCAGCGCCACCGGTGGCGCCCTCAGCACGCGTCCCCCCCACTTCACCACCGGGTGCCAGGTGCCGCTGCCCGTCAGCGGGTACTCGACCACCAGCCGGTCCTCGTCCTCCCAGTGCAGCGGCTTCTCCACGCTGGAGCTGCCGTCTCCCGACAGCAGCACCGCCGTGGGCAGCGCGCCCGGCATCGGCTCACCCGGCGGCAGGTCCAGCGTCACGCGCAGCAGGTTTCCCTGGCGCTCCGAGCGCGCCACCGCCTCCTCCTTCGACGTCGCCGGCCCCATCGACCAGCGCACCACCGCCTCCAACGTCGCCCGCAGCGCGCCCCACTCGCGCAGCTCGCCCGTGTACTTGCCGTCCACCTCCGCCGTGAGCGCCACCGTGCGTCCCGCGCCATGCGGCCACAGCGCCAGCACCGGCGCGGCGTTGGTGTCCAGCGTGCGCAGCGCCACGTTCGCCCGGGGCTTCAGGTACGTGAGGTTGTAGCCGCCCACCTGCGGCAGCCCCGTCGTCGGCAAGGGCCCCAGCAGCGGCAGGTCCGGCGCGGCCTCCAGCGACGCGGGCGCGTCCACGAACGTGGCCCTCGCCACCGCGAGCGTCTCCTGGCTGAAGATGCGCGGCAGGCTCATGGCGTCCTCCGCGAAGTAGATGCGCCCCTCGCCGCGCCGGGCCACCTCACGCAGCAGGTCCGCGTCCGGATCCGTGGGCTTGCCCAGGCCGATGACGGACACCGTCACCTGGGCCGCGCGCAGCGACGCCAGCGTCGCCTGGTAGTCGTCCGGCTCCTCAGAGTCCGCCGCGTCGGAGAACAGCACCACGTGCCGCGTGGGCTTGTCGCTGCGGAGGATCTCCTTGCGGCCCGCGCGCAGGGCCTTGCCCACGTAGATGCCGCCGCCGCCGCTGAAGCCCCGCGCCACCTTGTCGAACGGCAGCCCCTCGCTCACCGGGCTCAGGGGGAAGATCTCATGCGGCTCCGTGTCCACCATGTGCACGGAGGCTTCGTCGCTCGCGTTGAGCAGCGTGAGCGCCGCCATGACGCCCTCCGCGGCCAGCTCCATCTTCGTGCGCCCGTCCGGCACCTGGATGCCCATGGAGCAGCTCGAATCCATGAGCACGCTCATCGCCACCGACGCGCGCCGCTGCTCCTCGCGCATCTCCAGCGACACGGGCAGCAGCGGCTCCAGGGGGGAGCGCCGGTAGCCGCCCTCGCCGAAGCTCGACCGCCCTCCCGTCATCACCAGCCCGCCGCCCGCCTGGTCCACGTAGTCCGCCAGCACGTTCAGGCCCGTCTCGCCCAGCGCGTTCGCGTCCACGTTCTCCAGCACCACCACGCCCACCCCGTCGAGCGCCTCCAGCGACAGGGGGAACGGCGCCCTCACCTCCAGCGCCATGCCCGTCGCCGCCAGCGCCTTCGCCAGCGTGCCGGAGGGCTGCGCGGTGAGCAGCAGCACGCGCGGCGGCCCCTCCACGCGCAGCACGCCCACGCCCACGTCGTTCTCCGGGACGCCGTCGCCCGGCACCTCCACCGTGAGCCGGTAGTGCACGAGCCCCGGCGCCTCCAGCAGGTCGCGCAGCGGCAGCAGGTTGGGCCCGGGCTTGAAGGCATACGGCCCCCTCACCAGCACCCGCCCGTCGCGCTCCAGGCGCACGGTGCCGGTGACGGCGGAGGTGGCCCGCACCACCGCGGAGAACTGGAAGGGCTCGCGCACGGTGACGGTGGCGGGCACGTCCAGGGACATGACGGCCACGTCCAGCGCGGGCTCCGGGCGGGACACCTGTCGGTAGTCCACCGCGATGCCCCGCGCCGCCAGCCGCCGCGTCGCGCCCCGCGCGTCCGCGCCCGTGGCCCGGCCGTCGGACACCACCAGCACCCGGCCCGTGCGCTCGGGGGGAATGAGCGCGCCCGCCGCGTCCAGCGCGGCCGACAGGTCCGACGCCTCCGCGTCCACCGGCCGCGTGAAGCCGCCGAACCGGCCCACCTCCGACAGCGGGGCCTCCACCCGGGCCTCGCGGCCGAAGGTGATGACCCCCACGCGGTCGCCGGGCCGGCGCTGGGACTCCACCAGGGAGATGAGCTCCAGGGCCACGCGGTCCACGTCCAGCGGCATGGAGCGCGAGCGGTCCACCACCACGGCCACGTCGCTGCCCGCGTTCGCCAGCCGCAGCTCCGGTCCGGACAGCGCGCCCACGCCGAGCACCAGCAGCGCCCACCGCAGCGCCATGGGCGGGCCGGGCCTCCGGCCGTAGCGCCACAGGAAGAGGCCCAGCGGCAACAGCAGCAGCCACGCCTGGGGAAGCGTGAAGGTCATGCCTTCCTCGTGACGTGGAAGTCCGCCAGCAGCGCGGCCAGCAGCACCACCAGGGGCCAGCGGGCGCGCTCATGGGCGCCGGTCCCCTCCGAGTCCTCGCCCGCCTCCTTCGCCGCCACGTCTGCGCCGCCCCGGCCGCGCAGGTCCGACTCGCGCGCGTCCAGCGCCAGCACCTCCAGCGAGTCCACGTCGCGGCCCTCGCGCTCCAGCACGTAGCGGCCGGGGCTCGTGGGCGCGGGCAGGCTCAGCGCGCCCGCGCCGAACACGGGCCTGCGGCCCGTAGGGCCCTTCAGCGCGTAGCGCGCGCCGGCCTCCGTCACCACCGGGAGCGCTTCGCCCAGGTTGAGCTGGCGCCGGGGGAAGCCCTCGCGGAGCCGCCGCGCCTCACGCACCACGTTGCCCAGCAGCACGGGCCAGGCGGGGGTGCGCTGGAGGTTGGAGCGCGCCAGGTCCACGTTGAGGTGCAGCCGCCCCCCCTCCTCCTCCGACACGAGCACCGCGTCGCCCGCGGTCATCAACGGACGGCCCGGGGGATTCGCGCCCGCCGTCCACCGCACGCCCGCGAGCTGCACGTCGTCCATCAGCGCGCTGCCCTTCTCCGTGAAGAACGGCCCCACGAAGGTGCGCAGCGCTCCTTCCGCGCCCAGCGTCACGCGGGCCTCCGCGCGAGCGGGGCCCACGGACAGCACCGGCGCGCCTGGGACGGGCGGGCCACGCGCCACGTCGGGCGACACCGCCAGGAAGCGCTCCAGCGCCTGCTTCGACGCGGGCGACAGGCCCTCCGTGAGCCCCACGGACACCGGCGTCACGGGAGACGGGGGCAGGCGCACGTGGCCGTCCTCGGGCAGCGCGTCGTCCGGCAGGGACACCTCCACGTCGCCGGCCTCGCGGAACGTGAGGCGCACGGTCGCGGCGCCCTCTTCCGGCAACGCGATGCGCTCCGTGCGCTCGGTGCCTTCGCGCGCGCCCGGACCGGGTGCCGCACGCACGCGCGCCTCGATCTCCGAAGGCCCCGCGCCGAAGCGCGCGACCCGCAGCGTCACCGTGGCCAGGCCACCTTCGTCGCGCCGCTGCGCGGAGACCAGCGCCACGTTGCCCTGGGAGTGGCCCAGCGCCGTCCAGCGCACGGAGGGCGGCACGGTCGCGTCCTGCGCGGGCGGCGCGTCGGTCAGGAAGTGCACGCGCCTGCCCGGGCCGGCCAGCTCCTGCGCCCACAGGAGCGACGCCGTGACGTCGTGGTCCGGTCCACGGGCCTCGAAGGACTCCAGCGCGCCCAGGGCACGCGAGGGCGCTGCCTCCGGGCCGGCGATGACCTGCGGCGTGACGCCGCTCGCGAGCACCGTGACGTGCGTCGCGCGCTCCGCCTCCACGCGCTTCGCGGCCTCGGCGCGCACACGCTCCAGCACCGTCCCGCCGTCCGGAGTCCGCGCGGACATGGACAGGCTGCCGTCCACGACGAGCACCAGGTGACGGCGGCGAGCCGTCTCGCCCAGGCGCACGTCCGCCAGGTACAGCGCCGCGGCCAGCACTGCGAGCGCCTCCAGCAGCAGCGACGCCTCACGCGTGAAGCGCTCCCACCGGGGCCCGCCCTCCGCGCGAGGACGCGGCGTGCGCCACAGGAACAGCGCGCTCACCACCACCGGCTTCTGCCGCCGGCGCAGGAAGTACGCCGCGACCAACGGCACCAGCGCGCCCAGCGCCAAGAGCCCCCAGGGAAGCCCGAAGCTCACGCCCCGCCTCCCCCGGCACACCACGCGCGAGTGCGTCCGCCCCTACGCACGCCGGCGCTCGACGTCCCACTCTCCATGCCATTCACGCCCCGCCTCCCGCGACGAACAGCGAGCGCAGCGGTCCCGCCACCTGCGCTCGCAGCCCCGCCGTCGCGTCGACGGTGAGCAACGTCCCCCGCGCCCGCACCGCCGCGCTCCGCAGCGCGCGCTGATGCGCCTCGAAGCGGCGGGCATAGGCGGCCAGCACGCTGTCCGTCAGCAGCTCCTCCAGCGCCGCGCCGCTCTCCGCGTCCACCAACCGCGCGCCCTCGCCGCCCGAGGGGTTCAAGTCCTCCGCGTCCAGCACCTGCACCAGGAACAGCGCCGACGCCCCGCGCGACAGCCGGGCGCACAGCGCCTCCAGGTCCGTCTCGAAGAGGAAGTCGCTCACCACCACCCGCAGGCCACACGGCCGCAGCGGCGGCAGCCGCCCCAGCGCGGACGCCAGGTCGTCCCGCGCCTCGAACTCCGCGCCGCGCAGCGCCGCGCGGCACGCCGGCCCCTGCACCCGCTCCGACCTCGCCCCGCCCCACAGCAGCGTCGGCGTCAGCCCCTGCCGCCCGCCCACCTCCACCGTCAGCAGCGCCACCGCGCGAGCCCCCGCCGCCTTGCGCGGCGACAGCCCCATGCTGCGCGAGCCGTCCAGCACCACCTCCACGCGCGGCGACACCTCGTCCTGCCGCACGCGCAACACCAGCTCGCCCGTGCGCGCCACCGCGTTCCAGTCCAACTGCCGCAGGTCGTCCCCCGGCTGGTACGCGCGGAAGTCGTGCAGCTCCATCGCGCTGCCCGCGGACGTGGCGCGCACCTCGCCCACCCGCCCGCGCTGCGGCACGCGCGGCAGCGCCAGGGTCAGCCCCGGCGCGAGCCGCGCCACCTCCGCCTCATCCAGCGACGCGCTCACTGCTGATGGACCCGCCGCTCGCGCGCCGCCAGCACCCGGTCCGCGGTGAACGCCGCCAGGAGCGCCACCAGCGCCACGCACAGGAGCAGCTCCGGCGGCATCTTGAGGCCGCTGGGGTCGCTGTATTCGTAGCGGCCGAAGTTCAGCGGCCCCAGCACCGGGTTGAGCAGGTTGAGCAGCTCGTCCCGCCCATCCATGCCCAGGAACACCGACAGCAGCGGCGGCACGCCCGCCCCCACGACCCCCACCAGCACGAAGAGCAGCCGCACCGACACCGGCGACGCGAACCGCCCCGAGCGCGACATCCGCCCCAGCAGCACCGCCACCGACAGGTACAGCACCCCGTAGAGGGCCAACGACCCAATCGACAGCATCAGCCGCATGCCCCCGGTCGGGCCCCGCGACTGCCACACCAACACCGAGCAGCCGAGCGCCCACCCCAGCAGCAGCAGCACCGACAGCCGGAACCCGCGCAGCGCCCCGGGCTTGAGCAGCGACCAGGCCCGCGTGCCCGCGCGCAGCGGCCGCGCCAGCCCGTCCACGTCCGTCGCCATGAAGAGACAGGCGAAGATGAGGTGCAGCCCGCCCAGGATGCCCATCACCGAGGGGATGTCGTCCTTGCGGTCCAGGAACCACCACATCACCGTCATCCCCGCGAACGTCAGCACCACCTGCGCCACCAGCGCCCGCCGGGGATGGCGCGTGTAGTCCTCCGTCACCAGCGACAGCCGCGACACCGCCGCCTCGAACACCAGCCACCCGTTCGACACGAGCACCCAGAGCACCGCGGCCAGCCCCCAGAAGAACTCCCGGTCGAACGAGAACCCGGAGCCGCGCTCCTGCGTCACCACGTAGGTGAGCGTCAGCGTCTGGAAGAGCGACAGCAGCAGCGCGCCCACCAGCCCGAGCCGCACCGCGGACCGCCCCATCCGGCTGTCCGCCAGCGTCGCCGCGCACACCGACACGAGCGTGAGGAACACCATCCACGTCGCGCCGTAGAGCAGCACCAGCAGGATGGTGGGCAGGGAGATGCCGTTGAGGAAGTAGCTGAACAGCAGGAACGGCCCCACCGCCGACGCGTACAGCACCGCCTGCACCAGGAAGGACGCCACCTTGCCGCGCAGGATGCGCCGGGGGCCCAGCCCCGTGAGCAGGAGCAGCGACCACGTCTCGTCCTCGCGCTCGCGCGCCAGCGACCGGTACGCGTTGAAGGGGATGACGCCGAAGAGCACCAGCGCCAGGCAGATGAAGAAGGAGAAGAAGTACGCGCCGCCTTCGCGCGTGTACGCGCTGTCGTGCGTGTTCACGAACGCGATGAGCGACAGCACCAGGCACGCCGCGAGCAACAGCCCGAAGCTCACCCAGAAGACGCGGGTGCGCAGCCCCTGCCGCACCTCCTTCACCACCAGCGGGTTGAGCCGGTCGCTCCACTTCTCCCAGCGCTCGGACGTCATGGCGGGGACCTCCGGCGAGGGGGCGGACTCGGCCGCGCCCGACGCGGGGCTCGCTTGCGTGCTCATGACACCCTCCCCTTCGTCACCGTCATGAACGCGTCCTCCAGGTTGCGCTCGCGCGGGCTGAACGCGCACACCGGCAGCCCCTGCGACACCAGCGCCGCGAGCAGCGCCGCCGCGGCCACCTCCGCCTGCGCCGGCCCCGCGTCCGCGTCCAGCTCCAGCCGCACGCGCAGCGCGCCGCCGTCGCGCGCCACGTCCTTCACGCGCGGCTGCTCCAGCAGCGTGCGCTCCGTGCGCGCCCACAGCGCCTCGCCCGCGTCCCCCTGCGCCGCCAGCCGCACCATCAGCTCCGTCGTCCGGGCCGGGCCCGCGCTCTGGCGCAGCACGTCCTCCACCCGGCCCTGCGCCAGCAGGCGCCCCTGCTCGATGATGACGCAGCTGTCGCAGATCTCCGCCAGCTCCGTGAGGATGTGGCTGGAGATGATGACCGACTTGCCCTGGTCCGCCAGCGCGCGGAGCAGCTCGCGCAGCTCGATGCGCGCCCGCGGATCCAGCCCGTCCGCCGGCTCGTCCAGCAGCAGCAGCCGCGGGTCGTGCAGCAGCGTGCGCCCCAGGGCCACGCGCTGGCGCATGCCCTTGGACAGCTCCGTGGTGAGCCTCTCCGCCAGCGGCCCCAGCCCCGTGAACTCCATCACCGAGTCCACCCGCTGCTTGCGCTGCGCGCCCTTCAGCCCGTACGCGCGCGCGAAGAAGTCCAGGAACTCCCTCACGGTGACGTCGTCGTAGGTGCCGTAGCGGTCCGGCATGTAGCCCAGGAGCGGCCGGGCCCGGTCCGGCGCGTCCACCAGCGACGTGCCGTCCAGCAGCACCGAGCCCGCGGTGGGCACGTCCAGCGTGGCCAGGATGCGCAGCGTGGTGCTCTTGCCCGCGCCGTTGGGGCCGATGAAGCCCAGGATGCTGCCGGCCTCCAGCGTGAACGACACGTCGTCCACCGCGCGCAGCGCGCCGTAGTCGCGCCGCAGCCCCTTCACCTCCAGCAGGCTCATCGTCGTGCCTCCTCGGCCTGACCGCGCACCACGTGCAGCCCGGCATCCAGCGCCACGTCCATCACCGCCGTGGGCGTGAAGCCGCGCCCGTCCAGCCGCGCCACGAACGTCCCATTCTCCAGCGGCTGCACCAGGGGCGCGCTCGCGTCCCCGAAGCGCGAGAGCGGCTCGTGCGCCAGGCCCAGCAGCTCCCCGGGGGCCGCGTCCAGGGGCGTGGCCAGCCCCTCCGCGCCGTCCGCCAGCTCCGGCAGGGCCCAGAAGTGGCCATCCAGCTTCAACGTGCCGCCCCTCAGCGGAGCGCCCAGCGCGTTCTGCACCCGCACGCCGCCGTCGGCCTTGCGCACCGTCAGCCGCGCGCGCGAGGGAACCACGGCGATCTCCCCCCACTCGCGGTAGCTGCGCGAGGGCAGGAAGCTGTTCTTCACGACGAGCCCGTTCGTCCAGTCCAGCAGGCGCGGCGGATCCTCCGGGTCGTCGGGGGCCAGCAGCACGCTGGAGGCGGGCATGCGCGCGCCGTCCTCCGCGAGGTTCGCGTACCAGGCGTTGAGGCCCACCGTCACCGCGCGGGAGCGCTCGCGGTCCAGCAGCGTGAAGCTGTAGCGCGCGGCGTGCACGCTGAAGCCGTCCACCAGCACGGACCACGCCACCAGGCCCAGGCTGGTGAGGACCGCCAGCGCGGGCACGGCGATGAGCACCGCCAGCGGCCCCTTGCGCCGGGCGAGCATCCACCCGCCCGGCCCCACCGCCAGCGTGAACAGGAAGATGAGCAGCATGAAGCGGCCCACGGGCGCGCGGGCGCTGGTGAGCAGCGGCAGCCGTCCGTCGTTCAGCAGGTCGTGGCGCTCCCACCGGGGCGGCGGGCCCGCGGGCGTCACCACGGCCTGCGACCGCTGCGTGTCCTCCCAGAGGCTGAAGCCGCAGCCCGGCGTCCGCGTCCGGCATTCGTGGAACTGGCGCACGAAGCCGAACCCGTAGCTCGACAGCTCCGCCTTCTCGTCCTGGAGCAGCGGGAAGAGCAGGCGGGGGTTCGCGGGAGGCTGGTCCAGCACCAGCTTGCCTCCGCTCACCGCGTAGCTCTCCAGCACCGCCCAGACGTCGGCGGGCACCTGGTCCGGCGGCACCGCCACCAGCACCGCGTCGTAGCCCGCGTAGGCGGCCAGCTCTCGCGGCGCGGTGCGCGGCTCCAGGAAGCGCGCGGCGACGAGCGGCTCCGTGGTGTCCGGAGCGCGGCCCAGCCCCGTCGCCGCCTCGAAGGACTTCACGTCCCCCAGCACCATCACGCGAGCGCCCCGGTAGCCGTCCAGGTAGAAGCCCTCGGCGACGGTGTCCAGCCCGGGCGAGTCCATCTGGAGCGTCCCGCCCTGCAGGTCCGCGGGCAGCAGCAGCCAGGCGACGGCGCGCTCCCGGGGCGCCACCTCCAGCGAGCGCTCCGTGCGGCGTCCCTGCGCGGAGATGGACAGGCGCACCGGACGCGGCTGTCCGCCGGTGTTGTGCACCGTCACCTGGATGGGCGTGTAGCCCCGGCTGGGGACCAGCGTGACGACGCGCATGGAGGCCTTGAGGTCCCCTGAGTCGGGGAGGGGCTCCACGGTCTCCACCACCTCGCGGTAGCCGCTGCCCTCCGGCTCCTTGTCGCGCGCCTCCACCGCCACCGGGCTGGTCGCGAGCGCCGCCGTCTCGCCGGGGAGCCCCGGCAGGCCCGTCCAGAGCAGGGCCCCCAGGAGCACGGCGAGGGCCCAGGCCGCGCGGCTAGCCACGGGGCACCTCGGGGGTGGCCTTGAGCAGCTCGCGCACCACGTCCGGCGCGGACACCTTCTCCAGCGACGCCTCGTAGGCCAGCACCAGGCGGTGGTTGAGGGCGGCGGGCGCCGCGGCCACCACGTCGTCGAAGCCCACGTTGGGCCGGCCATCGAGCAGCGCTCGCGCACGGCCCGCGGCGGCCAGGGCCAGCGCCGCGCGAGGGCTCGCGCCGAAGCGCACGAAGCGCCGCACGGCCTCCGGCGCGGAGGCCTGGCGGGGGTCGGACGCCTCCACCAGCCGGCCGATGAAGTCCGCCACCGGACCGGGCAGGTGCACGCGGTCCACGGCGGCGAACAGGCGCGACAGCCCGGCGGCGTCCAGCACCGGCTCCTGCGCGGGAGGCGCGCCGCGCACGCGCGTGGTGAGCAGGGTGCGCAGCGTCTTCGAGCCCACGGGCGGCACGAGGATGCGGAAGAGGAAGCGGTCCAGCTGCGCCTCGGGCAGCGGGTACGTGCCTTCGAGCTCGATGGGGTTCTGCGTGGCGAGCACGAAGAACGGGTCGGGCAGGGGCCGCGTCTGGCCCAGCACGGTCACGGACCGCTCCTGCATGGCCTCCAGCAGCGCGGACTGCGTCTTGGGGCTGGAGCGGTTGATCTCGTCCGCCAGGACGAGGCTCGCGAAGAGGGGGCCTTCGCGGAAGACGAAGTCGCGGCGCGACTCGCCCTCCAGCACGTAGGTGCCGGTGATGTCGCCGGGCAGCAGGTCGGGGGTGAACTGGATGCGGCGGAAGGGCAGCGACAGCAGCCGCGCCAGGGCCTTGCACAGCTCGGTCTTGCCCAGGCCGGGCAGGCCCTCCAGGAGCACGTGGCCCCGAGCGAGCACGGCCGTCACGACCTGCTCGACGACCGCCTCCTGGTCGAGCATCACCTGGTTGAGCCCGGCCTTGAGCCGGGACGCCACATCCGCCGCGCCCTGCGCTTCGGCGGGACTCAGAAGCTCCGCTGCCACGTCGTTTCCCCTTCTGGACTACGAACCACCGAAGTACCGCTTCACCAGGTCGCGGTTGCGAGGCAGCAGCGGACCGGAGGTCGGTCCCGCCGTCGCGTCGCCCTTCGCGCCCGTGCCCTTCGAGCCGCCGGGCCCCGCCTGCCCCGTCCGGGCCCGCGGATCCGCGGCGCGAAGGCCCCACAGCTCCTCCGCCTCGCCGCCATGTCCATCCGGCAGCGGCTGGAAGGCGAGCCGCTCCGGGTTCATCTCCGCCTCGCCGCCAAAGACGAGCGGCTGGCTCTCTCCGCCCCGGCCCACGCCCGCGCCATCGCCCTGGCGCGTGCGCCGGCTCGCGTGCTGGCCGCCCTGCTGTCCCTGTCCGTCGCCCTCTTCGCCTTCGCCTTCACCCTGCCCTTGCCCCTGTCCCTTCTGGCCCTGGCCCCGCTGCCCCTGCCCGGACTGCTGCCGCCGGGTGGAACGCCGCGCCTGGGCGCCGCGGTTCCCTCGCGAGGCGCTCTCTTCTCCGAAGCGCTGGGCCAGGGACTGCTGGCGCCGTTCGAGCGTGCGGCGCAGGTCGGCGATCTGATCCGGCGAGCCGGAGGCCTGGGCGCGAGCGGAGGCACGGGCCTCTGTGTCGGAGGACGCCCGCGAGCCCTGCTGCGCGTCACCACCGCCCTGCGAGTCCGCGCCCTGCCCCTGTGAGCTCCGCTCGGACGCGGGGGCTTCCTGCTCACCGGCGGCGGAGTCCTCCGGGCTCCCGCTGGCGCGGGCATCGAGCGCCATGAGGGCCTGCTCCAGCGACTCACGCTCACGGGTCGCGGCTTCGGCGCCACCGGCCGCGGCGAGCGCGTCCTCCAGCTCGGCGGCGGCCTCGGACGCGCGGTTGAGCTCGGCGGCGGCCTCGGACGCGCGCTCGGCGAGCCGCTGCTCCAGCGCGTCCGCGGCTTCCCAGTCGGCGGAGTCGAAGCGCCCCTGCGCGACCTCCTCGGACAGTCGGCGCAGCTCCTCCTCGACGTCGGGGCCGAGGGGCTCCTCGCGAGCCAGGGCCTCCGCCTGGGCCTGCACGGCGGCGACCTGGGTCGCGGCGGCGGCGTTGATGTTCGAAGCGCGCAGGGCCGGCAACGGCACGAGGAACCCCACGGCGAGGAACGCGAGCGCCCCCAGGAGCTCGCCCGCGGGCCGGAGCCACGGAACCTCCGGAGGCGTCACCTGCTGGGCGAGCTGATTGAGGCTCAGCTCCCACTCGCCAACCGGGCGCTCCAGCCGCGTGAGCAGCAGGCCCCCCGCCCTGGCGGAGCGGTCCGCGAGCACCGCCGCGTACTCCAGCGACACGCCCCGGGACCGGGCGCGAACGAGCCACCAGCCCAGGCCCGCGAGGAGGAGCGGAGGCAGGGCCCACACCGCCAGGTCGCGCAGGAGCAGCCGGGCCAGCACGCAGGCGGTGGCCAGGGCCCAGAGCGGGGCCATGCCCGCGCCGGCCCAGGCGACGATGTTGAGCCGCCGCTGCACGCGCCGGATGGGCGCGAGCACGAGGGACTGGAAGCGGCGTTCATCACTGGCGGCCATGCGTGGAAGGCAGTGTCGGACACCCGACCCACCGTCCACAAGCGACGCCGGGGAACGGTCGAATCCCGCCGTGGACGGTCGTCCGTGCGACTCCAGCTGTCGAGAAACCGCGAAACCCGGGCGAGCGCCCGAAGGCGGCGGTTACTCTGCCGCCCCCTATGAACTTCCGATTCCTTGGTCGCAGCGGCCTGAAGGTCAGTGAGATCTCTTTCGGCAACTGGCTCACCCACGGCTCCCAGGTGGAGGAGGACGCCGCGGTCGCCTGCGTGAAGGCGGCGCTCGACTCCGGCATCACCACCTTCGACACCGCCGACGTCTACGCCGGCACCAAGGCCGAGGCCGTCCTCGGCCGCGCCCTCAAGGGCCAGCGCCGCGAAGGCTACGAGCTGTTCACCAAGGTCTACTGGCCCACCGGCCCCGGCCAGAACGACCGCGGCCTGTCCCGCAAGCACATCTTCGAGTCCATCCACGGCTCCCTGCGCCGCCTCCAGACGGACTACGTGGACCTCTACCAGGCCCACCGCTTCGACGCGGAGACGCCCCTGGAGGAGACCCTGCTCGCCTTCGCCGACCTCGTCCGCCAGGGCAAGGCCCTCTACATCGGCGTCTCCGAGTGGACCGCCGAGCAGATCTCCGCCGGCGCGAAGCTCGCCCGCGAGCTGCGCGTGCCCTTCATCTCCAACCAGCCCCAGTACTCCATGCTCTGGCGGGTCATCGAGTCCAAGGTCATCCCCACCTCCGACGCCGAGGGCCTGGGGCAGCTCGTCTGGTCCCCCATGGCCAAGGGCGTGCTCAGCGGCAAGTACCTCCCCGGCAAGCCCCCGCCCGCGGACACCCGCGCCGCCACGCAGGGCGCGCAGTTCATGACCAGCTTCATGACCGACGACGTGCTCACCCGCGTCCAGCAGCTCAAGCCCCTGGCCCAGGAGGCCGGCCTGTCCATGGCGCAGCTCTCCATCGCGTGGGTGCTCCAGAACAAGAGCGTCTCCTCCGCCATCATCGGCGCCACCAGGCCGGAGCAGGTGCTCGACAACGTGAAGGCCACCGGCGTGAAGCTGGACGCGGAGCTCCTGCGCCGCATCGACGCCATCCTCGGCCCCGTCGTGGAGCGCGACCCCGCGCAGACCAGCAGCCCCAGCCGCCGTCCCTGAGAGTGTTCTCATCCACCGGCGGAGCAGGCGCTCCCATGCCCGCCCCGCCCGGTCCGGTGATGGCCATCCGACATCCGCGCCCTCCTGCCCCCATGGCCGTCCACCATCGCGCGACGGACGGGTGAACCCGGCCCCGATCCATTTGACTTTTGAGTCGGGGGGAACAAGAGACTGCGCCGCGCGTTGAGCGATCCCACTCTTGAACCGGGCTTTTCCCACATGACGTCCTCCTTCCTCCTGGCCCAGGCGGCCCAACCCGAACTCGGATGGTTGAGCAGCAAGCTGCTCGGGGTGACGCTGGGCAGCGCCGAGTGGGTCCTCTGGCTGCTCGTGACCCTCTCCATCGTCTCCATCGCGGTGATGCTGGAGCGCGCCGTCTACTTCTCGCGCCACCGGCTGCCCAACTCGGAGGCCCTGGCGGTGCGCCTGGCGCGCGGCGAGTTCGACGCCGTGGCCGGCGAGGTGAAGAACCAGAAGGGCATGGAGGCCGCCGTCATCCGCGAGGCCCTGGGCTCCGCGTCGCAGGGCCCCGACACCGTGGAGCAGGTCATCGCGTCCACCGTCGCCCGCGAGCGCCCCCAGTACGAGCGCGGCCTGTCCATCCTGGGCACGCTGGGCAACAACGCCCCGTTCATCGGCCTGTTCGGCACGGTGCTCGGCATCATCAAGGCCTTCAACGACCTGGGCGCCATGAACGCCAAGGGCGGCGCCATGCAGCAGACGGTGATGGCCGGCATCTCGGAGGCGCTCGTCGCCACCGCCGTGGGCCTCGCCGTCGCCATCCCCGCCGTGGTCGCCTTCAACGTCTTCAACCGCCAGCTCAAGACGCTCACCAGCCGCACCACCGCCCTGGGCCACGCGCTCGTGGGCGCCATGAAGGCGCGCAAGCCGGGCGCCGCGGGAGGCAACTAGCCCATGGCCGGCGGCGCGAACGACAGCGACGAGGAGATCTCGGGCATCAACGTCACCCCGCTGGTGGACGTGGTGCTGGTGCTGCTCATCATCTTCATGGTCACCGCCAACTTCATCGTCCGCGAGACGGTGGAGGTGGACCTGCCCCGCGCCGCCAACGGCGGTGAGACGGTGCAGGGCCTGGTGAACGTCGTCCTCGACAAGGAGGGCAAGCTCTACTTCGACGGCGCGGAGGTGACGGAGGCCGACCTGTCCCGCCGCGTGACGGAGGCCGTGGCCAAGGACAAGGACACGCGCGCCATCATCAGCGCGGACCAGACGCTCGCCTACGGCCGCGTGATGCGCCTCATCGACGTGGTGAAGGGCCAGGGCATCGCGAAGTTCGCCCTCAACATCGAGAAGGACGCCGCCCCCGCCCGGGCCGCGCCCGCCACGCCCTGACGAGGCCCCGCGACGATGAGCCAGGCGGTCCTCGAACCCTCTCCCCTGCCCCAGCGCGACCGCTCCACGCGGTTCCTGCTCTTGTTCGTCCTCGTGTCGCTCGCGCTGCACGGGGTGGCCTTCGGGTTCCTCTCCACCCTGGAGGGCCGCACGCACGCGGCCCCCCAGAAGCCGGTGGAGCTGGTCATGGTGGAGGTGCAGAAGCCGCCGCCCCCGCCGCCTCCGGAAGAGCAGCCGGAGGAGCCCAAGCCGCCGCCTCCGCCGCCCCCGAAGGTGAAGGTGAAGCCGCCGCCCATCAAGGTCGCGGAGGCCCCCAAGCCCCCGCCCCCGACGGAGGCCCCGCCGCCGCCCAACGACACGCCGCCGCCGGAGCCCTCCGCGAAGCCGCCGCCGCTCGTGGTGGGCATGACCATGTCGTCCACCACCAGCGCCGGCTCCTTCGCCGCGCCCGTGGGCAACACCGCCTACGGCAAGGCCACCGGCCCCGCGAAGGACCCCAAGGACGTGAAGGGCTACTCCGCGCCCAGGTACGTGCCCGTGTACCAGGTGGACACGGAGCCCTCGGTCGCGTCCGAGGTGAAGATCCCCTACCCGGACGAGGCGCGCCGCGCGGGCATCGAGGGCACCGTCACGCTGTCCATCACCATCGACGCGGAGGGCAAGGTGAGCAACGTGAAGGTCATCTCCGGGCCCGGCTACGGCCTCAACGAGGCCGCGCGCGACGCCATCCGCCGCTTCCGCTTCAAGCCCGCCATCAAGGGCGGTGAGCCGGTGGCCACGGAGATGAAGTACTCGTACACCTTCCTGCTGGACTGACGCGGGGACGCCCGGGCTCCGCTGAGCCCGGCCCGCCGCGCTACTGCGTCTTCAGCGCGCGGCGCATGATGTCGCGCAGCGCCGCCAGGTCCTCGTCCGGCATCGCGGCGATGAGGGGCGGCGGCGCGCTCAGCCGCTCCATCAGCCGCCCGCGCAGCTCCGCGCCCGCCTCCGTCAGCACCAGCATCTTCACGCGCCGGTCCTGCTCGCTGCTCTTGCGCTCCACCAGCCCGCGCGCCTCCAGCCGGTCCACCAGCCCCGTCACGTTGGACGCGTCGCACGACAGGTAGTGGGCGAGCGTGCTCATCGCGAGCGGCCCCTCGCCCAGCTGCTTGAGCACGTGCGCCTGCACGGGCGAGAGGTCGAGCTCCGCCGCCAGCGCGGGGAAGTTGCGCATATGGGTGTGCAGCATCTCGTACAGCAGCGCCCACGCCTGCTCGGGCAGTCCGCTCCCGCCCTCGGGCTGGCCACGGGAGGCCACCGGCTGGCGCAGCACCTGCTCGCTAGGACCGTCGCTGAAGCCATTCATAGTGAATTTACGTTAATTCATCGGACGCACATAAACAATTGACATCATCAACCATTGACCGCTACTACATTCCGCATATTCCAACATCCGACAGTGCGGATTACTTCAACGCCGCGCCAAGGTCGGGTAGAGGACGCAACGCAGTCGTCCATAGGACGGATCCGCCTCGCGCTCCCGCGGGACGGTGAGGAGGTCGAGCGGTATGAGTACCCTTCTGGCGCTGTCCCTGTCGGCCACCCTGGCCGCGGCGCCCGTACTGACGCTGGATGAGGCCCTGGAGTCCGCCCGCCAGCAGAACCTCGATTTGAAGGTCGCGCAGGAGCGCTTCGAGCAGGCATCGCTCGCCACGCGCAAGGCGTGGTCGGGCTACCTGCCGAACATCAGCGTGGGCGCGTCCATCACGCGCAACAACGTGGCGGCCGTCATCCCCGCGGGCCCCATCGCGCCGGTGGACATCACCATCCAGCCGCTCATCCAGAAGGGTGCGCAGGCGGAGGTGCGGCAGGCCATCATCGCGCCGCAGCTGTGGGCCAGCATCGCGGCGTCCTACCAGTCCGTGAAGCTGGCGGAGCTCAACACGCAGACGGCGCGCCGGCAGGTGCTCTTCGGCGTGGCGCAGGCGTACTACGGCGCCGCGGCGCAGCAGGAGGCCCTGCGCGCGCAGGAGCGGCTCCTGGAGCTGAACCAGGCGCGTGAGAAGGACACCCAGGCGCGGTTCGACGCGGGCACGGTGACGCGCGTGGCGCTGCTGCGCGCCCAGCTGGACCGCTCGCGCGCGGAGCAGGACCTGGTGCGCGCGAAGAACGCGCTCGCGGGCCTGAAGCTGGCGCTGGGCACGCTCATCCAGCGCGAGCCGGACTTCGACCTGGCCCCGCCGCCGGAGCCGACGGTGCCCGCGCAGGCGTCGCCGGACGAGTTGGTGAACCAGGCGCTGCAGGACCGCTCGGACGTGCAGGCCGCCGAGGTGGGCGTGAAGCTCAGCCGCACCAACAAGACGGGCGTCATCCTGAGCTACCTGCCCACGCTGGGCGTCACGGGCGCCTACCGCATCGCGAACGCGGCGGGCTTCACGGGCTCCAACGAGACCTGGGCCATCACCTTCGGCGCCAGTTGGACGCTGTTCGACGGCGGCCTGCGCGAGGCGAACCTCTCCGAGGCGTCGTCGCGCGTGCGCGAGGCCACCGTCACCCAGGCGCTGGCGCAGGCCCGCGTGAAGGAGGAGGTGCGGCGCTCCAAGCTGGACCTGGAGAACGCGCTGGCCAACCGCGCCAAGGCCGAGGAGGCCCTGGAGCTGGCGCGCGAGTCCAACCGCCTGACGGACGTGAGCTTCAAGGCGGGCGTCGCCACCTACCTGGAGGTCGCGGACGCCAACACCGCGCTCACCAACGCGGAGGTGGGCTTCGTGTCCGAGCGCCTCCAGGCCTCGCTCGCCGCGCTGCGCCTGCTCAACTCGCTGGGCTCCTTCGAGTCCGGCTCGGTGAAGAAGGACGCGGCCGCCCTGGGCGAGCAGCCCGGCGCCGGCGCGGCCCAGCAGCCGGCCCCTCAGCCGCAGCCCGCGCAGGAGCAGCCGGCCCCGCAGCAGCCCGCGCAGGAGCAGTAGCGCGCGGTGAGGTGTGATTCCCGGCGCCCGCCCCTGGGCGCCGGGTCCCCTGCCCTCCCAGGCGGGAGGCAGGTGTTTCATTGTGGGGGTCCGCCACCGACCCCACCCTCCTCTTGGACCCCGTTTCCACGAGGAGGGAACCATGGCGGACGCATCCTGGGGCAACTGCAAGAACTGTCGTTTCTTCGCTGGCAACAGCGACGAGCCGAGCGACGAAGCCGTGCAGAGCTGCAACCAGTCGCACCTCAAGCAGTTCGCGCTCGTGGTCTCCGGGGACAGCGGCTGCAACGCCTTCGAGGCGCGCACCGGCGAGGCGATCCCCACCTACGAGGAGCCCGCGCCGTCCATGCACTGACGGCCGCCGCGCCCCACCGGTCCTCGCGATGCCACGGCGGCCCCCGCGTTCAGGAGCCCGTGGCGTCGCGGAGCCGGGGCAGCGCCGGCTCAGGGGCCTGCGCGTAGTAGATGCGCTCCAGCAGCTTGCGCTGGTGGACGAGCGGCTTGTCGTACTTGTCCAGCCGCATGCCCTTGTGGCTGTAGGGCGTGTCCGCGACGGTGGGGATGAAGCGCGCGTCGTCGCGCACCTCCCACCAGGTGAGGCCCAGCGCGGCCCTCGCCGCCACCGGCAGGAAGGGCCGGAGCGCGGGCACGTCCGTGCGCAGGAAGGAGAAGACGTGCAGGCGCGTGGTGCGCGCCGTCTCCGGCACGAAGAAGATGTGCGCCTGCGTGATGAAGGGGCGCGGCGCTCCCGAGGCCGCGGTCCAGCGGATCGTATAGGCGCTGCGCACCGGGTCGAAGCGCGTCACCCAGTCATTGTGGAAGACGTCTCCCTTGCCCACCGCGAGCAGGCGCATGATGGGCGCGGGCCGCTGCGGGGCGCGGTAGTGCACCTCCGTGCGGTCGTCGTGGTTGTGCGCCTCGAACTCCACCGCTCCCGCCTGTGAGCCGCTCCACCCCAGCCGGGTGTGGACGAAGGGCGTGTGCTCGTCCTCGCTGAAGTTGTCGAGCGCCACGTGCAGCGGCGCCTCGAACAGCGTGGAGAACGTCCCACCGAAGACGTAGTCGCCGCCGGCGAGCGCCGGCATCGCGGACTCCGGCGTGTCCGCGTGCGCGAGCCAGAGGTAGCCGTGGCGCTCCACCACCTGGAAGCTCCGCGCCTCGCAGTGGCGCAGCTCCGGCTGGCTGGGGTTGACGCCGTGCCCTCGCGCGTCGAAGCGCCAGCCATGGTACGGGCACTGGAGCTGGCCCTCCTTCGTCACGGTGCCCTTCGACAGCGGCGCGAAGCGGTGCGGGCACGCGTCCGACAGCGCCGCGGCCCTCCCGGAGGCGTCCCGGAAGAGCGCGTAGGCGTGGCCCGCCAGCTCCACGCGGACGGGCTTGCGACGGAGCTGACGGGAGGGGAGCACCGGATGGAAATGCCGGACGACGTCGGGGGTAGGCTCCATGCGCGGGCAGTATAGCGGCCCGTCGCTGCGGCCCCCGGCGGGGCTCGCGAGTGGGGCTCACGAGGAGCCGAAGGGTGTGGGAGGCGGGCCCGGCGGGTGGCATAGACTGCCGGGCCGTGAGCGCTCCCATCCCTTCCCGCCGCCGCGCGCGCTGGTTCACCGTGGCGCCCCTGGCCGTGCTGGTGGCGCTCGCCGTGGGAGCGGGCCTGTACGTGGGGGGCGCCCTGCCCGCGCCCGCGCCTCCGGCGGCCGGCCCCTTCGGCTACGCGGACTACGCGCAGGCGCTGAGCCACGTGCGCCCCAGCGGGGACCTGGACTTCGACGGCCTGTCGCGCGACCGCGCGGCGCTGGAGCGCTTCGTCGCGTCGCTCGCGGCGGTGTCGCCGCACCGCCAGCCGGAGCTGTTCCCCGCGCCCGAGGACGGGCTGGCGTACTGGCTCAACGCGTACAACGCGCTGGTGCTGATGCAGCTGGTGGAGCGCTATCCGGACGGCGTGGGCGCGTCCTGGTTCGGCGGCTTCTACTGGACCCACGCGTGGCCGGTGGGCGGCGAGCGGCTGACGCTGTATGCCCTGAAGCGGCGCATCCTCCTGGGCGAGTACGCGGACCCGCGCGTGCACTTCGCCCTCTTCGAGGGGACGCGCGGCGGGCCCCGGCTGGACGGCGCGCCCTACCAGCCGGAGTTCCTGGACGCGCAGCTCAACGACGCCAGCCGCCGGTACATGGGGGACGCGCGGCACGTGAAGCTGGAGGACAAGACCGTGCGCCTGGCGCGCCTGTTCCAGGAGCGGAAGCCGGACCTCCTCGCCGCGCTGCCGGAGGGCCGGGGTGGCAACGTGCTCCAGTTCGTCTGGGCCTTCCTGCCGGACGCCTGCGAGGAGCGCCCGGGCTGCGACACGCGCGGCGACCTGGACCGCGCCTGCGGCCCCGACCTGGACAGGTGCCGCGTCGCCTTCATCCCCGAGGACACCTCGCTGCCGGACGCCGCGAACCCCGCCGAGCGGCGCTGACCGGGCCCAGCTCGGCTAGCGTCCCGCCTCGCGTGGACGGACACGCGGGAGGCACCTGGACATGACGACGGGAGCGGTGTGGCTGGCGACGTGGCTGGCCCAGGGGAGCGCGGGCATGCAGTGGGAGCCACAGGCGAGCGGGACGACGGTGCGCCTGCGCGGCGTGAGCGCGGTGGACGGCCGCGTGGCGTGGGCCAGCGGCGACAAGGGCACCGTCGTGCGCACCACGGATGGCGGCGCGACGTGGACAAGGGCCCCCGTGCCGGACGCGGAGGCGTTGGACTTCCGCGACGTGGACGCCTTCAGCGACCGCACGGCCTATGTGCTGTCCATCGGCGCGGGTGACAGGTCGCGCATCTACAAGACGACGGACGGGGGCGCGCACTGGACGCTCCAGTTCACCAACACCCGGCCTGGAGCCTTCTTCAACGGCATGGCCTTCTGGGACGAACGGCACGGCGTCGCGTTCAGCGACCCCGTGGACGGGCACTTCGTCGTCATCACCACCGAGGACGGCGGCGCGACGTGGAAGCCCGTGCCCGAAGGAGCGCTGCCCGCCGCGCTCGCGGGGGAGGCCGGCTTCGCGGCCAGCGGCACGAGCATCGCCGTCCATGGCACGTCCCACGTCTGGTTCGGGCTGGGGGGCTCCGTGGCGCGCGTGCTGCACTCGGCGGACCGGGGCAAGACGTGGAGCGTCGCCCCGACGCCGCTGGCCACGGGGGAGGGCGCGGGGGTGTTCTCGCTGTACTTCTGGAGCCCGATGGCGGGCATCGCGGTGGGCGGCGACTACAAGCAGCCGGAGGTGAAGACGGGCACCGCGGCGCTCACGCTGGACGGGGCCGGGCGCAGGTGGACCGTGCCGGAGAAGGGGCTCGGGGGCTACCGCTCCTGCGTCGCGCCGCTCACGCGCGAGAAGAAGCCGTGGCTCATCGCCGTGGGGCCCACGGGCTCGGACGTGTCGAAGGACTCGGGCAGGACGTGGGAGCCGCTGGACCGCGCGGGCTTCCACGCCGTGTCCACGCCGCCGCGCACGCGGGACACCGCCTGGGCGGTGGGCGAGGAGGGGCGCATCGCGAAGCTGCGCCTCACGGACGCGGCGCCGGCTCCGAAGCCGGAGCCCCCGTAGCCCTCCGCGTGGCGCGGGGAGAGGCCCCCGCGCCGGGGGCTTCACTTCACCAGCAGCGCCGCGCCGATGAGGCCGCTGTCGTCGCCCAGCTCCGCGTCGGCGATGAGCAGGCCCTCGCGCGACACGCGGGATGACCACTGCTGCACGCCGTCCAGCACCTGGCGCTTGATGCCCGGGCAGTGCGTCAGCACGCCGCCGCCCAGCACCAGCCGCGACGGGTTGAGCACCGTCACCTGGTTGGCCACCGCGAGCGCCAGGAAGTGCGCCGCGCGGTCGTGGATCTCCCGGGCCTTCGCGTCCCCCGCCTCCGCCGCCGTCTCCAGCGTCACCGGGGTGATGCTGTCCGCGTCGTCGTTCGTCAGCCGCTCCAGCACGCGCGAGCCGCCCGACGCCATCAGCTCCTTCGTCTGCGCGATGAGGTTGTGGCCGCCCGCATACGCCTCCAGGCAGCCGTGCTCGCCGCAGCCGCACAGCCGGCCGCCGGGCACCACCTTGATGTGGCCCAGCTCGCCCGCCACGCCGCCGCCGCCGTGCACCAGCCGCCCGTCCGCGACGATGGCGCTGCCCACGCCGGAGCCCACGAACACCACGTAGATGTCCTGGGCCCCGCGGCCCGCGCCCGCGTGCAATTCACCCCACGCCGCCGCGGACAGGTCGTTCACCACCTTCACGTCGTAGCCCAGCCGCTTCGTGAGCAGCTGGGCCAGCGGCACGTCCCGCCAGCCCAGGTTGGGCGCCACGGAGATGACGCCCGTGTCCTTGTGGATCTGCCCGGCCGCGCCCACGCCGCAGCCGTCCACCTTCACCCCGCCCTTCTTGACCGCCTCCTCCGCCGCCTGGGCGATGGTCTCCACCACGCCCTGCGGCTTGCGGTCCTGCACCGCGACCTTGGCGCTCGCGAGGATGACACCCTTCCCATCCACCACCGCGGCCCGGGCGAACGTCCCGCCCAGGTCGATTCCCAGCGTCGGCATGCTCCCTCCCTTACGTGCGTCTGCTTCGCGTGGACCGCCGGCGGCTCAGGCGCCGACGTCCTTCTGCGCCTGGGCGACCGTCTTCTCGATGAGCGCCTGGATCTCCTTCACGCGGGCCTCCGTGCTGGCCTCGTAGCGCAGCACCAGGATGGGCTGCGTGTTCGACGCGCGGATGAGCCCCCAGCCGTCCGGGAACGTCACGCGCACGCCGTCCACGTCCACCACCTTGTGGCCCGCGTCGCGCAAGAGCTCCGTGGCGCGCTTCACCATGGAGAACTTCTTCTCCTCCGTCGTGTCGAAGCGCAGCTCGGGGCTGGCGAAGGTCTTCGGCACGTCGGAGAGCAGCTGCGACATGGCCTGCTTCTCGTGCGTCAGGATCTCCAGCAGGCGCGCGGACGCGTACACCGCGTCGTCGAAGCCGAAGTAGCGGTGCTTGAAGAAGATGTGGCCGCTCATCTCGCCGGCCAGCTCCGCGTGCTCCTCCTTCATCTTCGACTTGATGAGCGAGTGGCCCGCCTTCCACATCACCGGCTTGCCGCCGTGCTTCGCGATGTCGTCGTACATCGTGTAGCTGCACTTCACCTCGCCGATGATGGCCGCGCCCGGGGCCTCCTTCAGCACGTAGCGGCTGAAGAGCACCATCAGCTGGTCACCCCAGAGCACGTTGCCCTGGTCGTCGATGACGCCGATGCGGTCGCTGTCGCCGTCGTACGCGATGCCCACCTCCGCCTTGACCTCCTTCACCTTCTTGATGAGGTCCTGGAGGTTCTCCACCACCGTGGGGTCCGGGTGGTGGTTGGGGAAGTCCGCGTCCATCTCGCAGTACAGGGGCACCACGTCGAAGCCCATGCTCTCGAACAGGGGCACCGCGATGGCGCCGCCCGTGCCGTTGCCCGCGTCGATGACGATCTTCATCCCCTTGCGGCCCACCTTCACCGTCTGGCGGATGAAGTGGTTGTAGGGCGTGATGATGTCGAAGGGCGTCACCTTGCCGGGCTTGTTGGAGGACGCGAAGTCCCGGGCCTCGATGAGCCGGCGCAGCTCCTTGATTTCCGGGCCGTGGAAGGTCGTCTTGCCCGCGCCGATCTTGAAGCCGTTGAACTCCTTCGGGTTGTGGCTGCCGGTGATCATCGCCAGGCCGTCCACGGGCAGCGTGTTCGCCGCGAAGTAGGTCAGCGGCGTCGGCACCACGCCCACGTCGTAGACGTCCAGGCCGGTGGTGGTGAGGCCCTTCGCGAGCGCGTCGCGGAAGCGCGTGGAGGACTCGCGGCAGTCGCGGCCCACCACGATGGAGGTGCCGCCCTTGCGGCGGATCATGGTGCCCAGACCCAGGCCCAGCAGCTCCACCACCTCGGTGGTGAGGTCCTTGTCCACCAGACCTCGAATGTCGTACTCGCGGAAGATGTGCGCGTTCATGGCAGTGTCCCCACCCTCGACAAGAACCGGGAGGGCGTAGCGGAAGGCGTCGGACACTACACGAGGGGAGCCGGGGGCTGCACACGTCCGAACGCACCCGGCTGACTGTTGAACGCACGGTCCCCGAAGGGGGCGGGACCTACCCCCGGGGGCACCTGATGGCGCCCATCAGGCCATGGCCCCGGGCGCCTGGGCCCCGGCGCCCACCGGCGCCCGCCGCAGCAGCGCCTGGTAGTGCTTCAGCCAGGACGTGTTCAGCGGGTCCAGCTTGAGGGCCTCCGCGTAGCGCTCCAGCGCGGCGGGGACGGCCCGTTGGACCTCCAACGCCTGTCCCTGGGTGAACAGGGCGCGCGCCTGCTTCTCCACCTCCGGCCGGGCGGCCAGGAAGGCGCTGCGCAGGGCCTCCAGGGTGGGCTCCGGGACGCCCGCGGCCACGCAGCGGGACAGGCCCCCCAGGTTGCCCCGGGTGGCGTCGTAGCCCACGCGGGAGAGCGGCTCGCCGAGCATCCGCCGCGCGGCCAGCACGCGCACGCGCAGGGCCTCCAGGGCCTGGCGCTGCGAGGTGGGCAGCGGGCGGCGCTGGAAGGCGAGCAGGCGGCGCAGGGCGGCCTGGGCGCGGCGGTGGAGGTCGCTGAAGTCCGCGTCGTACTTCGCGCCCAGCAGGCGGTAGGGGTCCCGGGCGACGGCCTCCGCGCGGGCCAGCATGCGGGCGAGCTCCGCGTCGGGCGCGGGCTCCGCGTCCTCCAGGAGGGCTCGGGAGAGGAGCCGGCCCAGGGCGGGGAACTCGTCGGAGAAGTGGACGAAGACGCCGGCGGGCACGTTCCAGGCGCGCGCCTCGTCGAAGGTGACGTGGCGGACGACGTCGCAGGCGCCCAGGGCCGTCTCGCCCCGGAAGGACACCTCCACCGTCAGCCGCGCGGCGAGCGGGGGCAGCGCGCCGTGGCACTCGGCGAAGAGGCCCTCGGGGGCGACGTCGCTCACGGCGACGCGCTGGAGCGCCTCCCCCGGCGTGAGGCCCAGGCGCACGCGCAGGTCCGTGGGCGCGTCCGTGCGAGGCGCGGAGGCCTCCAGCGGCGCCCCGGCGTTCACCAGCGGGGCGGGCGCGGAGTCCTCGGCCACGTCCACCAGCGGAAGGGGCGCGGGCTCCAGCGCGGGCGCCAGGGTCATGAACGGGATGGCCGCGGCGCCCAGCGTGGACGTGGGGCTCACCGCCGGGCGCGGCGAGACGTCCAGGGGCGAGGCCAGCTCCACCCGCAGGACGGGCGCCGCGGCGTCCACCGCGTTCACGTCGACGACGCCCAGCTTCATCGTCCTGGCTGGCGCGCTGGACGCGGGGCCCACGGCGGGCTGCACCAGGAGGATGGGCACCCCCGCGCCCGGCATGGCACCGGAGGCGGCGGAGCCCGAGGAGCCGGCCTGGGACGCGCCGGTCGCGAGCGGCTCGGCGGTCCCCAGCAGCGCCACGGCGGAGGCCCAGAACGCGGCGACGTCCGCGCGCATGGCCCCCTCACCGGAAGGCACGCCCTCCGTCGCGCGCAGCGCCGCGTCCTCCACGGACGTGGAGGCCATGCCCCACTCCGGCACGTCCTCCACGATGTCGAAGTCGTCCGCGCCGCGCGCCGTTGAAGCTCCGGCGCCGTCGCCGCGAGCCGTCACGGGCTGCTCCTCCACGAACGCGTCGGAGACGTCCTCGGGCGCGTCCGCGGACGCGTTCCGCACCGGCGCCTTCAGGCCCCGCGCCTCCGCGAGCGCGGCCCGGAAGGCCCACGCGCTCTCGAACCGGTCCTCGGGCTTCGCGGCCAGCGCGCGCAGCAACACGGTGGACAGCGCGGGCGGCACGTTCGCGTCGAGCGCATGCGGCGGGAACAGCGTCGCGTCCGCGGAGCGCCCCAGCCCGAACGGCAGCCGGCCCGTCACCAGCAGGTAGCCCGCCACGCCCATCGCGTGGACATCCGCGCGCGGGCTCCGGTCCATCCCCGCGCACTGCTCGGGCGACATGAACGTGGGCGAGCCCACCGTCACGCCCTGCGCGCGCTCCTCCGGCGACAGCGCAGCCTCTCGCACCGCGCCCGCGCCGAAGTCGCACACCCGCACGCGCCGCTCCCCCCTCGCGTCGCGCGTGACGAACATCGAATCCAGCGTGAGGTCCCCGTGCACCAGCCCCCGCGCGTGCGCCGCCTCCAGCCCCGCGAGCGCCTGGTCCAGCACCTCGCCCACCTCGGCTGGCGACAGCGGCAGGGGCAGCGCGCTCAGCGACTCGCCCTCCGGCGCCTCCATCAGCACGCAGGGCAGGCCCTGGGGGCCGGGGCGCACGTCCAGCACGCGCGCCACGTGGCGGTGCACGACGTTGCGCTGCGCCAGCGCCTCCGCGATGAACCGCGCGCGCACGGCGGGCCGGGCCGCCAGGTGCGCGTGCAGCACCTTCACCGCGAAGCGGTGCCCCGTGGGCACGTACTCCGCCAGGTACAGCGACGCCACCGCCCCCACTTCCAGCCGGCGCTTCAGGAGCAGCGGCCCGTGCCGCTGTCCCTCCAGCGAGTCCCCCGGAACCCGAGGCCGGGCGGCGATGGGGCACGCCTCCCCATCCCGGTGTTCGCCCGCGCAGCGCTTGCAGCCCATCGCCATCCCCGCCTGTCGCCCCGGAAATGGGGCGGACCCGGGGCGGGCTTGCAACCCGCGCGCCTCATGCCCGGGGCCCCCTTCCGTCCGGCCCGCGACGCTCCAATACCCGCGAGTGCCAGAAAACCCCGCAAAACAAACCAGGGCGCCCTGTAGAAACGACAGGGCGCCCCAGGAAGAAATGTGTGGGGTGAAACAGGCGCCGGGGTCGCCTCCGGGCCTACAGCAGCCGGGTGCGCTTCCGGGCCTTGAGGGCCTCGACGACCTTGCGGACGTCCTGGCTCTTGTCCTTGGGGACCACGAGCACGGCGTCACCGGAGTCCACCACCACCACGTCGTGCATGCCCACGACGGACAGCGTGCGCTTGTCGGCCAGCACCACGCAGTTCGTGCAGTCCACCAGCACCGCGTCGCCGGAGACGACGTTGCCCTGCGCGTCCGCGGGGCGCACCTCCGGGATGGCGGCGAAGGAGCCCACGTCGGACCAGCCGAAGTCGCCGTCCAGCACCGCGATGTTCTCCGCCTTCTCCATCACGCCGTAGTCGATGGAGATGGCGGGCAGCTTGGGGAACACGCGCTTGAGCACGGCGGGGAAGGTGCGCTTGCCCGCGGCCTTCTGGAGCGCCTCCAGGCCCTTCTGCATCTCCGGCATGTGCTTCTGGAAGGCCTCCAGCATCACGTCCGCGCGGAAGACGAAGATGCCGCCGTTCCACAGGTAGTCGCCGCCGGCCAGGTACGCCTGCGCCGTCTTCAGGTCGGGCTTCTCCTTGAACGCCTTCACGCGGCGGCCGCCGCCCTCCAGCGCGTCGCCGACCTGGATGTAGCCGTAGCCCGTCTCCGGGCGCGCGGGCTTGATGCCCAGCGTGACGATGTGGCCGCCCTCCGCGATGCGCGCGGCCTCCGCGAGCGCGCGCTGGAAGCCCTTCACGTCCGCCACGTGGTGATCCGACGGCAGCACCGCGAGCACGCCCTGGGGGTCGCGCGCGGCCACCTGGAGCGCGGCGAGCGCGATGGCGGGCGCGGTGTTGCGCGCCACGGGCTCCACCAGGAGGTTGCCCTTGGGCAGCCCCTTCACCAGCTTCGCGGCCGTCTTCGCGTGCACGGGGCCGCACACGATGAAGGTGTTCTTCACCGGGGCCAGGCCCTTGAGGCGCTGGGCGGTGTCGGTGAGCAGCGGCTGCTTGGAGGCCAGCGGGAGGAACTGCTTCGGACGGGCCTGGCGCGACAGCGGCCAGAAGCGGGTGCCGGAGCCTCCGGCCATGATGACGGGGTAGAGGGCCATATGCGGGTGCGAGCTCCTAGGGACGCGCCTGGCCTGGGGCCCCGGCGCGCACGGCGGCGCACCATAGCGCGTCGCGCCAGCGGCGGAAGGGGGCCCGGCCGCCTGCCCTCCGAGGGACAGGGCGCGACAATGTGGGCAGAGTTTTGACCCGCCCTCGAAAAGCCAGTCTCATGCCCCGGCGTTGAGCCTCAAGCCCACATCCACCGGATGGACGCTGGCCTTCACCGTGCTGCTGGCGGTGGGGTTGTCCCTGGCGCCATTGCCGGAGAAGTTTCGCCCCCTCCCCAGCCTCCGTCAGGAAGGTTCGCTCGGGCCCAAGCTGGCGGCGCTCGTGCTGCCCGCGTCCCTGCGCGGCGTGAAGGCGCCGCGCCCGCCCTCGGACACCCTGGCGCCGGACGCGCCCCCCGCGGCGCTCGCGGAGGCGGACGCCGCCGCCAACGACACGGATCCGCGGGCGGGCCCGCAGGTGGGCGAGGCCCCGGCCGTGCCCGGCATCGGCCTGGAGGAGCTGAGCGCCCCCACGCTGACGACCGCGCTGGAGCTGGAGGCGCTGCGCGAGCGCATGGGCGCGAAGCACGTAGACATCGAGCTCAACTGCCGCAAGGCGCGCGCGGACGGCTCGTGCGAAGAGGACGGCCTGGCGCCGTTCATAAAGGCGCTGGGGGACCTGCGCTCGGACGCGCGGCGCGCGCCGGTGCGGGTGGTGCACCTGGGCGACTCGCTGATCGCCTCCGACTACATCACGGACGTGGTGCGCGACCGGCTCCAGGAGCGCTTCGGCTCGGGCGGTCCGGGCTTCCTCTACGTCCACCGGCTGGCGAGCGCCGGCCGCGCCACGCGCGCGGGCACGGCGAGCACGGACGGCTGGAAGATGGAGCGGCTGGTGGACACGCACTGGCCCAGGGACCGCGTGGGCTGGACGGGCGTGGCCTTCTCCACGAGCGGCCCGGCGCAGACCACGCGCTACTCGGTGGAGGGCGCGCGCGAGGCGGAGCTGTTCTTCCTGGCCCAGCCGGCCAACGGCTCCGTGCAGGTGGCGGTGGACGGCAAGAACACGCAGCGCATCCAGACGCGCGCGTTCGGCTCCAAGGCGGAGGCCGCCTTCGCGCGGCTGAGGCTGCCGGAGGGCGCGAAGACGCTGACGCTCACCGCGAGCGGCAAGACGGAGCTGCACGGCGTGGCGGTGGAGTCGGGCACGCCGGGCATCGTCTACGACACGGTGGGCCTGCTGGGCGGCATGGCGGAGGTGTACCTGCGCGCGCAGCCCCAGGCGTTCCGCGCGCAGCTCAAGCACCGCAAGCCGTCGCTGGTGGTGCTGATGGTGGGCGGCAACGAGGCGTTCTTCCTCTCGCGCGAGCGCACCACGCTGGGCGAGGTCCGCTCGCAGATGAAGGAGCTGGTGTCGCGCGTGCGCACGGCGGTGCCGGACGCGGCGTGCCTGGTGATGTCGCCCATCGACGCGGGCGTGCGCACGCTGAGCGGCGAGCTGATCACCCGCCGGCACTCGGCGGAGGTGGCGGAGGTGTTCCGCGAGGAGGCGCGCGCGGGCGGCTGCGCCTTCTACGACACGCTGGCGGCGATGGGCGGCGAGGGCTCCGCGCTCAAGTGGCTGGAGTCCGGCCTGATGCTGGAGGACCTGGTGCACCCGCGCGTGCGCGGCTCCAACCTGCTGGGCCACCTGTTCGACCTGGCGCTGCAGCGCGCCTTCGCGCGCACGCACCCGCCGCGCGTGCCGGGCGCGGACCCCACCGGGCTGCAGAACGCGGCCCCGGCGCTGCGACGCACGTTCGAGGCGCTGGCCCGCCGCGCGGCCGGCGCGAGGCTGCGCGTGGGCATCGCGCAGCTGGGCGCGTCCCACACGGCGGCGCACTTCTTCTCCGATACGGTCCGCGACGCGCTGACGAAGCGCTTCGGCGACGCGGGCCGGGGCTTCATCGCGGCGGGCAGGCCGTCCCCCCGGCTGGAGGCGGCGCACGTGACGCGCACGCTGGACGGCCCGTGGACGGTGGAGGACGCGAAGACCACGCCCGGCGGCATCTGGGGGCTCACGGGCATCCGCGCGGTGGGAGCGCCCGGCGCGAGCCTGGGCATCTCCTTCTGCGAAGGCTGCGCCGAGGACAAGGACCGCGAGGGCCGGCTGGACCTGTACGCGCTGGACGCGCCCGGGGCCGCGGCGCCTGAAATCACGGTGGACGGCGAGGAGGTCCCGCCGGAAGCGCCGCCGCCCGAGCCGCTGACGCGGCCCACGGTGCGCATCCGCTCGTTCCCGGTGACGGGCGTGGCGCACTCGGTCCAGGTGAAGGTGCCGGAGGGGGGCGGGAGCGCGACGGTGCTGGGCGCGTCGCTGGAGTACGACACGCCGGGGCTGGTGTACGATGCGCTGGGGCTGCCCGGGGCCACGGCCTTCACGGCGCGGGACATGGATGCGCCCGCGATGGACGCGCAGCTCACCGCGCGCCGGCCGGACCTGCTGGTGTTCTGGTACGGCACCAACGAGGCGGAGCTGCCGGGGCTGGACGCGAACGGGCTGCGCCAGGACTACGCGGCGCTGATCGCGCGCATGCGCAAGGCGACGGGCGCGGAGTGCCTGGTCATCGGGTCCACGGACCGGCTCCAGCGGGACGCGAGCGGGCGGTGGGACGAGGCGCCTTCGCTGGGGAAGGTGCTGAACACGCTGCCGCAGGTGGCGCGGGATGCCGGGTGTGCGTACTGGTCCGCGCGCGCGGCGATGGGCGGAGAGCGCTCCATGCAGCGCTGGCAGCGGCAGCCGGTGCCGCTGGGCCACGCGGACGGCGTGCACCTGACGCCGCAGGGGTACGCGGTGCTGGCGAACGCGTTCGTGAAGGACCTGATGGCGGCGTACGAGTCCACGAAGAAGGGCGGCGAGCCGACGGCCTCCGCCGCGGGAGCGCCCTGAGCCGTGCTGTCCCACAGCCTCCAGTACGTCGTCTTCGTCATCGCGGTGTTCGCGCTCTACTGGGCGGTGCACCGGTACTACTGGCCTCGGATGGCGGTGCTGCTGTTGGGCAGCCTGCTGGTCTACGTGTCGTTCCTCCAGGTGCCGCTGAGCGCGTTCGTGGGCGGGATGCCGCCGGGCGAGCTGGTCGTGAAGCTGGTGCCGCTGTTCATCTTCCTGGCCGGCGTGACGGTGGACCACCTGCTGGTGAAGGGGATGGGCCGCACGGAGCGGCCCGGCGTGCGCAAGCTGCTGGTGGTGCTGTCCATCGTCTCCAACCTGGGGCTGCTGGCGGGCTTCAAGTACCTGGAGCTGCTGCGCAAGACGGCGGCGTCGCTGCTGGGGCCGTGGGGCGTGGAGGTGCGGCCGGAGCCCTTCCACCTGCTGTTGCCGGTGGGCCTGTCGTTCTTCGTCTTCCAGGCCATCAGCTACACGGTGGACGTCTACAAGGGGAAGGCGAGCGCCGAGCACTCGTTCGTGGAGCACCTGCTCTACATGCTGTTCTTCCCGCGCGTGGTGAGCGGTCCGATTGTCCGCGCGTCGGAGCTGATGGCGCACTTCCGCGAGGTGCCCGCGCTGTCGTCGGAGGATGGGAACAAGGCGCTGTTCCGCATCGCGGTGGGGCTGGTGAAGAAGCTGGTCATCGCGGACGTGCTGGGCAGCGGCATCGTGGATCCGGTGTTCGGCACTCCGCACGCGTACTCGTCGGCGGAGTGCGCGGTGGCGGCGGTCGCGTACACGCTGGAGCTGTACTACGACTTCTCGGGGTACTCGGACATCGCGATCGGCGTGGCGTCGCTGTTCGGGTTCAAGTTCCCGGAGAACTTCGCGCGGCCGTACCTGGCGAAGAACCTGTTCGAGTTCTGGAACCGCTGGCACATGAGCCTGTCGTCGTGGCTGCGGGACTACCTGTACATCCCGCTGGGCGGCAACCGGCGGTCGAAGCCGCGGGTGTGCTTCAACCTGATGATGGTGATGGTGCTGGGCGGCCTGTGGCACGGGGCGGACTGGCGCTTCGCGGTGTGGGGCGGCGTGCACGGCGTGGCGCTGTGCGCGGTGCGGTGCTGGTGGTGGTTCAAGGGCAAGGAGAAGGAGCCGGGCCCGGTGCGCGTGGCGTTCGGGATGCTGGCCACGTTCACGGTGGTGGTGTTGACGCGCGTGGTGTTCCGCGCGCCGGACATGGCGCACGCGGGTGAGTTCTACGCGCGGATGCTGTCGGGCATCCCGGGCCTGGCGAACGTGGGGCCGCTGGTGTGGAGCATGCTGGCCATCGCCGTGCTTGCGCACGCGCTGCCGATGAAGCTCTACGACACGGCGGCGCTGGCGTTCCTCAAGATGCCCGCGCCCGCGAGGGCCGTGGTGCTGGTGCTGCTGGGCCTGGGCATCCGCCAGCTGTCCACGCTGGAGACCCGGCCGTACGTGTATCTACAGTTCTGAGGACGTGCTTCCGTCAGGGCATGTGCGGATACCGCGCCAACACCTTGCCCTCGGGTGAGACGGCGTACAGCTCGAACACGCCGAACCCGAGCACGGCGTGGGGTCTCAGCAGGGGCGTCTCCTCAACGTGGCGCCTTGAACCATCCACCACCTCGGCCTCCCCAGGAACTCCAGCCGCGGTGGGTATATGAACGGCACACCATGCGCCGTGCTTCACCCCCGCCTCCGTTCCGCTTCCGCCGGCGACTGCTGGCGGTCATGCTGCTCGCGGGTCTCATCCCGCTGGCGTTGCTGGGCGCCCTCGCGCAGGGCGTGCTGGAGCGCGTGCTCTCCATCTCCATCACTCCGGTGGAGGCCGTGCTCGACAATGTCTCCGATGAGCTGACCCGCCGGGGCCTGCCTCCGGACGCGCTCGACGAGGCGCGGCTGAACCTGGCGCAGGCGGAGCTGGCGCGGCGAGCCCTGGTGCGCCGCGTGCCCGTGTTCATCGCCGGGGTGGGCGCGATCGCCGCCGTCGTGCTGGCGGTGTCCGCCGTGCTCCTGGGCCGCGTCCTCACGCGCCCCATGGCCACGCTGCTGGACGGCATGCGGGCCTACTCCCGAGGCGACCTGTCCGTCCGCCTCCCCGTCCCCGAGCCCGCTCGCGATGAGCTCCAGTTCCTCCTGGGCCAGTTCAACCGCATGGGCCAGGAGCTGCAGGAGCAGCGCGAACACCTCAAGGCCGCCGAGCAGATCGCCGCGTGGCAGGACGTGGCGCGGGCGCTCGCCCACGAGCTGAAGAACCCCCTGACCGCAATGAGGCTGTCGCTCGCGCGTCTGTCTCCGCAGGATGCCGGCGCCCCACCCGACCCCACACGCCTCGCCGAAGCCGTGGCGCTCCTCCAGGAGGAGGTGGACCTGCTCATGCGCATGACCCAGAGCTTCTCCACCTTCGCGCGCCTGCCCGCTCCCCGCTTCCAGGATGTCGCGCTGCGCCCACTGCTCGCGGAGGTGTGCGCGCTGTACGCGGGCACGTCCCCCGTCCCCGTGGTGCTGGACCCCGGCGAGGAGGTGTCACTGCGCGCGGACCCCGACGGCCTGCGCCGACTCTTCGGCAACCTGGTGAAGAACGCCACCGAGGCCTCTCCCCCCCACGCCCCACCCGTCCACGTGGCGCTGCACGCCACGGAAGATGGCCGCGTGCACGTCACCGTGAGCGACGGCGGCAGCGGGGTCCCTGGCGTGCTGGAGGGCCCCGTCCTCACCCGAGGCCTGTTCAGCACCAAGCCCGGCGGCAGCGGGCTGGGCCTGCCCATCGCGCAGAAGATCGCCCACGAGCACGGCGGGACCTTGCGACTGGAACCGGGCGCGCAGGGGGGCACCCGGGCGCAGGTGGTGCTGCCGCGAACCCCCTCCTCCGACGCTTCCCAGGTGGCCGCATGAAGACCGGAGCCCGCATCCTCCTCGTCGACGACGACCCCGGTGTGCTGAGGGCCGTGCGGGGACTGCTGCAAGACGGAGGCTTCTCGACTGTCGAAGCCCGCTCCACGGCGGAGGCCGCGCGCCTGCTCGAAGCGCCGGACGCGCCGCCCGCGCTGATGCTGCTGGACCTGCGCATGCCGGGAGAGACCGGGCTGGAGCTGCTCGCGCGCCTGCCGAAGCCGCTGCCCGTGCCGGTGGTGGTGCTGTCCGGTGAGGCGTCCCCTTCCGAAGCGGTGCAGGCCCTGAAGCTGGGCGCCACGGACTTCGTGGAGAAGCCGCCCTCCCCCGAGCGGCTCCTCACGGCGCTCCACAACGCGCTGGCGCTGGGCGCCCTGCGCGAGGAGCGCGAGCGGCTGCTGGACGCGCTGGCCCAGCCAGGGCACCTGGTGGGCGACAGCCCGGCCATGGAGTCCCTGCGCCAGCTCATCGCGCGCGTGGGCCCCAGCGAGACGGCGGTGCTGATCACCGGCGAGACGGGCACCGGCAAGGAGCGCGTGGCGCAGGCGCTGCACAAGGCCTCGGGGCGCAAGGGCCGCCTGGTGGCGGTCAACTGCGCGGCCATCCCCGCGACGCTGCTGGAGAGCGAGCTGTTCGGCCACGAGCGAGGCGCGTTCTCCGGCGCGGTGGCCCGGCGCGCGGGCCGCTTCGAGCAGGCGCAGGGGGGCACGCTGTTCCTGGACGAGCTGGGAGACATGCCGCTGGAGCTCCAGGCCAAGCTGCTGCGCGTCCTGGAGACACGTCAGGTCGAGCGCCTGGGCGGCACGCTGCCAGTGCCCGTGGACGTCCGCATCCTGGCGGCCACGCACCAGGACCTGGGCCGGGCGGTGAAGGAGGGCCGCTTCCGCCAGGACCTCTTCTTCCGGCTCAACGTGCTGCCGCTGCACCTGCCGCCGCTGCGCGAGCGCCCCGAGGACTTGCTGCCCCTCGCGCGCGTCTTCGCCGCGGAGCTCGCGGGACCCCGGACGCCGCTCGTGCTCGCGCCGGGAGCGGAGGCCGCGCTCCGCGCCTATCCATGGCCCGGGAACGTGCGCGAGCTGCGCAACGTCATCGAACGGCTGAACCTGCTGCGAGGCGACGGTCCGTTGGAGCTGGGACCGGACGCGGTGGCGGCCCCCACGGGCGCGGTGCCCGCGCCGCGCAAGGCGCTGGGGGACAAGAGCT
Source organism: Corallococcus sp. RDP092CA (assembly GCF_041903675.1). NCBI lineage: Bacteria > Pseudomonadati > Myxococcota > Myxococcia > Myxococcales > Myxococcaceae > Corallococcus > Corallococcus sp. RDP092CA. Next base: position 234,029 of record NZ_JAYESI010000005.1, on the reverse strand, counting down.
ACCGCGAGCACGTGGAGGACTTCGAGCGAGACCTCATCCGCGCGGCGCTCCGGGAAGGCGAGAGCATCGCCGGGGCCGCGCGCCTCCTGCAGGTGGATCGCGGCAACCTCTACCGGCGCATCAAGGCCCTGGGCCTGCCCGTCGCCTCGTGAGCCGCGGAAGCGAGGCCCGGTGATGTCACGGCCACAACCGCCCGACACATCCGGATGTGTCCATGACATCGACCCGCCAGCTCACCCTTCGTCGTTCCGGGCACTTGCCGTGAGGCCCCACCTGGAACGGACCATGCTCCCGCCGCCCTTCATGAACCGTCTCGCACTGGCGCTCTGCTTCGTTTCGCTCGCGGCCCTGGGCCAACCGGCACCGGATGCCGGCACCTCCGCCGTGGACACTCCCGCTCATCCCGCACCGGATGACAGCCGCTCCTCCACGCCCGCGGTCGGTGACGCGCCTCGCACCCCGCAAGAAGGGAGCGCTTCCAACGCGTCGTCCGCCGCCGACACGCGGCCTCCTCCAGCGGAAGGCGAAGCCGCTTCGGAGGACTCCAGCGACTCGACGTGCCCGGACCCCTTCACCGAGGACGAGGGCGACCTCTCGGACTCCACGGTGCTTGGGGCCTTGCAGGTCGAGGTCGACGGCCAGGGGCTCACCCCCACGGGCCTGGAGCTTCGCGGGCTCCAGCGGCTCACGGACGCGCGGGTCCGCAAGCTCGTGGGCGCACCTTCCGCGGAGGACTCGCGCCCCCTGACGGCCACGGCCATCCAGACCCTGCTGCACCGCCTGGCGCGCACCGGCCTCTTCGCCCGCGTGGAGCCCCGCGTCCGCGTCACCGACTCCGGCCCGGCGCTGCTCGAAGTGACGCTGGAGGAGAACCCCACGATCACGTCGCTGGAGATCGCAGGCCTCCAGGACCTCCGGCCCGAGGAGCTGTGGGGCCCGCTGTTCGAGCGCCCCTCGCATCACCTCGACGCGGACGATGACGAGGACGTCACCACCCTGCGCATCCACAAGCGCCGCGGGACGTGGCGGGTCGTCAGCCCATGCCCGCCACCTCGCCCTCCCAAGCGGTGGCTGGCGCGACGGGAGGCTGGGGCCTTCCGCCCCGGCATCCTGCTGGGTGGCCTGGACGCCGCGCTCGGGCGCGTCCTCAAGGCCCTCCGCGAGGACGACGGCTATCTGCTGGCCACGGTGTCCGCCACGCTGTCGCCCGATGGCCGCCTGGTCGTGACGGTGGACGAGGGCCGGCTGGAGTCCGTGGAGGTGCGAGGCGTCGACGACGCGATGGCGGTGCGCGTGCGAGACGCCCTGGGCCTGGAGCCCGGTGACGTCTTCCTCCGCAGCGATGCCCGCCGCGCCCTGGAGCGGCTGGAGTCACGGCTGCCCTTCCTGCGGACCGTGGACAGCGAGGACCTCCAGGACGAGCGCACGCGCGTGCGCATCGTCGAGGAGCGCGAGCCTGACGGCACCCGGCGCTACCGCACGCAGGAGGAAGCGAAGCGCGGGTCGCGGCGCCACGAGCGCGTGGAGTTCGAGCTGGGCTGGAGCCGGATGTTCCACGGGTGGGGCGACCTCGGGAGCGACGGCTTCACGCTGGAGGGGAACCGGCTGATCGTGCACGTGCGCCCGCGTCCTCCGGACCTGGACGTGGACCTGTTGCCCGTGCACACGCAGGTGACGGGCTTCGCCCCGGGGCTCTCGGCGAGCCTGCGCTTCTTCGACTCCCGGGACCGGGTGCACACGACGCTGGAGGGCGCCTTCTTCATTCCCCTGCGGCTGGGGGGACAGCGCCTGCCGGACGACCCGGAAGGCACGCGCCGCCAGCGCCGCGTCAACCTGCTGGGCGGCGCCAAGGTGCAGCTGCCCGCGCTGGGCATCGAGGAGCTCGGCGCGCAGGTGCACGACTTCATCGACACGCTGGACCGCTGGCGGATGGGGGACTTCGACTCGTACCTCTACTCGTTCCTCATCAACCGGCCGGACCGGGACTACTTCCGCCGCCAGGGCTTCACGGCCTTCGCCACCTGGCGCTGGGCCCGGTCGTGGCTCGCGGGCGTGGAGGTGCGCGGCGACACGATGCGCTCGCTCCAGTCGTTCACGCCGCCGCTCAGCCTCTTCCGCGACGACGACCCGCCGTTCCCGAACGCGCCGGTGAACGAGGGGCGCTTCCGCTCGGCGGTGGTGCGGCTGGAGTACAGCGCGGCGGCGGAGCGCGGCACGCGCGTGGGCTCGCTCTTCCGCACGCCGGAGACGACCCTCTTCGAGCGCCACACGAACAAGAAGCGCGAGCCCGCGCTGCGCGGCTTCGTGACGATGGAGGTCGGCGAGGGCCCCGGAGCGGACGGAGCGGAGACCCGCTTCTGGAAGCTGGTGGGCGACGTCGCCATGGACCTGCCGATGAACTGGCACACGGGCCTGAGCCTGCGCCTGCGGGCCGCGACGGGCCACGACCTGCCGCTCCAGAAGCAGGAGGCGCTGGGCGGCTGGACCGCGCTGCGAGGCTTTGGCTTCAAGGAGCTGCGGGGCGGTGACAGCTCGGTGCTCGCGAGCGCCGAGTACCGCTGGCACGGCCTGGGCATCTTCGCGGACCTGGGCTCCGTGCACGCCGCGTCCGCGTGGGCGGATCCGCGGCTGGGCATGGGCGCCAGCTTCCACTTCGGTGACAGCGTGCGCCTCGACGCGGCGTGGCGCATCGACGACCGGATCCGGCTCACGCCCGAAGCGCGCCTGCTGTTCAACCGGACCTTCTGAGCCATGGGAAGGCACGGCACACAGGGCAGGCGTGGCGCGGCGATGGTCGTCGCGGCGTGCCTGCTCGCGTCGACAGCGAGGGCGGAGGAGTCCTCCGCCGCCTGCACCGCGACGCTCTCGGGGAGGCGCGTGATGGTCCGGCCGGAGGCGCGCGCCTTCATCTCGCCGGAGCTGGACAGGCTGGTGCGGCTGGGGCTCGCGGGGAAGCTGGAGGTGGAGCTGACGCTCTGGAGGCGACGGGCCTTCTGGTTCGACGCGCACCTGGACAGCGCGCGGGTGACGCAGGTGCTCGCGTTCACCCGCGACGGCTACCTGCTGGACGGGCGCGAGCTGCCCGGGGGCGTGGACACGCTGGAGCTGGAGCGCGTGGCGTGGACGCTGGAGGCGAAGCCCGAAGCGGATGAGCACTTCGTGGTGCAGGTGGAGGTGCGGCTCCAGGTGGTGACCGCCGCCAGCCTGGGGCGCATGGCGCGCTGGCTCACCCAGGGAGAGGCGTCCTCCTCCGGCACGCCGGTCCTGGGAAGCCTGCTGCGCTCCGTGGCGGAAGACCTCGCACGCCAGGCCTCCGCCCGCTGCGACGTGGGCCGTCAGCCCTGAGCGGGCACGCCATCATTTCCGGCACGTCCGTCATGCAGTACCGTCCCATGGATTGACGTGCTCCCATGAAATGCCCGGCGCGGACGGCGTTCTCCTGAAACCCATGGCCGAGGCCCTCGCCCCGATAGGCGAGCCCCAGGGAGGACCATGACCTCACGGACGAAGTCCGGTCGCCACCAGCGCACGAGCACGCCTCGCACGCAGACGGGTTCAGAGAAGGCACTGTCATCAGCACCTGCCGCGCTCAACCGCACCCCCTCGGGTTACGCGGCATGGCTCGCCGACGTGAAGGCTCGCATCCACACCGCGCGGCAACGTGCGACCCTGGCTGTGAACCGCGAGCTTCTCGCGCTCTACTGGCGGATTGGCCGTGACATCCTCGTCCGTCAGCGGCGAGCCGGTTGGGGGGCAGGCATCGTGGGGCGCGTCTCCACGGACTTGCGCGCCGCATTCCCGGAGATGAAGGGCTTTTCCCGCGCGAACCTGATGTACATGCGGGCTTTCGCGGAGGCCTGGCCGGACGAGGCTGCAATTGTCCAACAGCCTGTTGGACAATTGCCTTGGGGGCACAACCTGGTCCTGCTCACCCGGCTCAGGTCCGCCCAGGAGCGCCTCGCGTATGCCGCGCGCTCCATTGAGCATGGCTGGTCACGTGCAGCCCTTGCACTGCACATCGAACAACGCACGCTTGAGCGCGAAGGCAAGGCCGTCACCAATTTCGCGGAGCGATTGCCCGAACCGCGGTCGGATCTGGCGCGCGAGAGCCTGAAGGATCCATACCGCTTCGATTTCCTCACGCTCAGCGCTGAGGCAAGTGAACGGGAGCTTGAGGACGCCCTCGTCACCCACATCTCGCGCTTCCTGCTCGAGCTTGGCGCAGGCTTCGCGTATGTCGGTCGCCAGGTCCATCTGGAAGTCGATGGTCGGGATTTCTACCTCGACCTGCTCTTCTACCACCTGCGACTCCGCTGCTACGTCGTCGTCGAACTCAAAGCGCGTGAGTTCGAACCTGAGCATGCGGGCAAGCTCAACTTCTACCTGAGCGCGGTCGACGCGAAGATGCGCGGCGAGCACGACGGACCGAGCATCGGCATCCTCCTCTGCAAGACCAAGAGCCGCGTCATCGCCGAGTACGCCCTGCGCGACACGAACAAGCCGATGGGGGTGGCCGAATATCAGCTCGTGCAAGCCTTGCCGGTGCGTCTCGAAAGCAGCCTCCCGAGTATCGAACAGCTCGAATCCGAACTGGGTGAGCCATCCGGACCTGGAATCCACCACGACGTGCGTGATGAATCTCCGCGTCGCCGCCTCGCCAGGGCCATCACGGGGCCACGTCATCCCAAGAAGGTTCCGCCAGGGAAGCCGTCGCGCCGCTTGAAGCGGAGGAGCTGATGAGCCCAGGGGCCGCGACAGCTCCGTGAAAGCTCGCGTTCCCGCCTCACCCCCGCAGCGCCATCAGCGCCACCAGCGCGATGCGCTCCACGCCCGCGTACGGCGGCTTCTCCAACTCCTCGCCGAACACGTCCGGGTCCAGCTCCTCGTAGCGCACCTCCATGAACGGCGCGCCCCGCCACACGGGCTCCAGCGCGCTGCGCAGGAGGTCCTCACCCTCCACCACCGGCGCGCCCGTGTAGAGCACCAGCGTGCCGCCCGGCTCCAGGCGCTCCACGGCCTCACGCACGATGCGCACCGACAGCTCCGTGCCGTGCGTGCCGCCACCATCGCGGTACGTGCGCCCGTCCGCGTCCGCCAGGTACGGCGGATTCGCCATGATCAAATCGAACCGGCCGGACACGTCCCGCAGCAGGTCCGAGTGCACCACCTGGACGCCCTGCGCGCCGTTCAGCCTCGCGTTCACCCGCGAGAACACCAGCGCCTCCGGATTCAAGTCCGCGAGCACGACCTCCGTGCTCCTCGCCGCCACCGAAAGGCCGCCTGCCCCCGAGCCACACCCCAGGTCCACCGCGCGCTGGAAACTGCCCGGCACCCGCTGGAGCAACGCGCAGAACCGGTAGGTGTCCGGCCCGAAGAACACCGCGTCCCTGTCCGACGTGGGCCACGCCGAATGCACATACAGCCCCGGCCCCAGGCTGGAGAACCGCACCCGGCTCCGGTGCGTCCCGTCCCCGCAATCCACCAGCGCGCCCGACGCCTCCAGCAACTCCACCATCCGGGGCTCCAGCACGCCCGGCCCGAAGGGGCGACTCCACCCGAACACGTCCCGGACCGAATGCGCCACCTTCGCCTCCGGCCGCGCGTTCACCCGCCGGTGCGTCTCCGGCGTCACCGTCGTGAAGGCATACCCCGAGGCACGCAGGAGCTCGCCCAGCGCCACCAGCGCGGCCTCCCTCACCTCCATGGCTCCGTGCCCATCACCACCATCCACGTCGCGTCCCTTCGTAGGGTCTGCCCCTCAACGTGGGACCTCCCCTCGGAGGCGACAAGGCATCCTCCCGCCCGGCCCGTCCGACTGCCCGGGCCCCCGAGGCTCAGCGCCCGGCAGGCGAGGGAGCGTCCAGGAGCCCCTGGACGCCCGGCACCTCCACCACGAACTGCAGGAAGTTGCGCAGGATGCGCCCCGTGGCCCCCCAGATGACGTGCTCCCCGTGCGTGTAGAAGTGCACGTCGTGCTCGATCCCCTCCCACAGGTGCCGCTCCACGCGGAGGATGGAGGGGTCCAGCAGGCGCGCCAGCGGCACCTCCAACACCAGGTCCACCTCCATCGGGTTGGGCACGTACCTCCCATCTCCCGGGATGACCCCCACGTAGGGGCGGATGCGGTACGCGGACGTGGTGGGCGTCTCATCCAGCAGGCCCAGCACGCGCACGTGGGCGCGCGAGATGCCCAGCTCCTCCTCCGTCTCGCGCAGCGCCGTCTCCAGCGGCGTGACGTCCCGCGCCTCCTGGCCGCCGCCCGGGTACGCATACTGCCCCGCGTGCGTGCGCAGGGTGGCGGGCCGCCGGGTGAAGACCATGTGGGGCACGCCGTCCCGCTCGAACAGGGGCACCAGCACCGCGGCCTCCCGCAGCGCCCGGCCCTTCCACTCGAAGGTCTGCGCGGGCCTGGCCGTCAGCCGCGTCTCCAGCGCATCGAACAGGGCCTGCACACGCACGACCTCTCCCTCCCTCAATCCGTGATCTGCTTCTCCACCGGCGGCTTCGTCGGGGCCTCCGGCGTCGCCAGGTTCTCCACGCCGGACATCGGCTTGAGGATGTTCGCCTGCAACAGCCCCAGGAGCAGCAACCCCAGCGCGATGCGGTACACCACGAACACCAAGGTGGTGCGCCGCTTCAAGAAGCTCAACAGCCACGCGATGGCCGCCATGCCCGACAGGAAGGCCACCAGCGTCCCCACCACCAGCGCCATTGTCGACGGACGCTCCGTGGCCTCCAGCAGGTGCTTCAGCTCGAAGATGCCCGCCAGCGTCGTCGCCGGGATGGACAGCAGGAACGAGTAGCGCGCCGCGTCCTCGCGCTTGAGCCCCAGCGACAGGCCGCCCGTGAGCGTCGTGCCGGAGCGCGACGAGCCCGGCACCAGCGCCAGCGCCTGCCACAGGCCGATGAGGATGCCGTCCTTCCACGTCATGTCCGCCACGGTGCGCTGGTGCGACGCGCGCCTCTCCACGACGAACAGCACCACCGCCAGCACGATGAGGCTGCCCGCGATGATGTAGAGCGACCGGAACTGCGTCTCGATGAGCTTCTTGAACGCCAGCCCGCAGATGCCGATGGGCAGCGTGCCCACGCCCACGAACCACGCGAGCCGCGCCTCCAGCGTGCCGAACGGGTCCCGCTTCACCAGGCCCACGACGAACGCCTTCACCAGCGCGACGATGTCCTTGCGGAAGTAGATGAGCACCGCGGCCACCGTGCCCAGTTGGATGATGGCCGAGTACGCCGCGCCCGGGTCCGGCCAGCCGAACAGCTCCGGCGCGATGCGCAGGTGCGCGGTGGAGCTGATGGGCAGGAACTCCGTGAGACCCTGGACCAGACCCAGGACGATGGCTTCGAGCAGGCTCATAAGGGGGCGTGGCCGCCAGGGATATGCCCTGCCCCCCTGCCCCGCAAGGGCGAAGGTTCCCCAGGCCCCCGCCCGGGTCCGCCACCCGACCGTCCACACCGGGAACCCGGGTAGGCTGGGCCCCGCCATGCCCCCCGCCCCCCTGTGTCCCTGCTCCTCCGGCCAGCGCTACAAGCAGTGCTGCGCCCCCTTCCACAAAGGCGAGGCGGAGCCGCCCGACGCCGAGCGCCTCATGCGCAGCCGCTACAGCGCCTTCGCCCTGCGCGACGCCGCCTACCTCTGGAAGACGCTCCACCCCCACCACCCGCTGAAGGCCCGTCCAGAAGCGGACGCCCTGCGCGAGCTGCGCGACTCCGCCCAGTCCCACCAGTACCCGGGGCTGGTGGTGCTGGGTCACCAGCCCCCGGACGCGTCGGGGCTCGCCCGCGTCCTCTTCTTCGCCAAGGTGTTCGAGAAGGGAAAGGACCGGTCCTTCGTGGAGCGCTCGGACTTCCGCCACGACGGCGCTGGCTGGCGCTACCTGGACGGCGTCCTCAAGCTGCCGCGCGAGCTGAAGGTCCCGCCGGAGTCCCTCACGCTCGACACCTTCCCCACGGACTGACGGCGCGGCCGCGAAGATTCCCCGTCAGGAGTTTCGCGGCGCCCGCGTCCCTGGGCGTGCTGCCCGGCCGGAGAGGCCCTACACGCACCGGATAAGCTCCACCCACATGGGGCTCGCGGTTCGAACCCGCCTTGGCCTGATACGCCACCCAATCGCGGCTTCTCCACTCGGGCAGCACCCTTTTTCCTCCTCGCGTCACTCCCGGGACCGCGCGTCCCGGTCGAGTGACGAGAGGTCCCGCTCATCTCCGTCGCCGCCCGGTGCGCCGTCCGCGCCCAGTGACACGAGGGCCGGCACGCCCCGGTCCAGCGTGTACACGGAGTCATGGCCCCACGGGTCGCGGGGCAGCTCCGGGAGGATGCGCTCCTCCACCAGCGCGCGCAGCCGCGCGGAGGTGTCCGGCATCCGGCCCTGCTTCATCGCGTACAGCTGGAGCGCCTGGCCCAGCGAGCGGAAGTCCAGCCCCACCCGCTGCCGCTTCGCCTGACCGAACTGCTCCAGCACCGTCACGCCCACGGCGGCGGCGATGAGCCCCAGGATGGTGACGACGACCATGATCTCCAACAGCGTCATGCCACGCTGACGTCGCTGCTTCGTGTCCATGTCTGTCTTTCCGACACGCCGGCGGCACGGGCCGCGGACGGCGTGTCCCTCACGCTGGAGCCAGGGATGAAAGCCACCTCGAAAGCCCCCATGTCTGTCTTTCTGGCGAGGACGTCGCGGGCGATGCGCCACCGTGTCGTGCCAACCCGCGCACCGCACGCGGTGAAGGGGCACGCGGACGGCAAGTGCGATCGCCGCCCCCACCCCACCCCCCTTGCGCGTGAGGCGCCTGCCGCGATACACGCCCGCATCGAATCGACTTTGCGAATCAATATCAACTTAGTCAGCCGAAGCGGAAATCCGTGAACGGCCAGCGAGGCAGGTCCATGCGAGGACACAAGGCGATGCGGAGTGCGTGGGTGGCGGCGCTGCTGCTGCTGGGCGCGTGCGGTGACGATGACCCGACGCCCCGGCCCTCGGACAACACGGATGCGGGCGTGGACGCGGGCACGCACGCCGCGGCCCCCACGGTGTCCTTCACCTCTCCCACCGAGGGCGCCCAGTTGGAGGCGAGCCCGGTGCAGGTGCAGGCGGTGGTGCACGCGGAGGGCGGGCTGGCGACGCTGACGGCGACGCACAACGGCGGCGGCGCCACGGACGTCCCCGTCACGCCGGGCCAGACGGAGCAGGCGGTGACGGTGCCCGTGGACGCGGTGGCGGGTGGGAACACCCTCCTCCTGCGCGTCACGGACGCGGCGGGCCAGACCGCCGAGGCGACGCTGCACTTCACCTACGTGGCGCCCACCGTCGACACGCAGGCCCCGACGCTGGCGCTCACCAGCCCCACCGAGGGCCAGGACCTCACCGTGTACCAGGTGCGCGTCACGGGTCAGGCCACGGACAACGTCGCCGTGACGAGCCTCACCTGGCAGCTCAACGGCGGCGCGGAGGAGGCCGTCACCGCGACGCCGGACGCGCAGGGGGCCTTCGCCTTCACGCTCACGCCCGGGCGCGGCGACAACACGCTCGTGCTGCGGGCGCGCGACGAGGCGGGCAACACGACCGAGCAGCAGGCCCACTTCCGCTTCGGCCGGTGGGTGAGCGGCGGCGGCTCGCACTCGGCGCTCCTGCGCGACGGGAAGGTGTACGTCTGGGGGAACAACAACCTGGGGCAGCTCGGCGTGGGCCAGCCCGGGCCGGAGCTGGGCTACTCCCCCTCGCCGCTGCTGCTGACGGGGCTGCCCGCCGTGAGCGCGGTGGCGTTCGGACAGAACAGCTCGCTCGTGGTCGGCATGGACGGCACGGTGTGGACGTGGGGTGACAACAAGAACGCGCAGCTGGGCCTGGGCGTCCCCGGCTCCAGCACGCAGGACACCGCGACGCGCTGGGCGCCGGAGCGCGTGCCGTCGCTGACGGACGCGGTGACGGCGGTCCGGGGCTTCTCGCACGCGCTGGTGCTCGCGGAGGACCGGACGGTGTGGGCCTTCGGCGCCAACAACGCGGGGCAGCTCGGCGACGGCTCGGCGCAGGCCGCCTCCGACGTGCCGGTGAAGGTGGTGGACCTGACGGACGTCGTCCAGGTGGCCGCGGGCTCGGAGCACTCCGTGGCGCTGCGCGCGGATGGCACGGTGTGGACGTGGGGCCGCAACAGCTCCGGCAACCTGGGCCTGGGGACCAAGGACAGCGACTCGCACGCGCGGCCCGCGCAGGTGCCGGGGCTGACGGACGTGGTGGACATCGCGGCGGGCAAGGACCACACGCTGGCGCTGCGCGCGAATGGCAGCGTGGTCGCCTGGGGTCTGGGCCTCAATGGCCAGCTGGGCCAGGGGCTGAGCGGCGCGGATGGCACCAGCGCCGTGCCGGTGGCGGTGCTGAACCTCACCAACGCCACGGCGGTGGTGGCCAACGGCACCATCAGCTTCGCGCTCCGCGCGGACGGCACCGTGGTGGGCTGGGGCCAGAACTCCACCGGCTCGCTGGGCACGGGCGACAAGGTGTCGCTCACGTCGCCCTCGACGCCCGTGGTGGGCCTCACGAACGTGAAGACGTTCGGCGCGGGCGCGCTCCACGCGGTGAGCATCCGGAGCGACGGCTCCATCTACGGCTGGGGCTGGAACTTCAAGGGCAGCGTGGGCGGAGGCCCCGCCGCGAAGGAGTCGTGGGCGTACTCGGAGCCCATCCAGGTGACGCTGCCGTGAAGAAGGCCGCGCTCCTGCTGCTGGCGCTCTGCGCGTGCGGCGAGTCCTCTCCTGGAGAGGACCCCGCCGTCACGCCGCCCGACACCGAGGCCCCGGTGCTGCGCATCGACGCGCCCGCGCCGGGCCAGCGGCTGGGGGTGAGCCGCCTGCGCCTGGCGGGGGACGTGGGAGACGCCACCCGGGTGCAGGTGTGGCTGGATGACGGAGGCTCGCGGACGCTGTCCGTCGCGGGCTCCACGCTGGCCATGGAGCTGCTCGTGCCACCGGGCGCGCACGTGCTGCACGTGTCCGCCACGGATGCCGCGGGCAACACGGCGACGCAGGACGTGCCCTTCTCCGCGGGGCCGGAGCTGGGCGCGGGCCTCAGCCACACGGGCGTGCTGCACCACGGGCGCTTCGCGTCGTGGGGCGACAACGGGTCCGGCCAGCGCTGCGACGTGACGCCGGACGAGCGCGCCCTCCCGGCGCTGGCGCTCGAGGACCAGCGCCCCATCGGCACCGTGTCCGCCATGGACACGACCGCGTGGCTCGACTCGGACGGGCGCGCGTGGCTGTGCGGCGCGCTGGCGTCCCAGCTCGACGCAGGGGGCGCGGTGGCGGGCAGCGCGCACCGGGTCGAAGGCGTGAAGAACGTGGTGGGCGTGGCGCTGGGCACGGGGCACGCGCTGCTGCTCGACGCGAGCGGCCAGGTCTGGGCCTTCGGCGTCAACGCGCGCGGCCAGCTGGGCCTGGGCGAGGAGGGCGCCGCGGTGACGGAGCCCACCGCCGTGCCGGACCTCACCGACGTGGTGCAGGTGGTCGCGGGCAGCGAACACTCCGCGGCGCTGCACCGCGACGGCACCGTGTCCGTGTGGGGCTACAACCGGGACGGGGTGCTGGGCACGGGCGAGACGGAGGCGCGCGTGCAGGCCGCTCCCGAGCGCGTGCCCCACCTGGAGCAGGTGGAGCAGCTGGCCTCCGGGCGCAGCCACCTGCTCGCGCTGCTGGCGGACGGGACCGTGCGCGCGTGGGGCACGGGGACGTCCGGGCAGCTGGGCCACGGGGACGCGGGCTTCGGCGGTGGCCGCGCGCAGCCCACGCCCGTGCTGGAGCTCACGGGGGCCACGGCGGTGGTGGCCGCGAACAACTCCAGCTGGGCCCTGCGCGGTGACGGCACGGCCTGGGCGTGGGGCCTCAACACCACGGGCCAGTTGGGCGTGGGAGACACGAGCCAGCGCGTCAAGCCCGCGCGCGTGGCCACGGACCTGCCCGTCGTGGAGCTCGGCGCGGGAGCCCAGCACGCGCTGGCCCGCGCGCGCGACGAAAGTGTGCTCATCTGGGGCAGCAACCTCAGCGGGCAGCTGGGGCTGGGGGAAGGCGCGCCGTCGTATGTGTCCACGCCCCGCCCCGTGACCCTGCCGTAGACACACATCATGCGCTTCGGAATCACGCTCCCCGCGAGCCTCCTCGCCCTGCTGCTCGCGTCCTGCGGCGGGGGCACGCCCTCGCCGTCGCCGGGTGACCCGCCCAGCGACACGCCGGAGGAGGTGCCGCTGGAGGTCGCGCCGCTCGACCCGGACGAGCCGCGCTCCGGTGGCGACACCACGGTGTTCCACGCCGGCCCCGAAGCGTTCGTGCAGCCCCTGGCCAACATCACGGTGGAGTGCAGGTCGCGCTTCCTCCTGGGCGAGGCCAACTTCGAGGTGGACTGGGTCCCCGCGCCCGCGAGCCAGCGCGACCGCGACGGCCTGGGCCCGCTCTTCCACGCCACCTCGTGCCTCGCCTGCCACGTCGCCAACGGCCGGGGCGCGCCCGTCACCGGCAACACGAAGGCGCCCGCGTCCCTGCTCGTGCGCCTCTCCGTGCCCGGCGCGGGCCCGCACGGTGAGCCCATGCCGGAGCCCACCTACGGCGACCAGTTCCAGCCCCGCGCCATCGAGGGTGTCCCCGCCGAAGGCCAGGTGCAGGTGACCTACGCGTCCCTGGCCCCCATGCCCCTCCAGGGCGAGGCCAGCGTGACGCTCCAGTCGCCGCGCTATGCGCTGGTGGACCTGGGCTATGGCCCGCTCGCGCCCGACGTGCGCCTGTCCCCGCGCATCGCGCAGCCCATGGTGGGCCTGGGCCTGCTGTCGGCCATCCCGGACGCGACGCTGCTCGCCTGGGCCGACCCCGACGACCGCGATGGCGACGGCATCCGGGGCCGCCCCAACCGCGTCTGGAACGCGAGGGAGGGCCGAGAGGTGCTCGGCCGCTTCGGCTGGAAGGCCAACCAGCCGGACCTGGAGCACCAGGCCGCGGGCGCGCTGCTGGGCGACATGGGCCTCACCTCCGCGCTGTTCCCCCAGCCTCCGTGCACCGCCGCGCAGTCGCAGTGCCTGAAGGGGGCCACGGGCGGCGAGCCCGAGGTGGACGCCGCCAACCTCGCCTCCCTCTCCGACTACTCGCACCTCATCGCCGTGCCCGCGCGACGGGGCGCGGACCGCGAGGACGTGCGCACGGGCAAGGCCGCGTTCCTGCGCGCGGGCTGCGACCGCTGCCACCGCCCCACGACCACCACGGGCGAGCTGCCCGGCTTCCCGGAGCTGTCGAACCAGCGCATCTGGCCGTACACGGACCTGCTGCTGCACGACCTGGGCGAAGCGCTCGCGGACGGGCGCCCGGACCACCAGGCCACCGGCACCGAGTGGCGCACCCCGCCCCTCTGGGGCCTGGGGCTCACCGCCACCGTGAACGGCCACACGCGCCTGCTCCACGACGGCCGCGCGCGCTCCGTGCTGGAGGCCATCCTCTGGCACGGCGGCGAGGCGAAGGCCTCACGCGAGGCCGTGCAGCGCATGTCCCCCAGGGAGCGCGCCGCGCTGCTCACGTTCCTGGACTCGCTCTGACTCACGTCGTCAGGTGCGGCAGGGGACGCAGGTGGTAGCGGGCCTCGAACGCGCTGAAGAGGTCCAGGTACTGCTCCAGGTAGCGCGTGAGCAGGAAGCGGCGGCGCACCGTCTCGTGCGCGTGGTGCCCCAGCTGGTGGCGCAGCTTCGGGTTGCGCAGCAACTGCACGATGCGCTGCGCGCACTGGTCCACCGAGTCCACCAGGAAGCCGTTGTGCCCGTCCTCGATCTGGTGCCGGATGCCGCCCACGTTCCCTCCGATGACGGGCGTGCCCTTCCACATCGCCTCCGCCACCGTGAGCCCGAAGCCCTCGCGCAGCGACTTCTGCACCACCACCGCCGCGCGGCGCTGGAGCGCGTTCACCAGCGCCGTGTCCTCGCGGCTGAGGATGATGAGCCGCTCGTCCCGGTGCCGCGTCACCTGCTCGTAGACCCGCTGCCCCTCCGGGTCGTCCGACGCCATGTTGCCCATCAGCACCAACGTGCACGGCACCTCCTCGCGGGCGATGCGCCACGCGGCCACCACGCCCTCGGGGTCCTTCCAATGGTCGAAGCGTGACACCTGCACCACCAGCGGCAGGTCCGTGGGGATGTGGTGGTGCCGCAGCCGCTCTTCAATCTCCGCCTCGCTCATCTCCCGGTTCTTGATGGAGAACGGATCGATGGCCGGCATGAAGAACAGCTGCGGGATGGACAGCTCGCGCTCGTACTCCGGGATGCTCAGCACCGTCGCGTCGTACTGCTCCACGAACGGCTTGAGGTACGCCCACAGCGAAGGCTCCGGATTCGACAGGTCCACGTGGCAGCGCCAGATCCACGGCCCGCGCTTGCGGCTGTGCCGCACGATGGGCAGCGGCTGCGGGTCGTGGATGACGACCCGGTCGTGGTCCAGCCGGTTGCGCACCGCGTTCTCGTAGACGACCTCCTCGTAGATGGTCGCCTTCAGCTGCGTCAGGTGGATGTCCGCGCCCTGCAGCGCGTTGTGCATCTTCTTCGTGATGTTGAAGAAGTCCGGCGGCCCCTGGATGGCCCGCCACTCCGTGGCCATGCCCACGCTGTTCATCAGCAGCGTCAGCGGCGACAGCAGCTCCGCCACCCCGCCGCCGTAGTACGTGGAGTTGACGTGCGCGACCCGCAGGTCCTGCAGCGGGCGCGCCTTCTCCAGGATGCGCTCCACCACCTCCGCGCCCACGTAGCGCTCGTAGTGCTCGACCTGGACCAGGGGGTACGGGTCTTCCAGTGGCTTCGCCATGCCCTTGTGTGTGTGTCCGCCCGAGGGCAGGCGCCAGCCGCGCCCCCCACCCCGCCCGCCCGGCTGTCCGCTACCGCTCAGGGCTCTTCCGGCGTGTGCGACACCACCCAGAGCGGCGCGTCCCCGCATTGCACCAGGAGCTCATCCCCCTGCCGGGCCAGGAGCGTGCCCGGCGCCGCGTGGAGGTCCTCGCCCCGCCAGGCCCGCGTGCGCCGCACCCGCAGCCAGCGGCCTTGCAGCCGGGCCCTCGCGTCCTCCCCTCCCTCCCGCCAGCCGGCGAAGCGGCACGCACGCACCTTCAGGTGCACGGCGCGCGCGCTGTCACGCCAGTCGATGTCCCGGTACGCCACCTCGAAGAAGGGCGCGAAGGTGGCGTCCGCCTCCACCTGCCGCTCCCCCGGGTCCCCACGCGCCACGCGCTCCACCACCTGGGGCAGCAGCCGGCGCGACGCGAGCATCAGCCTCTCGAAGACGACCTCCTCCGTGTCCTCGTCCCGGACCGGGAACGTCCCCCGCGCGAGCACGGGCCCGGTGTCGAAGCTCGCGTCCATGCGGTGGAAGGTGAGCCCCAGCTCGCGAGCGTCCTCGCGCAGCGCCCACCCCAGCGGGCAGGGCCCCCGGTAGCGCGGCAGGAGGGACGGGTGCACGTTCACCGCCCCCAGCCGCGGCAGCGCCAGCGCCTCCGGCGGCAGCCGCCACGGGAAGAAGAAGCACAGCAGGAGGTCCGGCCTCAGCGCCGCCAGGCGGGGCGTCAGGTGCGCCCGCTCCCCCAGCAGGAGCACGTCCAGCGACGGCGGCGCGGCCTCGAAGAGCCGCCCCAGCTCCGCCCACCGCTCCAGGTCCGGCGGACGCAGGCCCCGGACGCCCGCCGGCACCACCAGCCCCACCACCTCGTGCCCCTGGGCCCTCAGCGCCAACGTGAAGTCGTGCGCCACCGCGGGGGCCACGGTGAGCAGCACGATGCGCCAGCCAGACGCGGCACCCGGAGTCGGCATGCCCGTGTCCTAACAATTCACCCGCCGTGTGCGCTCGCCCACCGCACGCGCCCCGCCCGGAAATGAAAACGCGCTCGCCCCGGGACGGGACGAGCGCGCGAACTTCCAGGGAACGGCGCGGGTGCGTCAGACCGCCTTCAGGCGGGGCGTGCGCGCCTTGGGGGCGGGGGAGGAGGCCGCCTCACGGAGCGCGTCCTTCTTGTCCGTGCGCTCCCAGGTGAACTCCTTCTCCGAGCGGCCGAAGTGACCGTAGGCGGCCGTCTTCTGGTAGATGGGCCGCAGCAGGTCCAGGTGCTCCGTGATCTCGCGCGGGCGCAGGCCGAACACCTGGCGCACGGCGCGGGCGATCTGCTCTTCCGGCACGCTGGACGTGCCGAAGGTCTCCACCATCACGCTGACAGGCTCCGCCACGCCGATGGCGTAGGACACCTGCACCTCGCAACGGCTGGCCAGGCCCGCCGCCACGACGTTCTTCGCGATGTAGCGGCCCATGTACGCGGCCGAGCGGTCCACCTTGGACGGGTCCTTGCCGCTGAACGCGCCGCCACCGTGACGGCCCATGCCGCCGTAGGTGTCCACGATGATCTTCCGGCCCGTGAGGCCCGAGTCGCCCATGGGGCCGCCGATGACGAAGCGGCCCGTGGGGTTGATGAAGAACTTGGTCTTGTTGTCGATGAGCTTCTTCGGCAGGACCTTCAGGATGACGTCCTCGCGGATGGCCTCCTGGATCTTCTTGTTGGAGACGTCATCCGAGTGCTGCGTGGACAGCACCACCGCGTCGATGCGCAGCGGCTTGCCGTCCTTGTACTCCACCGTGACCTGGCTCTTGCCGTCCGGGCGGATCCACGGGTGGTTCTTGCGGCGCACCTCCGCCAGGCGGCGGGTGAGCTGGTGCGCGTAGTGGATGGGCGCGGGCATCAGCTCCGGCGTCTCGTCGCACGCGAAGCCGAACATCATGCCCTGGTCGCCGGCGCCCTGGTCCTTCTTGTTGTCCACGCCCCGGGCGATGTCCTGGCTCTGGCCCTCGATGGCCACCATGACGCCGCACGTGTGGCCGTCATAGCCCATGGAGCTGTCCGTGTAGCCGATGCGCGTGATGGTCGAGCGGACGATCTTCGGGATGTCCACGTAACAATTCGTCGTCACCTCGCCCGCGACGATGGCGAGGCCCGTCTTCACGAGCGTCTCCACGGCGACGCGCGCCTGCGGATCCTTGGCGATGATGGCATCGAGCACACCGTCGGAGATCTGGTCGGCGATCTTGTCCGGGTGGCCCTCGGTGACGGATTCAGACGTGAACAGGAAGTCGGTAGGCATGTCTTCTCGGGCTTCGCGCTTATTCGGTGACGCAGCGCAGGGGGCGGACACTAAACGTGCGGTCCCAGCAGAGTCAAACCTGCCGAGACAGGGGATTATTCGGTGGGAGCGCCCTTCGGGCAGGCGGCCCCGACGTGCAGGGTATGGCCGCCCGCCAGATGAATTTAATGGTTCGCGCGGCGTTCCCCTGGGCTACAGGACCCGCGCCCTTCTTCTGGAGGTCACCGACCCATATGAACGCCATCGCCCGCCTTCGCACCCTTCCCTTCCTGGTTGCCCTCACCTTCGCCGCGCCCGCGCTCGCCGCGCCCAAGGCTTCCGAAGCCGTCACCAAGCCGGTGAAGACCGTGGTGCAGTCCGTGCGCTACGAGAAGGACCTCAAGGCCCTGGAGAACCTGGGCAGCGACCAGCAGGGGCTGTTCCTGCTGGGCGACGAGTGGACCAAGGCCACGGACGCCCAGCGCAAGGAGTTCACCCAGCTCTTCCAGAGCCTGTTCGCGAAGATCGCCTTCCCCAAGGTGCGCGAGAACTTCAAGAACCTGGACTCCATCACCTACGACGAGCCGCAGGTGACGGGCGACAAGGCGCTCGTGGGCTCCACCATCTTCATCAACCACCCGCTGAAGAAGCAGGAGATGAAGCTGAAGTACGCCGTGGAGAAGGTGGGCAGCAGCTGGAAGGTCGTGGACGTGTCCGTGCTCGGCGACTCCATGCTCACCGGCATCCGCGATGATCAGGTCCGCCCCCTCTTCAAGGAGGGCGGCTGGGACGCGCTGCTCGGCGCCATGCGGAAGAAGAACGACGAGCTCGGTTCGGTGAAGCTGAAGTAATCCAGCCACCCCGCGCCCAGGCAGCCAGGCAGCCAGGCCCTCGCCGTCCCTTCAGGTTCCGGGGGAGGCGCGGGCCGGGTAGGCTCGGGCGCTCCCCCCTCCTCGGAGCGCCTGGCGAATGACTGTTTCGAGCCCCGCCCCGCAGCTGCTGCTCCGTGGCGCGCCGTCCGACCGCGAGATGGACGCGTTCTGCGTCCAGTACGCCCCCCGGGCCCCGGGACACCCCGCCGTGCGGGACCTGCTCCGGCTGCTGTCGGATGTCCCCAGCGACGGCCTGGAGCAGCGCCTGGCGTGGGTGGAGCGGTGGATGCACTGGATGCGCGACCGCATCCCCGCCCACGGCCTCACGGACGCGGATGACCGGTCGCTGTCCCCCGCGAACTCCCGGCTGGCCCTGCTGGTGCGCGTGCTGGAGGGCGAGGCCGCCCTGCGCGCGTCCGTCACCCGGCTGGTGGCGGGGGTGTTCGCGAACAGCCGGGGGCTGAAGCTCTTCGCCCAGGTGGGCCTGAGCACCGGCAACGGCTTCTTCTCCGAGCTGACGGACCGCTTCGTGCGCGGCGTGCTGCCCGCGCCGCCGGAGCCGGGCAAGCTGTCGCAGCTGCTCCTGCGCCTGTTCCCGGTGCCGGAGGACGCGGAGTGGCTGGGCGCGCTGTCCCCCATGCTGCTGGCGCGGCTGACGGCGCTGGTGGGCGAGCCGCCCCCACCGGAGCCCACCCCGTCCTCGCGGGTGCGCGGGGACCTGATGGACGCGCTGCTCCTCCTGGGCGTGCAGGTGGCGGGGCTGGGGCTGGCCGAGGACGTGCGCGACCGCACCCCGGAGATGCCCTTCCGCGCGTCGCCCTTCCTGCGGCTGCGGCTGGTGTGCGACGCGGTGCTGGCGCGCGACGGGGCCATGGAGGCGCTGTCGGACCTGGCCCGCGTGGTGGAGGACTGCCGCGGCGTGGTGCGCACCGTCACCCAGCACCTGGAGGACTCCGGCGTCAGCGTGGACCTGGTGTACCGGATGGAGCGCATCCGGCGCGGCCTGGACCGGATGGAGGCCATCGCGCGGGTGCTGGGCGCGCCGCGCGGGGAGCCCCGCTGGCGCGAGGCGCTGGCGCTGCTGTCGGACCTGCTGCGGCTCGCGCACGCGGACCGCTCCGTGCGCGCGCTGGTGCGGCGCAACTCGCGGATGCTGGCGCGAAAGATCATCGAGCGCACCGGCAACACCGGCGAGCACTACATCACCTCCACGCAGGCCGAGTTCCACCAGATGGTGCACTCGGCGGCGGGCGGCGGGTTCATCACCGCCTTCGCCGCCGCGCTGAAGTTCGCCCTCTCCGCCCTGCCGCTGGCCCCCTTCTTCGCGGGCCTCTTCGTCGCGCTCAACTACGCGGGCGGCTTCGTGCTGATGCAGCTGCTGGGCTTCACGCTGGCCACCAAGCAGCCCTCCATGACGGCCTCCACGCTGGCGGCCGCGGTGGGCGAGGACTCGGGCCCGGACAGCGGCCCCCGCCGCATGGAGCGCCTGGCGGCGCTGGTGCCGCGCGTCACCCGCTCCCAACTGGCGGCCATCCTGGGCAACCTGGGGTGCGTGCTGCCCGTCGCGGTGGCGCTCGCGCTGGGCTTCCAGGCGCTCACGGGCCACGCGTTCCTGTCCCAGGAGAAGGCCCGCTCCGTCGTGGACACGCTCCACCCCTGGAAGAGCGCCACGCTCCTCTACGCCGCGCTCACGGGCGTGCTGCTCTGGGCGTCCAGCGTGGCCGCGGGCTGGTTCGAGAACTTCATCGTCTACCGCCGCCTGCCGGAGGCGCTGGCCCACCACCGGGTGCTGCGCGCGCTCGTGGGCGAGAAGGGCGCGCGGAAGGTGGCGGACGCGCTCGAGCACCACGCCGCGGGCGTGGGGGGCAGCGTCTCCCTGGGCGTGCTGCTGGCGGTGGCGCCGGGCGTGGGCAGCTTCTTCGGCCTCCACCTGGACGTGCGGCACGTCACCTTCTCCTTCGCCTCCCTGGCCCTCGCCGGCTGCGCGCTGGGCACCTCCGCCGTGATGGAGCCCGGCTTCCTGGCGGCCGTGGCGGGCGTGCTGGTGGTCGGCATCGTCAACTTCAGCGTGTCCTTCGCGCTCGCCCTGGGCGTGGCCCTGCGGGCCCGCGACGTGCCGGTGAGCCAGGGCCTGCGCTTCCTGGGCGCGGTGTTCCTGCGCTTCCTGCGCAGCCCGCTCCCCTTCCTCATCCCGCCCCGGGACGAGCCCGCCACCGGCGAGGCGGAGGTCCCCGTCCTCCCCCTGGCCGGGCCTCCAGGACACTGAAGTCGCGGTTTATTCCCCGTGAGGTGGGAGGCCCTGTCTCGCGCGGTGGTGGGGCGGACAGGCATCCCGGGCTTCGCTTCCGGGCGGGGGCGTTCGGAGATAGGGTCCGGCGCCCATGAGCGGCAATCCCTCGTCCCATCCCCCGCCCCGCCTCGCCCTTGCCTACGCCGAGATGCTGGTCCGGCGCCCCGGCACCGTCATGGCCGTGCTGCTGCTGCTGCTCGGCCTGGCGCTGTGGGGCACGTCGAAGCTGACCATCAACTCGAACCAGCTGGACCTCATCTCCCAGGACCTGCAGGAGGTGAAGGACGTCAAGCGGGTCATCGACATGGTGGGCGGCAGCGGCTTCTTCATGGTCGCGCTGCGCGGCGATGACGAGCCCACCCTCAAGCGCGTCGCGGACGACGTGGCGAAGATGGTGGGCGAGGACAAGGCCAACGCGCGCTCGGTCACCTACAAGATTCCCGTCGAGTTCGTGCAGAACAACATGGTGCTGTTCGTGAAGACGGAGGACCTGGCCGAGGGCAAGCGCCGCATCATGGCGTTCCTCAAGGATCAGATCCGCCGCGCGAACCCCTTCTACATCGAGATCAAGAAGACGGAGCCGGTGAAGCTGGACCTGCAGGACCTGGTCGACAAGTACTCCAGCGTCGGCAACAAGAGCATCGCGGACGACTACTACATCTCCCAGGACCGCAAGCTGCTGCTGCTCCTCATCAAGCCGATGTGGGACACCAACGAGATCGGCAAGACGAAGGAGTACGTGGACAAGCTGCGCAGGGACCTGGAGGCGTACTCCCGGAGCAACGCCGCGGGCGTGCAGCTGGTGGAGGACTACTACAAGATGGGCGACAAGCAGACGGTCGCCTACGGCTTCACGGGCTCCTACAAGACGGCGGTGGACGACTCGTACGCCATCGAGGACTCGCTCCAGCCAGTCACCATCATCGCGCTCATCGCCATCTTCGCCATCACCATCGCGTTCTTCCGCAAGTGGGCGCCCACGCTCATCGTGGTGAGCGGCACGGTGGCGGGCACGCTGTACACGCTGGGCTTCACCTACGCGACGCTGGGTGAGCTCAACATGATCACCTCCATCCTGGGCGGCATCCTGATGGGGTTCGGCATCGACTACGGCATCCACTTCATCTTCCGCACGCGCCTGGAGCTGGGCGCGGGCAAGCGCTACGACGTGGCCATCCGCGACGCGGTCATCAACGCGGGCCGCCCGGCGCTGGTGTCCGCGGTGGTGGTGGCCGGCTCGTTCTACGTGCTGATGGTGAGCGAGTTCAAAGGCTTCTCCCAGTTCGGCTTCCTGGCCGGCACGGGCACGCTGATGCTGGGCTTCACGCTGTTCTCCTGGTGCCCGGCGCTGCTGGCGCTGGCGGGCCGCAGGAACCCGGAGCTGCCGCAGAAGCTCATCGGCGTGATGAAGCCGCCGCCCACCAACAGCGCGTCCGGCAAGGAGCTGCGCATCCCGCGCCCCGGCCTGGTGCTGGCGGTGGGCTGCGTCATCGTGGCGGTGGTGTGCGGCGCGGCCATCCCGTGGAAGAGCGGCGAGCCCCCGGCGGACGCGGGCTTCTTCGCGCGGCTGCCCTACGGCGTGCGCTTCAACTACAACACCCGCGCGCTGATGCCGGCGAACCAGCCGTCCGTGGTGCTCCAGGATGAGATCAACGCGCGCTTCAAGATCGCCAGCGACCCGCTCGCCGTCTACACGAAGGACCTGGCGGAGACGGAGGCCCTCTACAAGGAGCTGACGAGCGACCCGAAGAAGCGCCCCGCCATCTCCCAGGTGATGAGCCTCTTCACCTTCGTGCCGCCGGAGGGCATCGCCCAGGCGAACGCGAAGATCCTGGAGGAGTGGCAGGAGGAGCTGAAGGAGATCGACGTGAAGGCGCTGCCGCCGGAGACGCAGGAGAAGGCGGCCCTGTTCTTCAAGATGCTGGAGGCGCGGCCCTTCGACGTGCACCACGTGCCGGAGATCTACGCCTCGCAGTTCCGCCACCTGCCCAGCACGAAGCCGGAGAACCACGGCTACCTCACGTTCATCTACCCGAGCGTGGACCTGTGGGACGGCAAGCAGATGCTCCAGTTCGCGGACCAGACCAGCTCCATCAAGGCCCTGGTGACGCCGGGCAAGTTCACGGAGGCCGGGCCCACGGGCGCGCCGGTGGAGAAGGAGTTCCGCGCCGCGGGCGCCACGCAGCTGTACGCGTCGCTGGCGCGCATGGTGCTCAAGGACGCGAAGCTCACGGTCATCCTCACCGCGCTGTGGATCCTCGTGATGCACTTCGCGGACTTCCGCAACGCCAAGCTGGCGCTGGCGTCCGTCATTCCGCTGACGGTGGGCCTGGCGATGATGATGGGCTTCATGGCGCTGTTCGACCTGCGCCTGAACTTCATGAACATCATCATCCTGCCCATCCTCCTGGGCTTCGGCGTGAGCCACGGCCTCTACCTCCTGCACCGCTTCCTGGAGGGCACGTCCCCGCTGGTGGCGCTGCGCAGCGTGGGCGCGGCGGTGGCGTCCTCCACGCTGACGGCGGTGGCGGGCTTCGCGGCGCTGCTGGTGGCCAGCCACAACGGCCTGCGCTCCATGGGCCTCGTGGCCTGCATCGGCCTCATCACCACGCTGCTGGTGTCCTTCACGGTGCTGGCGGCGGTGATGCAGCTGATGCACGACAAGCGGCAGAAGGACGCCGGGCGTTCGCCAGAGGGCGGTTCCGCCACGGGCGGCGACACGTCCTCCACACGCGCCGCCTGACAGCGCGGAGGAAGCGCTTAATATCCGCGCCGGACCTCACGGCCCCGCCCTCCCCCACCGGGGAGCGCGGGGCCGTTCACTTCTTCGGGAGCTTCGAGCCATGGGGACGTTCAAGCGGGTGGGCGCGGTGCTGGGCCTGATGGTGCTCACGGGTTGCGCGAGCACGGTGAAGAGCCAGCGGCTGCGCCCCGACTACGCCACGGTGGACCGGCTGCAGGTGAAGCGGCTGGCGGTGGTGACGCAGCCATTCCCGCCGGGGCAGCAGTACGTGGGGGACCTGTGGAGCCTCATCGCCCGGCAGTGGCTGAACCAGAACCGGGACTACCTGGTGAAGGCCAACACGTCCCTCCCCGAGCGCCCCACGGACCCCACCTTCAAGGCCCAGTGCGAGGAGGGCATCGAGGGCGTGCTCTGGCTGGACCCCTCGGTGAAGCGCGTGGGTGACGGCGCGGAGGTGGCGGTGAAGGCGCAGCTCATCCGCTGCCGCGACGGCCAGGAGGTGTGGGCCGCGGAGGCCGGCGGCAGCTGGGACTCCGAGGACAAGAAGTACGTGGAGCGCAAGGACCAGTACGTGACCGCGCTGGGCCAGGACGTGGAGCCCTACGTGGTGCCGTCCTACAAGCTGCTGGTGGCCACGCTGGACACGCTGCCCAATCCCGAACTGAACGACGCGGACAAGGACGAGAAGATCGACCTGGGCGAGTAGCGTCGCGCCCCGGTGGATCCTCAAGTCATCATCGGGCGCCTGGCGCTGGCCGCGCTGCTGGGCGGCGTGCTGGGCGTGGAGCGCGAGGCGCGCAACCAGGCCGCGGGGCTGCGCACGCACATGCTGGTGGCGCTGGGGGCGTGCTGCTTCACGCTCTCCAGCGTCTACACGGAGCACCTCCTGCGGCCCGGCGAGTCCCCGGGCGGCACGCAGACGGACATCAGCCGCGTCGCCAGCCAGATTGTCGTGGGCATCGGCTTCCTGGGCGCGGGCGTCATCCTGCGCCACGGGGGCGTGGTGAAGGGGCTCACCACGGCGGCGAACCTCTGGGTGACGGCGGCCATGGGCCTGGCGTGCGGCCTGGGCCTCTACGTCGCCGCCGGCGCCACCGTGGCCCTGGCCCTGCTGTCGCTGGTGGTGCTGCGCCCCCTCTCCCGGCTGCTGTCGCCCATGCACAGCCGCCACGCCGGCGGCGACGAAAGCAACGAGGACGGGGCCGTCGCGGGTGGCGACGACTCCCGTCCCAGGTGAAGGGCGGCGCGCGAGCGGCGGCCCGCTACTCCATGGGCACCAGCGCGCCCGTCAGGTCGTGCGTGTAGGCCACCGGCCGGTGCGGTGCGTGCGTCGCGTCCTCGCGGTCCTGGCGCGTCTCCTCGTCCAGGTCGAGCGCGCCTTCGGCCAGCACGGCGCCCGGGAGGCTGGCCAGGTCCCGGCGCAGGTAGACGTCATCCCCGTCCAGGTCCGCCACGTCGGAGAAGCGCACCGGGTATTCCCGCTCGAGGATGCGCCCCCTGCCGATGGTGAAGCCGCGCGGGTCCACCGCGACGATGCCGCCGAGCGCCTCGCCGTCCCGGTCCCGCACCGTCATGCCTCGCTGAATGTCCGTTGGCTTGAACACGCTGCCGCCTCCTGCGCTCGTGTCCGGCCAACGTGTGCACTCCGCCGGGAAACGGCGACCCCCTCCCCCCGCATTCGGCCGAGGGGAGCCGGGCCTACACGGGCTCCGGCTCCGGATCCCTCGCCGGCGCCAGCAGCGAGCCCTCCTGGCTGCTGAAGCGCCGGTCCATCTCCGTGCGCACGAAGCGTTCAATCTCCTCCGCGGTGGTCAGCTCCATGGCGCCCTGGAGCATCTCCACGGCCTCGCCGCGGCTCACCCGGCGCATCAGGCGCTTCACCACGGGGATCTGCCCGGACGTCATGGACAGCTCGTCGAAGCCCAGCGCCAGGAGCACCAGGGTGAAGAGCGGGTCGCCCGCCATCTCGCCGCACATGGAGACGGGGATGTTGGCGGACTTCGCCGCGTCCACGATGCTCTGGAGCATGCGCAGCACCGACAGGTGCAGCGGCCGGTAGAGGTACGCCACCTCGCGGTTCTGGCGGTCGATGGCCAGCGAGTACTGGATGAGGTCGTTGGTGCCGACGGAGAAGAAGTCCGCCTCCTGCGCCAGCCGGTCCGCGATGGTCGCCGCGCTGGGCGTCTCCACCATGATGCCCACCGGGAAGCGCTTGCCCACCGGGACGCCCGCGCGTCCCAGCGCCGTGCGGCACGCCTCCAGCTCGCTGCGCGCCTCGCGCAGCTCGCTCACGCCGCAGATGAGCGGGAACATCAGCCGCAGGTTGCCGTGCACGCTGGCGCGCAGGAGGGCGCGCAGCTGGACGCGGAACAGCTCCCGGTTGGACAGGCAGTAGCGGATGGCCCGCAGGCCCATGGCCGGGTTGGGCTCCTTCTCGTGCTTCGTCTTGCCCGGCACCTTGTCGCCGCCCAGGTCCAGCGTGCGGATGGTGACGGGCCGGCCGCCCATGGCCTCCAGCACCTGCTTGTAGGCGCGGTAGTGCTCCTCCTCCGTGGGCGCCGTCTTGCGGTCCAGGAACATGAACTCCGTGCGGTACAGGCCGATGCCCTCCGCGCCGTGCGCCAGCAGCGAGGGGATCTCCTCCAGGAACTCCATGTTGCCGTTGAGCCGGATGCGGAAGCCGTCCGTGCTCACCGCGGGCTGGTCCTTCGTGGCCAGCGCCAGCTGCTCGCTCTCCAGGTAGCGGCGCTGCTCCTCGCGGAAGAGCGTGAGCTGGTCCTCCGTGGGGTTCACCAGCACCATGCCGCGCGTGCCGTCCATGGCCACGAGGTCGCCCGGGGAGATCTGCTCGCTCGCGCGCCCCGCGCCCACCACCGCGGGCGTCTCCCGCGCGCGGGCCACGATGGCGGTGTGGCTGGTCTGGCCGCCCAGGTCCGTGACGAAACCGGCGACCCGCCCGCTGCGCGCCATCATGGCCGCGTCCGCGGGCGGCAGGTCATGTGCGACGACAATGGCCTCCGCGGGCACCTCCACCTCCTCGTCCACCACCTGGCCCATCAGGTTGCGGATGATGCGGTCCGCCACGTAGTCCACGTCCGAGCGGCGCTCGCGGAAGTACTCGTCCGGGATGTTGTCGAAGAGGTGCTTGATCTTCCGGGCCGTGCGGCGCACCGCCCACTCCGCGTTGATGCGGTCCTCCACGATGAGGCGGTTGACCTCGTCCACGAGCATGGGGTCGTGGAGCATCAGCCGGTGCGCCTCCAGGATGAGGGCGTGGTCGCTGCCCTCCGTGCGCGTGATCTGCTCCTTCAGCTCCGCGAGCTGGCGGTCGGACAGGTCGATGGCGGTCTTCATCCGCATCCGCTCGGGCTCCACCTCCGCGTCCGCCAGCCGCAGCTTGGGGGTGCGGATGCGCTTGCGGTCCAGGATGAAGGCGTGGCCCACCGCCACGCCCGGGGAGGCGCCGATGCCCGTCAACCTGAGTGTAGGGGTGGCCTGGCTGGTCACGTTTTTCCTGACCTCATGGGGAGTCTAACGCCCCTTTGACGCTCACTGCGCTTCGCCAAACCGGTCCGCGATGAGCTTTTTCAATTCGGACAGGCAGGTTTCGGCATCCTCGCCCTTGCAGGTGAGGGTCACCTGGGTGCCCTGGGCCGCCGCGAGCATCAGCACGCCCATGATGGACTTGGCGTTGGCGCGCTGCCCGGAGGCCTCGATGGTGACCTCGCTCTTGAAGCGGTTGGCCACCTTGACCATCTGCGCCGCGGCCCGGGCGTGCAGCCCCAGCGCGTTGATGATCTCGAAGGTTCCCTTGGCTTCACTGGCCATCGTGCGACTCCCGCTTCTCTCTTCAGTTCGTACTCACAGAAAGGCGCCCGCCGCGCAGGCCAATCCCGCCGCGACGTAGAGGACCACGTAGGTGGGGACGCGCCGGTTGACGAGCACGTACGCCAGGACGCCCACCGCCAGGCACCCCACCGCCAGGAACGGCGCCCAGGTCCCGCCCGCCGTCGCCCCGAAGCTCACCGCCAGCCACGCGGCCAGGCCGCCCGCGCTCGCCGCCGCCACGCCCCGCAGCCGGGCGCCCTTGGCGGGCAGGTTCACCCGCGCCACGGCCTCCACCAGCCGGTCCCCCAGGCTCAGGCCCAGCCAGTACAGCCGGATGCGCAAGAGCAGGTGCACCAGGTTGTAGAGCACCAGGAAGAGCGCCACCGCCCAGACGCCCAGCAGCGGCACCATCGCCGCGCACAGGCCGCCCACCGCGGGCTTGAGCGACAGCCAGAAGAACCCGTCCCCCAGCGCCGCCAGCGGCCCCATCAGCGCCGCCTTGAAGCCCACCACCCGGTCCGGCGTCTCCTCGCCCCGGGCGATCTTCTGCTCATGGTTCACCACGCCGCCCACGATGGCCGCCGCCACGTAGGGGTGCGTGTTGAAGAACACCAGGTGCCTGCGCACCGCCGCCTCGCGCAGCGGGCCCGGCGGGTACAGCTTCGCCAGCGCCGGGTAGACGGCGTACGCGAGCCCCAGGTTCTGCATGCCCTTGGGGTTCCACGACGCCTGGAGGAAGAGCGAGCGCAGGAACACGCGCAGGAGCGTGCCCCGCGACAGCCGCGCGGGCGGCGCGAAGGCCTGGGCGGCGGCGGGAGCGGCGGGAACGGGCGTGGGCGTGGTGCTCATGGCCGCTGCTCCTGCAGCTGCACCAGCACCACCGCCGCAGTGACGGCCGCCGCGGCGAGGCCCGCGTACAGGGGCGCGCGCTTCGCGTGGCTGGACTGCGCGGCGATGGCCGCCGCCACGGACGCCATGGCCGGGTACGCCCACGCCAGGCCCCGCACCAGCGCGTGCGGCAGCGCCACCATCACCGGCTCCAGGAAGTAGCCCGCCAGCGCGCACGCGCCGGTGAGGGCGCCGTAGGCCACGAAGTGGGGCCACATGCCCCACAGGTTCTGCCGCATGGCGCGCGTGAGGTTGCCGGCCTCCGCGGACGCCAGCGCCACGCGCGCGAGCCGGGCCGAGTAGCCCTCCAGGAGCCGGTCCAGCCGGCGCCCCACCCGCCCCAGCCCGATGAAGAGCAGCACGGCCAGCGACCAGATGGCCGGCGTGGAGCCCGCGCCGGTGGCGGCGGTGAGGGTGGCGGCGGCGGCGGCGGTGCCGGTGGCCGCGAGCGTGTCGTTCTCCGGCAGGGACGCGCCCAGGTTGGCGGTGCCCAGGTAGAACAGCTCCAGCAGCATGCCGACGGACAGGCCCCCGCCCACGTCACCCAGCAGGCCGCCCATGAACGTGGCGGCCACCAGGGGGCGGGACAGCATGGCCTGGAGGAACGCCTTGCGCTCCACGGCCACCAGCCCCCCCCAGAGACACGCGAGCGCCACCTGGGTCCAGCCGACGTTCACCGGCTCACCCGGCCTTCGACCAGCGCTCGGTCAGGTCCGGCAGGTCCACGGCCTTCTCCGCGGGCACGGCGCGCGCCTCCACGCGCACGCCCTGCGCGGACAGCTGCTGGAGCGCCTGCAGCTCGCCTTCCGCCAGGAAGACGGACGGCGACACCTGCCGCCTCCCGGTGCCGAAGTGCACGTTGCCCAGGTTGAGCTGGTCCATGGCCAGCCCGTGCTGGAAGGCGAAGGGCACGGAGGCCACGTCCCTCAAGAGCACCAGGGTGCGCACCCCGTCCCTGGACAGGGCGGCGAAGTCCACCTCGGCCAGGGGGAGGATCTGCACCTCGATGGCGCTCTGCACGGCGAGCGCCATGGCGGCACGGATGAGGGGACTGGAGGCCGCCTCATCATCCGCCACCACCACGCGGGACACCTTGAGGTGGGGGAGCCAGGCCTCGACGACCTGACCGTGGATGAGGCGGTTGTCGACGCGGACCAGGGTGATCACGGCAGTCTCGAATCGCCGACCCGTGCGGGTCCGTCAAGTTCGCGGCTGCTGCTGGGCCTCGCGAAGCAGGGCGGATGCACAGGTGATGTTGCGCTGGCCGTACGACGCCAGCTGGTGGGCCATGTCCGACAGCGCCAGCTGCTCCGAGCGGAGCGAGTTGGCCTTCAGCAGCATGGGCAGGTTGACGCCAGCCAGGACTTCCAGATTCATCCGCTGACACATCATCAGCGATTCCTTGCAGGGGGTCCCTCCGAAGAGGTCGGCCATGATGATGACACCGTCCCCTTCGTCGACGGTCTTCACGGCCTGCTTCATCTTGGCCCGGAGGTCCTCGACAGGAGCCCCCGGCTCGATGTTGCAGGTGGCCACGGCGGGCAGCTTGCCCACAATCTGTTCAGCGGTAGAGACAAGCTCATCCGCGAGACGCCCGTGCGATGCGATGACGAGGCCGACCATGGATCACCCCTGAGCCACTTCCCGGGAGAATTTGCGTCCTACGCCCATCAACGACCGGACGCAACTCCGGTGAAGGTTTCCGCCTGCACCTGGGAACCGCTGCCCCAACCACTTCGCTTCGAAGGTAAGGCGACTGCGCCCACCATGCCTGGAATTTCAGGTCCGGGGAAGGGACAGGGTGTCGTCTGCCGGACGGGGAGCCGGGCGCGGTCTCCCCACGCTCTAGGAGATGCGCCACGCGCCCGCGCGGTGCGTGCCCCGCGGGGCGAGCCCGGCGTCCCCGCTCGGTGGGTAGGGAGCCGGGCGGGCCATGGCACGGACGCGGCGGTATCACCTGGAAAACCCAGGAGGCCCCGCGAGGTCCAAGGGTACTCGGGGCGTACCGGAGTCCAGGGACCTGGCGCATCGGGTGCGGTGTCTCAGTGGACGACCAGGCGGGCCCGCTGCTCCGCCGGCCGGATGCGGGCGGTGGCGCCGGCGCCGAAGGTGAGGAAGTCCTCCTCCATGCCGTCGCTGAAGATGACGCCGCCCTGGGGCATGCGGGACTCGAGCACCAGCTCCTCCTGCGCGGTGACGAAGCCGCCGACGATGCCCGCGCTGGAGTGACGGCTGACGAAGGGCTCGCGCACGACGAAGGCGAGCCGCGCGTCCTCCCAGCCGAGCGTCCAGGGCTTCCCCGGCGTGCCGCCCGTGCAGCGGGTGAGCCCCTGCGCGAGCGCGAACACGGACGACAGCCACCCGCTGGAGCCCGCGCCGGTGGACACGAGCACGCCGCTGGAGGACTGCGACTCCTCCTTCCCGCCGTGGCGGACCTGGTAGCGGGCGGACACGTGGGTGCGCGCGCCGATGAACAGGTCGTTGAAGGCGAGCAGCCGCTGGCCGTCCTGGAGCCGCGCCTCCGCCAGTTGCACCTGCCGCACCTTCGCGCGGCCCTCCAGCGTCCGCAGCACCGCGCCCCGGGCGTCGCGCGGGAGGAAGGGCAGGAGCACGCCGTCGAAGCGCGCGGGGTCCGGGTTGACGCCCACGAGCGGCTGGCTGCCCACGTACTTGGCCACGTTGGCGACGAGGCCGTCCTGGCCCACCGCCACCACGACCTCCTTGCCGGTGAAGAGGAAGGTGGGCACGAGCGAGCGGTCCACCTGCTGCACCGGCAGGCCCACGTCCAGCTGCGCGCGCAGGCCGTCCACCGCGCGGCGGTACGTGTCGTCCTCCGCCTCGAACCCGTTGAAGTCTTGGCCGTTGTGCTCCACGTAGAACTTCGCCTGCTTCTTGGTGTTGAAGCGGACCACCAGGTCCGCCAGCCGCGTCTTGCGCGTGACGAGCACCACCTTCTCGAACATGGCGTGCATCCTTTCCGGGGCCGGTCAGCGGTCGAAGCGGTGGACGTCCGCGCGGCCGGGCTTGGGGGCCGCGGCCGGCGCGGGGTCCGGGCGGGGTCCGGGGTTCGGGCCGGAGGCCGCGGGCAGGAGCGAGCGCAGCAGGTCCGGCGACACGTTGAGCTCGCCGATGCGCTGCGCGTTCTCGCCCATCTCGCGGAAGGCCAGGGCGATGTGGAGCGCCGGGTCGCCGCCGTTGGCGGACGTGGCCAGGAGCGTCTTCCAGTCCACCGCCTTCACCGGCTCCAGCGTCTTCTCCAGCGTGTACGCGCGCGCGTCCGCGGACTGGCGCTCGTTCTGGACCCAGCGCTCCATGAGGGCGGCGCGCTGCTCCTCCACCGCGATGTCCGCGGCCATCTTCGCCTCGCGAATCTGGCGCTGGCGCTCCTCCACCACCAGCTCCGTGGCCAGCTCGCTCTCCTTGATGCGGCGCTCCTGCTCCACGGCCGCGTTGCGGCGGGCGTAGATGGCCTCGTCCGCCTCCCGCTGGAGCGCCTCGCGCGCGGCGGCCTCCAGGGCGCGCGCCATCTCCGGCGTGGGCTGGATGGAGAGCACGGAGAAGGCCATCACGTGCACGCCCAGCGACTTCACGGACTCGGCGTCCGCCAGCGCCGCCAGCACGCGGGACTCCAGGAGGTCGGACTGCACCAGCACCTCGCGCAGGCTCAGCGACTGCACCACCGCGCGGGCGCGCACCTGCGCGGCCTGCACCAGCCGGTCCGCCAGCTTCTCCGGGTCGTCGGAGCGGTGACGGCCCGCCGGGGTGATGGAGTAGTCCAGCAGCCCCGCCAGCCGGCGCGGGTCCTCCACCCGGTAGGTCAGCTGCCCCTGGAGGGTCACCGGCTGAAAGTCTCGGGTGACCTCGTTGAAGGCGAACGGGACGTCCGCGCTGGACAGCGGCACCGCCACCAGCGTCGTCGCGGGCTTCCAGTAGAGGAACGACAGGCCCGCGCCTTCGCGGACCACCGCGCCGTCCCGGTACTGCATCACGTACGTGGTCGGCGTCGACTTCATGTACCCGATGAACATCCGCGCATCCCCCTCGCCTGCTGCGTTGGTTTGTGTGATTGCGACACCATCTTAGTGTAATCAATACACGTTCGCAACAGGAGGGGTGGGAAAGCGGTGTAGGTGGCGTGGATGCCGGTGGACGGGGCGGCCCGGGCGTCCTTGAATCGGGGCATGACGCGCAAGCTCGGGGAGCAGTTGGTCCTGGATGGAGTGCTGACGCCGGAGCTGTTGTCCCGGGCGCTCGCGCGGCAGCAGGAGACGGGGCTGAAGCTGGGCGAGTGCCTGGTGCGGCTGGGCGTGGACGAGACGCCGGTGCTGCGGCTGTTGGCGCAGGAGCTGAAGACGCGCTTCGTGTCCACGGAGAAGCTGGCGCAGGCGAAGGTGGACCCGGCGCTGCTGGAGCGGGTGCCGGTGCGGCTGGCGGAGGGCTTCGACTTCATGCCGCTGCGGCTGGCGCAGGACGCGCTGTACGTGGCCATCTCCGAGCCGCAGCGGCAGCGGGCGCTGGAGGAGATTGCGTGGACGGTGGGCGTGGCGCAGGTGCTGCCGTTCGTGGCGGTGCGCCGGTCCATCCGCGCGGCCATCCGCAAGCACTACTACGCGGACGCGCACGCCTTCGAGCACCCGCCGGAGGACCTGGTGTGTCCGCACTGTGGTGCGTCCTGCAAGCCGGGGGACTTCCAGTGCGCGCGCTGCGAGCTGCTGCTCGTGCGGAGCGTGGACGACCTGCCGCCCCGGGACAACGTGTCGCTGGTGCGCGCGCTGCTCACGAAGCCCGAGCAGACGGGAGCGCGCGGCGTGCCCCGGCCGCCCCAGCAGGAGGCGACGCGGGTCGTGGCGTTCCAGGCGCAGGCCACGGCGAAGAAGGGGCCGCCGGTGCGGCCTGTCATCGTGGCGGGGCTGGACCTGGTGAACCAGCCGCTGAGCCCGTTCGAGGCGTACGTGCTGTCGTTCGTGGACGGGCGCACGGCGCTGTCAGACATGGCGCTCATCACCCAGGTGACGGAGCTGGAGCTGCGCGCGGTGTTCGAGTCGCTGTCCGAGCGCGGCGTGACGAAGCTGGTGGGCACGCTGGCGTCGGCGGATGCCTCGTTCTCCGGGGATGGCACGCCCGTGTTCGGGCAGAAGCCGAAGGCGGCGGCTCCGGCGGGAGCACGGCCTCCGCCGGCGCCGTCCGTGACGTTGGGGGCGGCGCTGACGGCGAAGCCTCCCACGGTGCCGCCGGCGTCACCGCCGAAGGGGGAGGACACGCGGGAGGAGGTGCTCCAGCGCGTCGTGCGGCTGGAGCAGGCCGGGAAGCTGGCGGAGGCGCTGGACCTGCTGGAGCGCAGCATCGGGCTCCTGCCGAAGCCCGCGCCGCTCTACAACCGCATGGGGATGATCCTCCTGAACCACCAGCGCGACTACGAGCGCGCCAGTGCCTTCTTCCAGAAGGCCTCCGACCTGGAGCCGGAGAACAGCGTCTACACGATGAACCTGTACTCCGTGCTGGCCCTCACCGCCGAGGCCACGAACGCGGGACAGAAGAAGCCCCGGCGCTGAAGGTGCCCATGCCCTCTCCATCCGAGTCCTACCTGCTCGACTTCCATGCACGCCTCGCGGGGGTGACTTCGCGGTGGTTCGCGCATGCGCCCGTGCAAGCGGAGGAAGCGGCTCCTTCGAGCTATGCGCTGCTGGAGGCCGTCGTGCCTCGCGATGCACGGCCCCTGACAGTGCTCGACCTGGCGTGTGGGGATGGATACCTGCTGGAGCTGATTGCGCGACGGGAGCAATCGGAGCTGTCGCTCGTCGGGCTCGACATGAGCGCTCATGAGCTTGAGGCGGCGCGGGCCCGATTGAACGGGACGGCGACGTTGCTTCAGGGACGGGCGCAGTCGCTTCCGCTCGGGGATGCCAGCGTCGACGTGGTGCTGAGCCACCTGGCGCTCATGCTGATGGACGACGTGGAGACCGTGCTCGCGGAGCTGCGGCGTGTGCTGAAGCCGGGCGGGCGGGTATCCATCGTCGTGGGGGGAGACCCGGTGCCGGGGAACGCGCTGGAGGTGTTCGCCGGGCTCATGAAGAGCGCGGTGGCGGTTCCTCCCATGCGGCTGGGCGACCCGCGGGTCCGCTCCGTCAACGGGTTGCAGGAACTCTTCGCCGAGGGCTTCGCGGACGTCACGGTGCGGTCCCTCTCCGTGCAGGGGGATGCGTCGCCCGGTGAGGTCTGGGAGTCACTGCTCACGACGTACGACGCGGACCGCCTGTCCCCAGCGGCGCAGGCGTCTCTTCAAGCCGCGTTCCTCCAGGCCGTGGAGCCGCTGCGGCGCTCGGATGGCAGCGTTCCGTTGCGCTGGGGCATGCGGCAGCTGACTGGGACACGTCATCCCTGATCCGCTCCAGCTGTCAGGTGTTTCCCGGCAACGACCGCCGACAGACGAACCCCTCCTGGATTGGAGTACAGGCCGTTGCTTCGAGTTCGTCGAAGACGTGCCGCAAGGTTGACGTCAGCTTGACCCCGAAGACCTCGATTTCGGACCACGGGGGGTCATGTGCGAACGCACCATGGTGCTCGTCCACAGCACCGGCGATCCTCGCGCACATCGCCTCTGGAGACTCTCCCTCGAGAGCGGCGAATGACGTGACGCCTCCCGCGAGAGGATCGACCGCCGCTTCCATCAGGCCACTCTTCCAGACGCCGTGGATGACTGGGGTGTTTGCGCGCGATTCAACGACCCATACGTGAAAGACGCGAGCCAAGTCGGCTACCCGGGATCCAAAGTCCCGCGCGACCACGATTCCCACCTTGGATGCCAGTATTGGCATGGTGCGGTTTCCTATCGAGGCAACCCACCCGGACGCGGGGGCGTCCGCCCCCGCGCCGAGTTCCTGCGTGTTCAGACCGACAGCCTTCGAAGTTGCTGGAGCAAGTCCCGGAGCACATTTCCCTCCCAGCCTCCTCCGGCCTCGAGCTGCTCCAGAAGGCGCTCAAGGTCTACGAGCCCACGCCATCCACGGACGTGCGAACGGTGAAGGTGCATGTAGTTAAAACGATAAGCTGGCGAAGCCGCATCATCGGTGAGCCGTGGCACCATCAAATAGTCGTCTGGGTCCAGGATCTCATTCCCACATACGGCGCACTTCCGCCGTCCTGGCCCAGTCTTGCGGCTGAGCTCTTCAAGGGCAGCCTCCACTCGCGCTCGCAGTGGATGCGCCTCAAAACACATCCGGTGCATTGAAGCATCATTGAACGGAAGGAGCACGTCAGCCTCATTCCAGACAAAGGCAGGCAACTGCACCACGGCGTCCTCCGACCCCATGATCTTGCCACAAACAGAACAGGGAGTTGCACCTTGAACCAAGACACTCATCACGGCCTTATCTTGGTGGCCTGACCACCATGGTAGACAGCTTGTTGTGACTGCCCGAGCCTCCGCAGCGCCTCGAAGTCCGCTGCGCTAGGGGGGGCCGAAGTTGGATGCGTATGCCCGAAAATGCGAGTCACCTGGCCTGGAGCAAAGGTAATCCCCCCTGGACCCTGAAGCATCCCCTCATCCGACTCAGATAAGTCCGAAGGCTTCTCGGAAGACGGCGTGCTCGCGAACGAGTTGTGCGAATCGCTCCACCAACGGGCGAAGTCGTTCATCGCTCATTCGCGGCATGGCCATGAAATAGTAGGTACCCTGGGTGAAAAGCGAGTGCGTCCGCCGCTTCACCGTATTCACTCTCAAATGCTTGTCGTACCCCAGCGCCTCGCCCGCTGCGCCCAGCAGCGTCAGAAGGACTTGGGCCAGGGCGCTGATGAGCAGCAACCTGTCCCTACGCTCCGGCGTCTTCACACGCACCTGCTTCAATCCCATGCCGAACTTGAGGTCCTTCACGTCCCGGAATGTCTCCTCGATGGTGAATCTCCGGGCGTAGACGTCCAGCACCTCCTGGGCAGTGGCGTCCGTGAAGCTGGTGGCCAGGCACCAGGAGTCCTTCATTCCCTTGCGTTTCACACACACCACCGCCCCCACCGGCACCATTGCCGCGGTGACGCGTGCGCCCCGGAGCACCTTTGCGCGCCCGCCTTCGGGCACCCACTCGGCCGCGCACTTCGTCTCCGCCTCCTCGGACGTGACGAGCACGTCCGCACGGGAGCGCACCACGTACTCGAAGCCGAGTTGCCCCAACAGCGCGTAGAACTTCACGTCCGCGAAGCCCCGGTCCGCCACCACCGTCACCTTCACCTGCGAGGCAATCACCTCGCGCAGTCGCTGAAGCGTCTGGTCTTCCACCAGTTGCCGATTGCCCCCGGAAGCGGACTTCACCAGCGTCGTCCACAAGAGGGGGGTGGCCCGGCCATGGCCGGTGATGAGGCTCGCCACGAGCGTCTCCTGGTCGTCCTGCTCAAAGTCCGTCCAGTCCAGCGCGATGACGGCCTCGGTCCGCTCCGCCAGCACGAAGGGCACCCAGGCCGCGAAGAGCTTCCAGACGTCGAAGCCCCCATTGGACAGCAACCGGTCCACTTGCTTCACCGCGTGCTTGGACGTGACGTCCTCTCCTCTCGCCCACGCCATGGCCTTGCCAATGGCCGCCACGGACAGGCTCGCCGCCTGCAACGCCCCCAGCGTCGCGTGCGACAGGGACAGGATTCGTTTGACGTGCAGGTCGTCCTCGAACACCTCCGTCAGAAACGCCCGCACCTGCTCTTCGTCAATGGCCACCTTGCGCGTCATGGTGGCCTCCTCTTGGCGCGGGTGCCAGCACCTTCGCACGCTGCGGCCAAGCAAGCGTGTGCTGATCAACTCGCTAAATGAGGGGACCCTTCAGGCGGGACCCGGGTCCGCCGCGCGGGACGCCGCAGGTGGCAGGAGTCCCAGGACCCTCCCTTCCGAGTCAGACCTGATTGGCTTCCACGCGCACCTCGCAGAGGTGACTTCGCGGTGGTTCACGGCTGAACCACCGGGCGCTCATTTGATAAGTCTCCTCCGTTGATGGACCGCGCGCTCTTCAGCGAAGACATCGCGGACGTCAATGGTGCGGTCCCGCTCCATGCAGGGGGACGCGTCGCCTGGTGAGGACTGGGAGTGACTGCTCACGACGTACGACGCAGGCCGTCTGCCTCCAGCGGCGCAGGCGACACTCAGGCCGCGATCCTCCAGGCCGTGGAGCCGCTGCGGCATACGGACGGCAGCGTTCCGTTGCGCTGGGACATGCGGCAACTGACGGCGACCCGCCGGCCCTGATCAGCTTCCCGGCGTCCAAGGGACGATGTGCAGTGTCTTGCCATCCTCCGTGGGCTTCGTCTGATGGAGCGTCATCGCCAGTGCGCCCGCCGCGTCGCGCGTGTGGTGCACGATGAGCGCATGGACGGGCAAGCCCGGCATGGCCTCCGTCAGCCACGCGTAGCCCTCTTCAGGCGTCTTCGCTTCCAGGACGGCGGCCGCCGCGTGGCCCGTGAACGCGGCGTTGCAGAGCATCTGCATGTCCTCCAGCGTGCGCACCTCATCCGCGAAGACGAGGTCCGGGTCCTGCCGCAGGAACGACCGCAGCGCCTGCACCAGCTTCAGCTCCCCGCCCACCTTCACGACGCCGATGGCGCCTCCCGGTCCGCCCTTCGGCTCCTCCACCGCCGCCAGCGCGTGCACGTTGTCGGGCAGCGCATCCATCACGGCTCGCAGGGTCGTGCTGCGGCCCGTGCCGGAGGCTCCCGTGAGCAGGACCACCTGGCCGTTGAACAGCGACTTGTCCAAACGGTTGAAATGCCCCTTCAGGAACGCCGCCGCCTCGGCGGACAGCGGGAGGCTGGTAATGCTCGGATAGGCCTGGCGCGTCTCCCGGTCCCTCGCCACCACCGTGGTCCAGGTGCCCAGGGCGTCCTCGCGGAAGGACACGCGGAACTCGATGTCCGGATCCGCTGCTCCCGCCGGGAAGGACACACTGCCGCGGTCCGGCATCACCGGATCCGCGCCCCGCTTCGCGTACGCCGTCAGCGCCTTGCCCAGCGGGCGGTACAGCGCATACGCCATGGGCTGACGCACCGGGATCCGCTCCGCGCCCAGCAGGCCCACCGTGCCCGGCGTGTCCCTCGCGATGAAGAACAGCGTGATGCCCGCGTTGATGATCCGCTCCCCCGCCCCTCCGTCCCCACCCTCCCCGTCTTCGTCTGCGGCGCTGTCCGTGTCGTCCGCCGCCCAGACGGAGAACATCGCCGCGCCCGTGCTCCCCGCGACGTCGAAGAGGGCCGCCGCCAACGCCTCGGGCGTCTTTGGCGTGGCGAGCGTTCCAGCCGGGGCCCTGCCCGCCTCCCCCAGCTTCTGGAGCAGGCCGGCGAACACGGCTTCGGGCGTGGCGGGGGCTTCGGCTTTCGGGCTCGGGGTCGTCATGGGCGCGGACCATGGCATGCCCCCTCACGGCCCAGCCACGCCGGAAGCAGGGCCACCAGCGCGTCCGGGCCAGGAATGACCCGGCCCGAAACGCCGATGGCTGCCGGCCTGCCTTGAGGACGGGCGAGGAAGCTCACAGGAGGGGCTCCCCTCCAGCAGGCGCTTGGGTAACATCGCTTGATGTTCAGGCGTCTCACCAACGCGCTGCGACGGCTGTGGCTCCGGCCCGCCAAGAGCAGCCCCCCGGACCGGCAGAGCCTGCCCGGCGGTACCGAACCCACCGCCGCCGCGCCCCGGCGCTCGCGCGCGTCGGTCGCGGAGGAGGCCTCGCCTCCCGTCCGCACCAGCCGCCCCCGCCGCCCGGCCGCGCGCATCGTCGCGCATGGCACCGCTCCGCACACCAGCAGCCGCAAGTCCCGCCGCACCAGCGCCGCCACGGCCACCCGCTTCTACGACCTGCACGACGACTTCCGCGCCCCCGGCCGCTGGGAGCCCGGCGACCCGCTGGACCTGGAGGACAAGGAGGTGGGCGACGTATGGATGTTCACCGCCGGGCGCCCCGTGGATCCCCCCGGCCCGCTCCACATCCCCAATGAGCTGAAGCTCACCCCGCTGGACTTCAGCCTCGCCGGCGCCGGCCTCACCCCCGTGGTGCACCCGCGCGTCGCCGCCGTGTTCGCGCGCCTGGCCCCCGAGGACGTGCAGCTCATCCCCGTGGACATCGAGGGCCAGCCGGAGCCGTACTTCCTCCTCGTCGCCACGCGCCTCATCCGCTGCGTGGACGAGGCCGCCTGCCTGGAGGTCCACCGCTACGGCCCCGGCGACGGCCTCCCCGCGCGCGTGGGCCAGTACCGCTCCGTCCGGGGCCTGCGCATCGACCCGGCCCAGGTGGGCCGCGCCCGCGTGTTCCGCCCCTGGGGCTGGCCCGTCACCCTCGTCGTCTCCGAGGTCGTGAAGGAAGCCCTGGAGAAGGAGGGCGTCACCGGCGCGCGCTTCACGCCCGTCACGGAGACCCGGCACTGACCGGGCTCCGGAGGCCGCGCTACTCCTTCTCGATGTCGCGGTCCCACAGCTGCACGCGGCCGTAGTCCGCGGACAGCCGGCGCACCATCTCCGCCGCCAGCGCCACCGAGCGGTGCTTGCCGCCCGTGCACCCCAGCGCCACCGTGAGGTACGCCTTGCCCTCCTTCTGGTAGCGCGGGAACAGGAAGCGGCAGAGGTCCACGACCTTGTCCAGGAACGCCTGCGTCTCCTCGCGCTCCAGCACGTACCCGGACACCTTCGGGTTCTTGCCCGTGAGCCCCTTGAGCTCCGGCACGAAGTACGGGTTCGGCAGGAAGCGCACGTCGAACACCAGGTCCGCCTGCGGCGGCACGCCGTACCGGTAGCCGAAGGACATGATGGACAGGCTGGGCCCCGTCGTGGGCTCCGGGCTGAAGCGCCCCTGCACCATGCGCTTCAGGTCGTGCACGTTGAGCGCCGACGAGTCGATGACCTGATCCGCCAGCTCCCGCAGGTCCCTCAGCGCCTCGCGCTCCGCGTGGATGCCCTCCGCCACCGTGCCGTCCGGGGCCAGCGGGTGGCGGCGGCGCGTCTCGCTGAAGCGGCGCATCAGGCTGTCGTCGCTGGCGTCCAGGAAGAGCACGTCCACCTGGTGGCCCGCGCGGCGCACCTCGTCGAGCACCCGGGGCGCGTCCTTGAGGAAGACGCCCTCGCGCGCGTCCACCACCAGCGCCATGCGCTCGATGTTGCCGCCCCCCGCCAGCTCCGTCAGCTTGGGCAGGAGGAGCACCGGCAGGTTGTCGATGCAGAAGAAGCCGGCGTCCTCCAGCGCCCGGATGGCGGTGGACTTTCCGGAACCTGACATGCCGGTGATGACGATGATCTGCTTCGCGGGGGCGGTCACTCGACCTCTTCTCCCAAGGTGCGGCGCATCGCCCCCTGGGCGATGGCTCGATTGAGTCGCTCGGCGAACTCTCGCGCCGAGTGGTGGCCCTGAAGCTTCAACAGCTGGTTGCGAGCGGCCACCTCCACGATGGTGGCCATGTTGCGTCCAGGACGCACTGGGACGACGGACAGGGGGATGTCCACGCCGACAATCTGCAGGTGCTTGTCCTCCACGCCCAGGCGGTCGTACTCCTGGTGCGGATCCCATTCCTGCAACTCAATCACAAGCTCAATCTTCTTCTGTTCCCGGACGGCGGACACTCCGAAGAGGTCCTTGAT
The DNA here is from genome assembly GCF_041903675.1 of Corallococcus sp. RDP092CA. Classification (NCBI taxonomy): domain Bacteria; kingdom Pseudomonadati; phylum Myxococcota; class Myxococcia; order Myxococcales; family Myxococcaceae; genus Corallococcus; species Corallococcus sp. RDP092CA. Next base: position 193,707 of record NZ_JAYESI010000005.1, on the reverse strand, counting down.
GTTGATGATGCCCAGTCCGCGAATCTCCATGTGGTGCTTGATGACCGGATTGCCCGCGCCGTAGACGGCCCCCTTGCGCCGGGTGACGTCCACGATGTCGTCCGCCACCAGCCGCTGGCCCCGCATCACCAGGTCCAGGGCGATCTCGCTCTTGCCGATGCCGCTCTTGCCCAACAGCAGGATGCCCACGCCGAAGACGTCCATCAGCACGCCGTGCAGGCTGCTGGACTCCGTGAGCGCGTCCTCCAGGAAGTTCTGCACCCGCTGGATGAACTCGCTGGAGAGCAGCGGCGTCTTCATCAGCGCCAGGCCCGCCGCCTCGCAGGCGTCCACCAGCGCGCGCGGCACGTCCAGCGCCTTGGTGACCACCACGCACGCCAGGTCCTCCTCGCTGAAGAGCTTGGCCAGGGACGAGCGCTGCGCGTCCTCCGCCAGCGTGGCCAGGTAGGAGATCTCCGTGTTGCCGAAGACCTGGACGCGGCGGGGATGCAGGTGCTCCGTGAAGCCCGCCAGCGCCAGGCCCGGCTTCTGGATGCGCGAGGAGTCCACCGTGCGCGTCAGCCCCTGGGAGCCCGCAATCAGGGTCAGCAGCAGGTCGTGCCCGTGGTCCTCGAGGAACTGGGAGATGCGAATGGATTTCATCGTCGGGACGTGGATATCACCCACCGGCCTCCGGAGGTGAACCGCACCGTGTCCGCCGCTCCCCCCGCCTCCCCTACAGCCGCCGCCGAGCCCCGGTCCGGAGCGCGGGTCGGAGCTCCCACGGACGCGCCCCCCGGGGCTGGCACCGAAGCCCCCTTCGAGCGCCGGCTGGGCCTCCTCCTCCTGGGGGCCTCGCTCGTCCTGGGCGCGGCCTTCCGCCTGCACCGGGCTCTGAGCGACGACGGCATCTACTGGCCGGACGAGGTCTACCAGAGCCTGGAGCCGGCCCACCGCCTGGTCTACGGCTACGGCCTCGTGGCCTGGGAGTTCGTCGAGGGCGCCCGGAACTGGGCGCTGCCAGGGCTGGTGGCGGGGGTGCTGGGGCTGGGCCGGCTCGTGGGGCTGACGGACCCGGCGGGCTACCTGGCGTGGGTGAAGGGCTTCTTCGCGCTGGTGGGCACGGCCACGGCGTGGGCCACGTGGCGGCTCGCCCGCGCGGCCGGGGCCTCCACGCTGGCGGCGTCCGGCGGGGCCGCCCTGTTCGCCCTGGCGTCGGTGCCGCTGTACTTCGCGCCCCGGGCCATGAGCGAGAACGCCTCCGCGCTGCCGGTGGTGCTGGGCCTGGCCCTGGCGCTGCCGAGGGCCGCGTCCCGGCGGGCCCTGGTGGCCGGGGCGTCGCTCCTGGGGCTGGCGGTGCTCCTGCGGCTCCAGAACGGCGTCTTCTGCGCCGGCCTGGTGGCCGTGCTCCTCTGCCGGCGCCAGTGGCGTCAGGCGGGGGTGGCGCTGGCGGTGCTGTCCGGGTGGGCGCTGGCCTTTGGCCTGCTGGACGCGCTCACCTGGGGGCGGTGGTTCCACTCGGCCATCGTCTACCTGGACTTCAACGTGCTCCAGGGCAAGGCGGCCCAGTGGGGCACCGAGCCCTTCGGCTACTACCCGCGCGTCCTGCGCACGGCCATGCCCGCGCTGACCCTCGTCACGGCCGCGCTGGCCCTCGTGGCCGTGCCCCGGGCGTGGGCGCTGGCCTCCCTGGCGGCGGCGTTCTTCGTCCTGCACGCGCTCCAGCCTCACAAGGAGCTGCGCTTCCTGGTGCCGGTGCTGCCCCTGTTCGCGGCGCTCGCGGGCGTGGGGCTGGACTCGGCCTCGCGGCTGCTGCGCGGCGCACCGGCGCGGGCCACCGCCACGGTGGCGGTGGCGGCGGGGGCGCTCCTGTCCGCCGCGGGCGCGGGGGCGCTCACCTTCGGACAGCTGGGCCAGTACGAGCGCGTGCGCCCCAGGGACAGCGCCTGGGACGACCAGGGCCCCGTCAACCGGCTGCTGGAGGTGGCGGGCCGGCGCGACGACGTGTGCGGCCTCAAGGTGGAGGCGGTGCACCTGGCGTGGGCGGGGGGCTACAGCTACTTCCACCGGAAGGTGCCGCTGTATCCCCACACCGGCCCCGGGCGGGAGTCCCGCCGCTTCAGCCACGTCATCACCCGGGTGGGCTTCGAGGGGGCGGGCACGCGGGTGGCCCGGGACGGCCCGGTGGCGCTGGTGAAGCTGCCCGTGGCGGGCTGCGCACCGGACCCCGGCTACTCGTGGCGACTGCCTTGAGCGGGACACTCCGGGCCGGGAAGCCCCTTCCGGGCCCTCTGGCGGGTTGGTAAGCCACGGCCATGCCCGAATCCGACTGCCTCTTCTGCAAGATTCGCGATGGCCTCATCCCGGCGAAGGTCGTCTACCAGGACGACGACTGCCTGGCCTTCGAGGACATCAACCCCCAGGCCCCCACCCACGTGCTGTTCATCCCGCGCAAGCACATCGCCACGATGAACGACATCGCGGCGGAGGACCGGGCGCTGGTGGGCAGCCTCTACAGGGCCGCGGCGAAGGTCGCGAGCGAGCGGGGCCACGCGAACAAGGGCTACCGGGTGGTGATGAACACCCAGCGCGACGCGGGCCAGACCGTGTTCCACATCCACCTGCACCTGCTCGCGGGCCGTCAGCTCCACTGGCCGCCGGGCTAGCCGGCTCCTGCTGCCCGCCCCCTCCACAAGACACGCACGCCGGGGCGGCGGGTGATAGCGTTCCCGGGCGCGTGGCCCGCCCCTCCTCCCGGGTGGGCCCGCCCGTCATGTTCAGTGCCCAGACGTCGCCACAATCCCGCCGTGCCTATTCCCGCCTCTCCGTGCTGCTGGCCTCCGTGGCCGGCGCGGTCAACGCCATGGGGTTCGTGGCGCTGGGCGCGCATGCGTCCCACATGTCCGGCAACATGGCCACGCTGGGCGAGTCCCTCGCCCAGGGCCGCTGGGGCGCGGCGCGGCTGCCCGCCCAGCTGATGACCCTGTTCGTCGCCGGGGCCTTCTGCGCCACGGCGCTGCTGGACGCCGCGCGCCACCGCACGCGGGGCCGGCACGTGGCCGCGCTGCTGCTGGAGGCGCTGGTGCTGGGCAGCGTGGGCGTGGGCCTGACGTCCCTGCCGGACACGCGCGCGCCGGTGCTGCTCTGGGGCCTCGCGTTCTCCATGGGGCTCCAGAACGCGCTCGTCACGCGGGTGTCCGGCGCGGTGGTGCGCACCACGCACGTGACGGGGCTGCTCACGGACATCGGCATCCAGCTGGTGCAGATGCTCGCGTGGGTGCGCGACGGCATTCGAGGCGAGGGCGCGACGGGGCTGTGGCACCGCGTGAGGGACCTGCCCTCCGCCGTGCAGTTCGAGCGCACGCGGCTGCACCTGGGCCTGGCGCTGGCGTTCCTCGCCGGCTCCACGCTGGGCCCGTTCCTGTTCCTGCGCCACGGCGCCGTGACGCTGGCGCTGCCGTGCGCGGTGCTGGGCGTGCTGGCCGCGCTGGACGTGCGGATGACCGTCAAGCCCGCGCCGTCCCACGCCGCGCAGGGGCACTGAGGCCCGTCCGGCCCGCCGCCCTGTCAGGGCGCCACGGGCCGCGCCACGGGCCGCGCGGGCGGACGAGACGAAGGCTCGGGCGCGTCCGTGACGTTCGGGTCGGCCGCGGCCCGTCCCCGGGCCCGGGGACGCAGGGCCTGGAGCACGCTGCTGCGCTCGTCCGTCCAGACGTATTCCGGCTCGCCGCGCAGCGCCAACCGGCGCGTCCGGGCCCGCCCCTCGTGGAAGGTGGAGCCCCCGAAGAACTCCTTGTCCGGGCTCAGCAGCATCCACGCGCTGGACACCGCGTCGCCTTCACTGTCCCGCGACACGAGCGCCGCGGACAGGTTGGCGGCCCGCGCGTGCGCCAGGCTGATGGGCACCAGGTCCAGGTGCTGGTTGCTGATGTGCAGCACCAGCACGCCGTGCGGCGCCAGGTGCTGGACGTAGAGCGCCATCGCCTCCCGCGTCAGCAGGTGCACCGGGATGGCATCCGAGCTGAAGACGTCCAGCGCCAGCACGTCGAACTGGCGCGAGCCGTGCTCCAGCTCCTTCTCCAGGGAGATGCGCGCGTCGCCCTCGACGACCTCCACGTGCGCGGGCGTGTCCTTCAGCGTGCTGAAGAAGCCCCCCTGCCCCCTGGCGAGGGCGATGATGACGGGGTTGATTTCATAGAAGCGCGCGTCGTCCCCGGCGGCCAGGAGCATGGCGCTGTTGCCCACGCCCAGCCCCAGCATGCCCACGCGCAGGCCGGTGGGCAGCCCCAGCGCCTGGCGCCACCGGCGCTGCTCCGCGAGCGCGAGCCCCAGGCCGCTGTCCGCCGTGTAGTACGCCGAGGGGACGCGCCGGCGCTCCGGCTGGATGTACTGCCAGCCGTGGGTGATGGCGCCGTGGCGCAGGGCGTACTGGTGCTGCTTCGGGTCGTCCGGGAACAGCTCCAGCACGCGCACCACGCCGAAGAAGTTGCGCGCGGCGAAGCGCACGCGCCCCAGGTCCGTGGCGACGAGCACCGGCAGGTGCACCGCCACGCCCACCAGCATCGCCCCGCGCAGCAGGCGCTGCGTGCGCGCCACGACCGACTCCGCCTTCGGCCTGCGCATCAGCCCCACGAAGGCGACGCCACAGCACGCGGCCAGCGCCAGCGGGTGCTCCCAGTAGGCGTTGAAGAGGGCGGGCGCCACCAGGTTGACGAACACGCCGCCCACCACGCCGCCCACGGACACCCAGAGGTAGAAGGCGCTCAGGTAGCGCGGCGCGGGCCGGCGCCGGTACAGCTCGCCGTGGCACACCATGGCGCCCGTGAAGAGGGCGCCCGCGTGGAAGAGCACCTGCCACCCCAGGCCCAGCGACGGCCCCTCCTTGTGCGCGTACGTCACCAGCACCACGGAGGCGATGAGCCCCACCGAGTACGGCGTGCGCGCGTAGAGGGACTCGCGCGAGAAGGCCAGGATGAAGGTGAGGAGGTACACCGCCAGCGGCATCACCCACAGGAAGGGCCCCGCCGCCACGTCCTGGGAGAGCTTGTTCGTCGTCGCCAGGAGCAGCACCGACGCGCACGTGCTCAGCCCGAGCCACGTCAGCGTGGGCCCCAGGCCCGGACGCGGCGCCGTGGAGGCTTCGGCGGCGGCGTGGGTGGAGTCCCCGGCGGAGGCCTCTCCCAGGGCGTTCGCGGGGGCGCGGCGCAGCAGGTCCCTGGCGCAGGCCAGGATGCAGAGGACGAAGAAGACGAAGCCCACGGCCCAGCCCCAGGCCTGCGCGCTCCGGCCCACCCAGGGCTCCACGAGGAACGGGTAGCCCAAGAGCGCCAGCAGCGAGCCCGCGTTGGACAGCGCGTAGAGCACGTACGGCGAGCGCTCCGGCCGCGCGCGGGCGAACCAGGCCTGGACGAGCGGGCCGGTGGTGCTGAGCACGAAGAAGGGCAGGCCCAGCGTGGCGGCCAGCATCCCCATCAGCCGGAGCACGGGCAGGTGCTCGTCCACCGGGCGCCACCCCTCCCCGGGCGCCAGCGGCGAGCCCGTCCACGAGGCCCGCGCCGCCAGCGCCGCCAGCGCCACCACCAGCAGGCCCAGGTGCAGGAGGGCCTGCGCGCGCGGACGCAGCCGGGAGGCCACGACGTGCGCGTAGGCGTAGCCCGCGAGCAGCACCGCCTGGAAGAACAGCATGCACACGGTCCACACCGCGGGCGTGCCGCCGTACCACGGCAGCGCGTACCGGCCCGCCAGCGGTTGGACTCCGAAGAGCAGGAAGGCGCTGGTGAAGATGGCGAGCGCGTAGCGCACCATGCGGCCTCGGGGGCGGGGGGAGACACACGGCGTAGGGGTCCCGCGCTCCCAGTGTTTCCCGCTGGGACGACAGTCTTGTCAACACGGGCACTTCCCGGAGCCCGGCGGGCGGCCGGGCAGGTAGCTGTCGGGGCGGGTGGCCGCGGCGGGCATCGGCCCTAACTTCCCGGGCGGATGGGCGCGGACTCGCTCGCGCCGGGGGGGGACATCATGAAGGGCTTCAAGCGCGCGGTGGGGCTGGGGCTGCTGGTGGGCGGCGCCCTGGGAGGCTGGGGCTGCGGCAAGGAATCGCCTCCGGCGGACACGCAAGGGTTCCAGGATCCCGTGCAGCTCCAGTATCGCTCCCGCGAGGCTCAGGCCGGGAAGGCGGCGAGCAACAACCTGGGCGACACCGCCAGACAGGAGGGCGGCGGCACGCCCTACAACAGCAACAGCCGGGGCGCGATGGGCGGCAGCGAGGAGCTGGGCACGGGGCTCGCGGAGAGCTACCGGGGCGCGGCGTCCTCGCAGGGCACCGGCGGCTCCGGGCGCGACGCGGGCACGGGGACGATGGACGCGGGGACGCGCCGTTAGGCGCGGCTTCCCTGTGGCGGCTACTCCTGGGCGCGCTTCACGATCTTGAGCTTCTCATGCAGGTTCTTCACGGCCCTGAGCGTCGGCGTCCTGCTCCCCCCTTCGTTGAAGTCTTCCACCAGCTTGCCGTACAGGTTGCACGCCAACCCCATGGCCTCGCAGCCGTGCTTCTCCTCCAGCGTCTGGAAGAGCGTCTTCGTCTGCGTCCACTCCTTCTCCAGCTCGAGGGGGAGGTTGCTCACCTTGGCGGGACGGGCCGGCGCGGCGCGCTTGGGAGGGCGTGACGGCGCTGGCTTCTTCGCGGCGGGGGTGGACGCGGCGGTGCCCTCCGCCGACGCATTGGGACCGAGCAGCTCATCCGCGGTCAATGCCGAGAGGGCCTCCTCGGCGGGGGCCTGCGGCGCGGGAGGAGTGGCGGCCACGTCCTGGGCCGGGGGCGTGTCCGCCGAAGCCGGCTCGGCCCCAGGCGGACGCCCCGTGGGGCGCGAGGGCCGCGTGGAGAGCTGCTGCACCGGGGTGGGCGGAGGCGGCGTCGACGTCCGCGACTGCTCCAGGCCCACGGCCACGCGCAGCTCCGGGACGAAGTAGAGCCCCGCGCCCACGATGGCCAGCGCGACGACCATGAGCAGCAGGAACATCAGCGCGGAGCGCAGCGCGCCGCCCTTCTTCACCGGCGCCGCCTCACGCCGCGCGGCACGCGGCGGCTCCGAGGGCTCCGGCCGCACCGGCATGGCCTTGCGCCGGGTCGCGGCGTCGCGTGTCGCCCGCGAGGTGGAGGACTCGTCCGGATCCGCGGCGGGCGCGGGGGCGCGGGAGACGGCGCGCACGCTCGACGAGGTGCTGGAGCGCGCGGGCGGCGTGCTCGGTGACGACCCCCGCACGGCGCGCCGGGACCCGGTGCGGCCCCGGGCCGGAGCGGTGGGGCCGGTGTCTGGCTCTCGCTTGCCGGTGGCGGAAGAGGCCTCGCGCAGCAGGGCCTCGTCCAGCATCACGCGGGCCTGGGGCTCCTCGCGGCGCGAGGCGCGGGACGGCATGGGGATGCGCGGGTGCGTGTCCGCGTCGCCCAGCCGGGCCGCCGGGGCGTCATCCGGATCCGCGGAGATGTACGGCACGCTGGCGTCCGACTCCAGCGCGCGCAGATCCACCGCGACCGGGTCCTCCGACGGCCGCGTGTCCTGCATCGTGGGCCGGGGAACCGGACCCGATTCGAGCGGCTCGGGGTCCCGCGAGTCCTCGTCGGCGTCGACGGAGCGGAAGGTCCCGGACTGGATGGAGGGCACCTGGATGGTGGGCGCGGCGTGCGCCGGCACCGGCCGGTTGCCATTCGACGGCGTCGTCACGCCGGGGCGCGAGGGCGCCACCGAGGGCATCGCGGCCGTGGGGCGCTGACCTTCCGGGATGCGCGCTTCCACCGCGCGCGCGGGCTCTGAGGCCCGGGGTATCTCGAAGCCGCGGACCGGCTCGGGAGCCCGGGGCGCATCGAAGCCGCGCGAGGACTCCGAGGCCCGGGGTGCATCGAAGCCGCGCGAGGGCTCCGAGGAAGCCCGGGGCACATCGAAGCCGCGCGAGGACTCCGACACGCGCACCGCATCGAGGCCCGGCAGGGGCTCCGACGCGCGAGCCGCATCGGATGCGGGCGCAGGCGCGGGCCGGCTGCCGCCGGACGGCGTCATGCCACCAGGGCGCGCCACCGACAGGGCCGGCGTCGTGCCGCCAGCGCGCACCGCCGACAGGGACGGCATCGCGGCGGTGGGACGCTGTCCCTCCGGGATGCGCGCCTCCGCGGCGCGAAGCTCGGCGCCGCTGGAGCGGCCTCCCGCGGGGAGGGGTTCCTCCGGCCACGGATAGGGGCTCTCGGGGAGCTCCTCGTCCTCCTCCAGGAACGGGTCATCCGGCGGAGGCGGCGGCTCCATGAACGGCAGCGACTCGCCCGACGCATCGGGCATGGGCGGAGGCGCCACCGGCCGGGATGCATCCGCCGGCACGACGGGCACGGGCCCATCCGCCGGCCGCACGGCGGGAATCGCCGCCATCGGCGGAGGCGGCACGCCCCGCGGCCCCACCGAATCCGAGAACGGCAGCGAGGCCCCCCGCCCGCCCGCGTCCGCGAACGGCCGAGCCACCGGCACGTCCGGCACCGGAGGCGCGTCGCGCGGCGGCGGGCCTGGCTCCGCGTACGGCAGTGACGTGGCGCGCGGCGCGGTGGGCTCGCTCGACGCCTCCGAGGCCGGCAGCGCCTCCGCCCGGGGCGCGGTGGGCTCACCGGCTGGCGGGGCCGCCGCCTCCAGCGCGCGCTCCTCGGCGGTGCGGATGGCCGGCAGGCCCTCCAGGATGGTGGGCCGCTCCATCGCGTCCTGGCGGACCTCCACCGTGGGCGACGGCTCCGACGACGCGGGGCTGGGCCGCAGCTTCGCGCGCGCCGCCTCCTCCAGCGCCTCCACCGGGAACGCGGGGCGCGTGGACTCGTCCACCACCACGCCAGGGCGCGTCTCGCCGTCGTCGCGCACGCCGCCGCCGTCCTCGCGGCTGCGGGGCGTGGGGTGGAACGACAGCGCCTCCACCGGCCCGTCCAGGCGGATGGTCTTGGGAGGCAGCGTGGCCGCCTGCATCGTCGGGCGCGGCGCGGGGGCCACCGATTCGTACGAGCCGCTGCCGCGCGCGTCGCGCGACACCTCGCGCAGCGACGCCAGCAGGCGCCGCTCGGACTGGTAGTCCGCGGAGAACAGGTCGCGCATGAAGCGGCTGACGCTCTCCGGGCCCGCGCTGGTGTCGATCTCCATCAGGCACGCCTGCAGGCGCACCCGGAAGTCCTCCGCCGTCTGGAAGCGCTGGGTCGGCTCCACCGCCAGCGCCTTCGCCACCAACTGCGACACCGCCGGCGGCGTCAGCGGCTCCACCTCGCTGAGCGGCGCCACCTTCGGGTTCGCCACCGCGGACATCAGCTCGCCCGGCGGCAGCGCGTCGAAGGGGTTCTTGCCGGAGATGAGCTCGTAGAGGCACAGGCCCACCGCGTACAGGTCGCTGCGGCGGTCCACCGGCTGGTGCCGGGCCTGCTCGGGCGACATGTAGAGGAACTTGCCCAGGATGATGCTGGGGTTCGTCTTCGCCGCCGACAGCCGGCTCTTCGCCAGGCCGAAGTCGATGACCTTCACCTCCCCCTCGTAGGAGATGAGGATGTTCTGCGGCGAGATGTCCCGGTGGACGAGCTTCAGCTCCTTCTCTTCCTCGTCCCGCTTGCGGTGCGCGTACGCCAGCGCGTCCAGCACCCGGCCCATCACGTACAGCACGAAGGTGAGCGGCAGCGGCGTCTGCCGGTCCCTCACGCGCGCGGCCACCTTGCGCAGGTCCTTGCCGTCCACGTACTCGAGGGCCATGTAGGCCTCGCCCTCGTGCACGCCCATGTCCAGCACCTGCGCGATGGAGCCGTGCCCCAGCCGCACCAGCGTGCGCGCCTCCCCGACGAAGCGGTCGACGAAGTCCTGGTCCTCCGCGAACTGCGGGAGGATCTTCTTGATGACGCACAGCTTCTCGAAGCCCTGCGCGCCCTCCAGGCGGGCGAGGTAGATCTCCCCCATGCCGCCGGTGGCCAGGTGCGACAGGAGCGTGTACCGGCCGAAGGGCTGCGGCCGGAAGGGACGCAATCGGGCGGGCGGGTTCGAAGAGCTCATGCGGTGCGGGGGTCCACCACGGGAAGCGCATTGAACCCCGAGCAGGGGGGCTGCTTCAACCGGCCAACCGGCCGAGCCGGCCGCCTCACCGGATACCGGGGTTGGTCAGCATGCCCATGTCCTCTTCAATCACCTCGAAAACCGCCACCTTGTCGCGGGGCGGCCGCACCACGCGCTCGCCCAGGGGCATCACGTCGAAGCGGGCGCCGGTGGCGGCCAGGAGCTTGCCGGTCATCAGCACCTGCCCGGGAGCCGCGGTGGAGGCCAGCCAGCCCGCCATCCCCATGCCCTCCCCCACGGCGCTGTACTCCATGCGCGCCTCGGTGCCGATCATCCCCACCAGGGCCTTGGTGGAGTGCAGGGCGATCCGCAGCTCGCACCGCTCGTCCTGGGGCCTGCGGGCCATGCCCCGCTCCCAGTCCGCGCGCAGGGCCAGCGCCGCGCGCACCGCGCGGACCGCGTCGTCGCCCTTGGCGTAGGGCACGCCGAAGAGCGCGCGCATGGACTCGCCGAGGAAGCCCTCCACGGTGGCCTCGAAGCTGAAGATGATGCCGCTCATGCGCGCGTGGAAGTCGTTGAGCAGCTGCGTGGCCCGCGCCGCGCCCAGCCGGGCGATGACGGCGCTGAAGTCCGCCAGCTCCGCGTGCAGCACGGTGAGGTTCTTCTCCTCCAGGCCCGGCAGCTTGCCGCCCGTGCGCTGGGCCTCGGCGGAGCGGCGCTCGGCCACCTCCGGCGAGTGGAAGCGCTCCAGGTTGCGCCGCATCCGGTCCGTGCTGGAGCCGTCGCGCACGGCGAAGCGCTGCACGCCGCTGGCCACCAGGTGGGCCACCGCGGTGCACGCGTCCAGCATCAGCTCCAGGCTGGTGTCGCCCCCGCCGGGCACGTTGACGTAGAGCACGCCCGCGAAGGGCGGCTCGGTGCCGATGGGGATGCACAGCACCCGGTCCACGCCGTACATGATGACGCTCTCGCGTCCGGCGAAGCGGCGGTCGTCGCGCACGTCGCCCACCGCGAGCGCGCGGCCCTGGCGGATGGCCTCGTCCACGATGGCGTCCGACACGGGCACCTCGCCCTTGGCCAGGCGCCCCCGGTGGCGCACCGCCGCGGGCACCAGCGGCCCGGTGGCGTGCTTGAGCAGCACCACCGCCGTGGTGGCGTCGGTGCGCTCCAGGAGCCGGTCCATGGCGGACTCCAGGAACGCGGTCAGCGTGCGCGCGGTGGCCAACGCCTCCGCGGCGTGCACCAGCAGCACCAGCGTCTCGTAGGACACGCGCGGGCTGGCCACGGCGGCGCCGGTGGGCAGGGGCGAGGCGCCGCTGAACGCGTCGTCGAACGGCAGCGGCCCCACGTTGTCCAGCAGGCGCAGCACGTCCGCGTCCTTGACGTTCTTGGCCAGCAGCACGGAGGGCCCCACGTCCGTGCCATGCCCGAAGCGCACGACGCCGCCCGCGCCCAGGTCCATCATCTCCGTGGCGGCGTTCTCCACCGTGTGCGGCTGGCGCACCGCCAGGGTGTTCTCCCCCAGCGCCACGGTGTCGCCCGCGTTCAGGTGCTTGCTGCCCTGGAGCGGCGAGCCGTTCACCCGGCTGCCGTTGCGGCTGCCCAGGTCCTCGATGCGCAGCACGTCACCTTCGACGTAGAGTCGCGCGTGCCGGCGCGACACCAGGTCGCCGCCCAGCACGATGTCGTTCTCGTCCGCACGGCCGAGGCTGGTGACGCCCTCCGGCAGGTCGTACGACGTGTCGAAGTAGCCGGGCCCGTTGATGATGATCTGCCACATCGGGCGCAGGACATTACACGACCTCCCAATCTTCCGAGAGTCCGAGACACTTTCCCGTGGTGGACGGGCGTCCAGCCGAGGACTTGGAGGCCCTCCCGCGTCGCGTCATACCCGGGGAACCCGCCCGATACGGGAGGGCCCCCGGGGTCTGAGTTCACCTGGGGCGGTGGATGAAGAGGGCGTCACCCACGCGCAGGGTGCGGAATGCGGTCAGCGGGCGGGACGCGGGTCCCCGGAGCACGCTCCCGTCCAGGCCGAAGCGCGAGCCGTGACAGGGGCACTCCACCGCCCCGAGCGCTCCGTCCCAGGCCACCGCGCAGTCGCCATGGGTGCAGGTGCGCCACACGGCCCGGAGGCAGCCATCCGCCGCGTGCACCACCACCACGTCCAGCAGCGCCTCCGGGACGCGGACGGTGGCGTGGCCTCCGGGCTCGCGCAGGGTCGGATGCGCGGAGAGGGGGACCTCCACCCAGCCCTCCTCGGGTGTCCCCGGGACGCCGGTGTCACCGCACACGGGGGACGGGCCCGGGTCCGGCGCGGGCAGCACCACGGCCTCGCGCCAGTCGCCGCCGCAGCCCAGCGCGGCCAGGGCGCAGGTGCCGCGCAGGAGCGCGCACAGCGCCTGGCGGCGGTCCACCCCACCCGCCTCCGGGTCATCCGAGGGCAGGTGGGGCGCGCGAGCGCTCACGGCGCGCCGCCGTCCACGAGCTGGCCGTTCACCACGGACAGCGCATCCAGGTCGAAGCCGCCGGACGTGCCGGCGTAGCTGTTGAGCCCCGTGTCGGTGAGGCGCACGAAGCGCGCGCGTGGCAGCCCCACGTCCGCCAGGTCGTAGCCGTCCCCGCCTGCCACGGCCGGGTCGATGGGCGACACGCCGTTGTCCGGGGCCGAGTACACCGGGTGCGTCCCGGCGCAGCCCGGGTAGCCGCCGTCCTTGTCGGTGGCGGCGCACGGGAAGTCGAACCAGGTGACGCCGTCGTCGCTGACGGACACGCTGGCCGTCTCCGCGAAGATGTCGCCGCCGTACTTCTGGAAGGGGTTCTCGAAGACGAGCAGGTCCACGCCCGGGCCGTCCACCGCGACGAGGTCGGTGAACTCCAGGGTGATGGAGCCGCCCTGCCCCAGCGACAGCACGTCCAGCGAGCCCGCGTTCTGCCCGGCGCCCACGGGAGGCCCGAGCACGACGTCCGGGAAGCGGTCCTGCCCGAAGCCAGCCAGGTCGCCGAACTGGTACGCCGTCACCCGGTCCGCGAACGGATCCACCGGGCGCGAGCCGGCGTCGACACCGGCATCGGCGTCCGTCCCCGCGTCCACGTCCGGGCCCGCATCGGGAGCACCGGCATCCTCGCGGGCGCCGGCGTCCACGAACGCCTCATCCGGAAGCGGGGCGGGCTCCGGGTCGCCCGTGCACGCGCCCAGGGCCAGCAGCGCACCGAGCGCGAGCAGCGGGCGCTTCATCACGGCTCCCCCTGCTGGATGCGCACGAGGCGGCGGCCGTTGACGTCCGTCACGCCCACGAGCAGGTCCGAGCCCAGCGACGACAGCAGGTCCACGGCCGTGCACGCATCCGTGGCGTTGAGCACCGCCTGGCGCGTGCCCACGCTGATGGGCTGGTTGCCGCCCAGGCCGGGCGTGAGCGAGAAGCGCGACACGTCGGTGGCGCCGCTGTAGGTCCCGCGCACCACCGCCACGCCGTTGCCGAAGCCCGCGGCGGCGGTGAAGTCAGAGCCCACGTCCACCTTCGGCTCGTTCACGAGCACCACCGGCGTGCGCGAGGCCAGCGCCTCGCCCACCTTCGAGCTGGACACGGCGTACGCCACGTTCACGTACGTGTCCGCCACCGCGTAGCCGAACACCGCGATGCCGTTGCCCGCGACGGCGGTGACGCCGTTGCTGGCCGCGTCCGCAGGGAAGTCCACCACCTTCGCGGCGACATAGGGCTTGGCGGAGGTCACCAGGGCGTAGACGCCCCGGCCGGCCGCCTCGGTGTCCAGGCCGCCGCCGTTGATGAAGAACGCGTCCTGGGTGCCCGCGGCGGTGTAGTTGTCCGGCGCGTCGAGGTAGGTCGTCGCGTCGCGCGTGGACGGATCCACCACGGCGACGGAGCCCGGGGCGGGGAAGCCGCTCTTCGTGTAGCCCGCGAGCAGGCGCGTGCCGTCATAGGCCAGGTAGTAGGACGGGAAGGTCGCGGTCGGGTTGGCGCGATCCGCGGGCGCGATCACCGTGTCGATCGCCGCGCTCCCCAGCGTCACGTCCGGCCAGGTGCCCAGCGAGAAGACGTCACGGCCGGTGGTCGTCTCGCGCAGCGCGAACAGCGAGTACGTGGGGCCGGGCGTGGCCACCACCGCGCGCACCTCCGTGGACAGGGGCGCAGACTCCGCGACGGTGAAGCCCGTCTGGAGCTGGAGCGTGCCCAGCACCTGCTCGCGCGGCAGCGGGGCGCAGGCGACCGTGCCACCATCCGTGTCCGTGCCGCCGTCGGTCTCCGTGCCCGCGTCCGTGCCGGTGCCCGCATCGGACTCCGTGCCCGCGTCCGTGCCGGTGCCCGCGTCCGTGCCGGTGCCCGCGTCGTCCTCTTCGATGTCGACGGCGACCTGGGTGCACTTCGCATCGACGCAGGCCCAGGACTGGCCCTCCGGAGCCGCGCCCTTGTCGCGGCAGTCGAAGGCGTCCACGCACTCGTCGCCGCAGCCCGTGCCGCCCAGCACCATCGCCAGCAGGGCGCCCATCAGCGCCGCGCGCTGGCCCTTCGTGCCCATCCGCTTCGTGTCGGTCCGCATCGCGTCCTCGCTCCTGGCCTCTCCGCATGGAGGCGGAAGAAGCCGTTCCCCCTGGCGGGAGGCCGAGGACGAAAGGCACCGGCCCCCGGGCGCATGTCGCCCCCTGGAGGCCTGCCTTCGCCGTCAGCTCCCCGCGGAGGTTCCGGTCTGTCGCCGGCCCCTCCGTGGGGAGGCTGCCGGGTCGTCGCCAGGTCTTCGGACTCGCGGGAGCGGCGTTCGTGCGAACGCCGCGCCTGCTCACCGCTGCGGGGCAGTCCCGGACTCGCACCGGGTTCCCTGGAAGCCCTCACGCCCCATGGCGGGAAGGCCTCGATGACGGGGCGGGACTATGGCGCCCCTGTGACAAAGTCAATGCGGCGCGGGCTCCGCGCGGCGGTCGCGCATCAGCACGTAGCGCCGCGTGCTGCCATCCACGACGACGGTGGACACCACGCGCCAGCCCTCCGCCCCCAGGCGCTGGAGCTCCGCCAGGTCCTCGTCCGGGCCCTCGCGCTTGACGAAGGTGTACTCATACGCCGGTGCGGGAGGAGGTGGCGCCGCTTCCTTCCGTGGCGCGCCGCGGGACGCCTGGGCCCAGACCGCCGAGGGCACGAGGGACGGCGCGGCCGCGCCGAGCAGGACGCCCAGCAACACGAGGAGTGAGGCGAGACGACGGTTCATGGAAGCGCACCCGGGGGAGGAACAGCGGGCATCTAATCCCGCCGCCCCCACCCCGGAAGCCTTCCCCCGGCCCGGCTGCGCCAGGTGGACGCGCGAAGCCTCCAGGACCGTCCGCTGGAGAACGGCCCCGGCGCTCCGCGCGGCTACGGCAGCTGCACGCCGTTCACCACGGCGACGGCATCCAGGTCGAAGCCGCCGCTGATGCCCGCGTATCCGTTGGCGCCCGAGTCGCGGATCCGCACGAAGCGGGCGCGGGTGAGGCCCACACTCGCCAGGTCGAAGCCGTCACCGCCCGCCACGGCCGGGTCGGTGGCCGGGATGCCGTTGGAGGGGTGCGAGTACACGGGCGTGACGCCCGCGCAGCCCGGGTAGTTGTTCGCCACGTCGGACGACGCGCAGGGGAACTCGTACCAGGTGACGCCGTCGTCGCTGACAGCCACCACGCCTGTCTCCGCGAACGGCTTGCCGTTGGGCTTGATGAACGGGTTCTCGAAGACGAGCAGGTCCACGCCCGGCCCGTCCTTCACCGCGATGTCGGTGAACTCCAGGACGATGACGCCGTTGCGCCCGAGCGACAGCACGTCCAGCGAACCCGAGCCCGCGCCATCCCCTTGCGGCGCGCCCAGCACGATGCCCGGCAGCAGGCTCTGACCGAACCCCGCGCCGGTGCCCGGAGAGAAGGACACGATGCGGTCCGCGAACGGATCCCCCACGAGCGCTTGGGCCTGGGTGGAGTCCTGCCAGTCCTCGCCGCCGCACGCCACGGTGAGGAGCGCGGTGACGCCCAGCGCGAACGACTTTGGAAGAAGGGCCGTCCTCATGGGCATGCTCACGGGGCCTGCTGGATGCGGACCAGGCGCGCGCCGTTCTTGTCATCCACGCCGACGAGCAGGTCCGCGCCGATGGCGGTCATCCCGGTGACGCTCGTGCACTGGTCCACGTAGACGAGGACGGGCTGACGGGCGCCCACGGTCACGGTCGCGCCACCGTTCGTCACGGTGAAGGCGAAGCGCGAGATGTCCGTTCCGGCGAAGTTGTAGTCGGGCGGGACGTAGTCGCCGCGGAGCACCGACACGCCCTCGCCGTGGCCCGCGGCCGCGACGAAGTTGGAGCCCACGTCGAGCGCGGGCGCATCCGCCACGGCGAACGGCGTGCCGGAGGTGAGCGCCTCGGAGATGACCGCCGGGCCCACCGCGCGGCCCTCGTTGAGGAAGGTCTCGTCGGAGTAGTAGCCGAGCATCGCGACGCCGTTGGTGGACACGGCGGTGAAGCCGCTGCCGCCCGTCTCCGGAGGGAGCGTGCCCACCTTCAGCGCGGTGTACGGCGTGACGTCCGTCTTCAGCGCGTAGACGGCCAGGCCGGCCGACACCGTGTCGAGCCCGCCGCCGTTGATGAGGAACGCCCCCGGCACGACGCCCGCGGAGAAGTTGCTCGGCGCGGAGACGTAGGTGGAGCTGGCGGGCGTGGCGACGTCATACACGCCCACGGAGCCCGGGAAGCCCGCGCCGGACTTCGTGTAGCCGGTGAGGACGCGCAGGCCGTCCGTCTCCACGTAGCTGCTGAGGAAGAGCTGAGCGCCAGGGCTCTGGTCCGCGGGAGCGGCCACGTCGAACAGCGACGCCGTGCCCAGCGACACCTGCGGCCACGTGCCCAGTGAGTACAGCGCATGCGGGCCGACGTAGCTGTCCGACACCACCGTGTAGAGCGAGTACGTGGGACCGGGCGTCACGCCCACCGGCCCCGCGGCCGAGGGCAGCGTCGCGGCCTCACCGGCCACGAAGCCCGCCTGGAGCTGGAGCGTGCCCAGCTTCGGGTCATAGGTGGCGGCCTCGCACGGATCCGTTCCGGCGTCGGTCTCGGTGCCCGCGTCGGTCTCGGTGCCCGCGTCGGTCTCGGTGCCCGCATCGGTCTCCGTGCCCGCGTCGGTCTCGGTGCCGGCGTCGGTCTCGGTGCCGGCGTCGGTGTCCGTGCCCGCGTCGGTCTCCGTGCCCGCATCGGTCTCCGTGCCCGCGTCCGGCACGGCGATGGGCGTCTGCTCGCACTTGTTCTCGACGCAGGTGTAGCGCTGTCCCGCGGCGGGGGTGCCCTGGTCGCGGCAGTCGAAGTCATCGATGCACTCATCGCCGCACCCGGTGTGGAGCAGCGCCATCGCGAGGGTCGTCAGCACCCACGTGAAGCCCTTGAGTCCCCGCGCCGTCATCATCCGCTCTGTCTTCATCCGCGACTGCTCCCTTGCATCGCCCCCACGGGCGAGGTGAATCCAAGGGGCGGGGACGGAGAGCGGACCGCGCACGAGGGACACGTCAGGCCACGACACGCCGCGCGAGCGGAAGACCTCCGTCACCTCCCCTCGGAGGCTTCGGTCTGGCCATGCCCGGAGGCATGGGTCGTGGCAGGTCTTCGGACTCGCAGGCGCGGGAGGCCCTCACCGGGACACCCACCTACTGGCCGTCGCTTCCCAGCCCATCCGAGGGCCAGTGCTTGCGGGGACGGCGTTCGTTCCTGCTCACCGCTGCGGGGCAGTCCCGGCTTCACACCGGGTTCCCTTTTTCAACGCCGCACCCTGCGCGGATGCGGCGTACCAACGACGCGCGCTGGAGTATGGCGGACGGCAGTGCTTGTCAATACAGGCGGGCCAATGCCTCACGGCACCGCGACGATGTCGATGGCATTGGACACCTGGCGCCGGGGGTCCACCGGACACGCATCCAGCGCCGGGCCCGCCGCCTGAGGCGTGGAGTTGCCGCGCCGCTCGACGAGCTGGCCGTCGCGCACCTCCACCACGAACACGCGGCCCGCGTTCACGTCCGTGACGTACACGGCGTTGCCCACCACCGCGAGCCGTCCGCCCACCGCGAGGTCGCAGCCGTTCTCCGGCCCCCCGGTGCAACCC
The DNA here is from genome assembly GCF_041903675.1 of Corallococcus sp. RDP092CA. NCBI lineage: Bacteria > Pseudomonadati > Myxococcota > Myxococcia > Myxococcales > Myxococcaceae > Corallococcus > Corallococcus sp. RDP092CA. The sequence continues at coordinate 175,569 of NZ_JAYESI010000005.1, read as the reverse complement.
GGCGACAGCGCATACGAGGCCACCGGCTGGTCATCCTTCACCAGCACCAGCCCCGTGGCCTTCACCGCCTTCGCCCGGTAGCCGCTCGTGGTGTCGAACACCGCCTCGCCCAGGCAGCTCACCACCAGCTGGTCTCCCACCTCCATCACGTCGCCCGCGTTGAGGCAGTCCTTCGCGCCCAGATCGATGGCCCGCACCCCGCCATCCGCTGGGTCGATGCGCGCGAGCATCCCGGGCCCGTTGGGCAGGTAGTCATTCGCGGGGTTCAGGTTGGTGAGCGCCACGTAGACGCCCGCGTCCACCGACACCGCCGCGTACGGGAGCGCCATCGTCGTCCCGCCATCGAAGGACTTCAGGTCCAGGCCCGTGAGCGGCAGGGTGTCCACGAGCCGGGGGTGTTCCGGATCGCTCACGCTGACGCGCGCCACGGCGTTGCCCTGCTTGAAGTCGGAGCCGGCCGTGCCGAACAGCGGGATGTAGAACGTGTCGCCGCGCTTCGCGATGACCTGCGGGCTGGTGTTGGCGCCCAGGTTCACCTGCCCCACCGTGCGCAATCCCAGCCCTCCGCCCTGCGAAGCCCCTTCCCGCTTGAGCACCTGGAGCGTGTTGTTGACCGAGTCGAGGACATACACATACGGGGGGTCCACCAGGATGTCATTGGGCGAGGACGCCACCGCGCCCAGCGAGTCCTCCTCCGCCACCGTCCCCAGCGCCCCCGCCGGAGCCTGCGACAGCACCGCGCGCGCCGCGTCCGCCGCCAGCACCACGCCATCCCAGGCCGCCAGCGACTGCACGCCCGAGCCGAACTGCCGCCGGGGCCCCATCCGGTCCGTCCCCGCCTGGATGCCCACCAGTTGCCCGTTGGTGTAGCAGGCCGTCACCACGTCATACATGCAGCGGCCCGCGTGGCAGGACTGCACGTCCGGGCACACCGTGCCGCAAGCGCCGCAGTTGAGCGAATCCTCCGCGAGCACGACGCAGCTGTCCCCGCACCGCTCGGCGCCAGCGGAGCAGCCCTCGCGGCAGGTGCCGGCTTCACAGACCTGCCCGGAGGAGCACGCGGCGCCACAAGCGCCACAGTTCAGCGGGTCGCTCATGAGCGCGACGCAGGCGTCACCACAGACCTCCGTGCCCGGCTGGCAGCCGCACGCGCCCGCCTGACACGTCTCTCCCGCGCCGCACGCGGTGCCACACGCGCCGCAGTTCGACGGGTCGCCCTGGAGGTCCACGCACTCGGCGCCACAGACGCTCAGGCCCGTCGTGCACAGGACCTTCTCCTCCGGGCAGCCGGTGAGGAGCGCCGCCGCCAGGGCCGACAGCAACAGCGCGAACCGCGCATCAGGGAGGGGACGCGACATGGGAATCCTCCGGAGGAGATGGGTCGAGCGCCACGGCGAGCGTCACGTAGGCGGCGCGGCCGGGCAGCGGCATGCCGGTGTAGTCGGCGGTCCGCGCATCGAGCAGGTTCTTCACGTCGAACGACACGGTGAGGTCCGGCCGGTGCAGGAAGGTGCTGGAGGCGCCCACGCTCACCCAGGTGCGCGAGGGCAGTGACAGCCGCGCCTCGCCCACGCGGTTGATCAGCTGCGCGGACTGGACGAGCACCTCCGCGCGGCCGTTGAGCCAGCCCGGCCCCACGCGCAGCCGCCCCACCCACTTGTGGCGAGGGCGATACGGCAGCTCCTTGCCGAAGTAGCGCGGGTCACCGTAGCGGTTCTGCGTGCGGGTCCACGCGTAGCTGCTGGTGGCGGTGAGCCACGCGCGCGGTCGGGCCTCCAGCTCCACCTCCGCGCCCCACACTCGCGCGGCGGCGAAGTTGTAGGGCTTGGCGAGCATGGGCGGGTACAGCTCGTAGGCGATGAGGTTCTCGTACACCGCCGCGAAGCCGCCCGCGGTGACGCTCCAGGCGTCATCGCGCCACAAGGCCGCGGCGTCCACGGACAGGGCGCGCTCGGGCTTGAGCTCCGGGTTGGGCAGCAGCAGGCCCTGGCGGATGTAGAGCTCCAGGAACGACGGCGCGCGGTGGGACTGGCCCGCGTTGGCGCGCACGCCGAAGCCGTGGCCCAGGTCCACGCTCGCGCCCAGCTTGGGCGACAGGAGCGAGAAGCGCCCCACGCGCTCCACGCGCAGCGAGGGCACGAGCTTCAGGCGCTCGGAGAACAGGGACAGCTCGTCCATGGCCATGACGCTCGCGCGCCACCAGGACGCGGCCTGCGCGCCCACGGCCTGCGTGACGGACTCCGACGACCCGGCGAGCGTGACGGCGAGCGCGTGGGGTCCCCACACCGCGCGCCCCTCCACCTCCACGCCGCCCACGGTGTAGCGCTGCGCGCCGGAGTCCACGCCGGTGGTGCCGCCGGTGACGTCCAGCCAGTCGCGGCGGAAGAAGCCGCGAGCGCTGCCCTCGCCCGTGTCCCCGAAGGGCCGTGCCCAGCGAGCGCCCAACGACAGGCGCGTCTGGTCCTGGCGGCGGGACACGGTGGGGTTCTGCACGGTGCCCGCGAGCGCGCGGTCCTCCAGCGACACCTCCGCCAGCACGTCCACGCGTCCGCCGCCGTCCAGCCCGTGCCGGTACTTCAGGAGCGCGCCGCCGCCGCGAGCGTCATTGCGCGTGCGCACCTCCTGCGTGAGCGGGTTGTCGTCGAGCGCGGGCAGCTCATCCACGCGGTAGCTGAAGTCCCCCTGGGAGCGGCCGCCGTGCAGCAGCACCAGCGCCTGACCGTCGAGCAGCGCGCCCGACGCGGCGACGTGGGCCATCACGGTCTCGAAGCTGCCGTAGGTGACCTCGCCGCTGGAGAGCAGCCGCGACGAAGGCGCGCGGGTGACGAGGTTGACCGCGCCGCCCAGGCCGCCCGCGCCGTAGCGGGCCCCGGCCGCGCCGCGGAGGATCTCCATGCGCTCCAGCAGCGCGACGGGGATGAGCGACAGGTCCGCGACGCCGCCCGCGCCGTTGAGCGGAATGCCGTCCAGGAACACGAGCACGCCGTTGGAAGACGCGCCGCGCACCACGAGGCTCTTGCTCTGACCGTAGCCGCCGGAGTCCTGCACGACGAGGCTCGCGGAGCCGCCGAGCAGCTCCGCGGTGTCGCGAGCCTCGCCCGCGCGTTCGCGGGCATCGATGACGGTGATGGCGCCGGTGGGATCGCGGCGGCGGGCGGCGTCGACGGGGGCCTCGGAGACGTCCTTGCCGATGACCTCGACGGTGGGGAGGACGAACTCAGGGAGGGGCGTCTCGCTGGCCTCGGCCTCGGGCGCAGGCGTTTCCTGCCCGGCCTGGGCCTGCGCCTGGAAGCTGAGCACCAGGCCCATGAAGGCCCGGGCGAGAAGCGAGCGCCACATGCTCCGCCTTCCGCTCTCTCCGTCGAAGAGAGAAGGCCTCACGGCAGGACCGCTGCCGCACCCCCGGGCAGGTCTCCTGGCTCACGGGCTCCAGACGTGGGCGCACGCTGCGCCCTTCTGGAAGGAACCCTCCACCTTCCCCTCGCCGGAGCGAAAGTGGTGACAGCCGAGGCTTCCGGCCCTGGACCTCAGGGCAACCCGTTCACAGTGGCGGGACCGCGCCGGACTCGCACCGGCTTCCCTCTTGAAGGCCCGGCATGGGCACCCAAGGGCCCGGTCCTTCTAGGAGGTCACCCCCAGCCCGTCAAGGCGCGGTCCGTGGGGTCCCCCCACTTGTCGCAGCAGTGCTGTGACAATCTCAGCGCCGGGAACCACAGTGGCAAACTGAGCCAACAGGCAGCGCTCTACCCGCTGCCCCTGGTATGCATCCAATTGTCTCCGCACTGCGGAGACAATCTCCCGACTCTCACCGCGCAAGACCCGCGCTGGAGCATCCGCGCCCATCCCCGGGCGTGGACGCCGCGCACACCGCCGCACGGGTGCGCTGACATGACCTCAGAGGAACACGCCGCTGGCACGCGGGCTGCTCAAGCCCGGACGCGACCTCAGGCGGTCGAGCCAGCGAGGTGCCCGGGCCGTGGTGGCCCGGGAGTCTGAAGGGGGAAGCGTGTCGATGCTGATGGCGGGGAAGCGGTTGGCGGTGTTCTCCATCCGCGAGGGCAAGGGCGGGAGCATCTGGGTGCGCGCGGGCAGCGCGTTCGTCAACAAGGACGGCTCGCTCAACGTGCTGCTGGACGTGCTGCCCCTGGACGGGAAGCTGCACGTGCGCGAGGCGGCGGAGAAGCGCGACTCCGCGGCCAGCAGCCGCTTCGGGGGCGAGCCCTCGCTGGAGGCGGGCGTGGGGGGCCACTCGTGAAGTGGGCCTGGGGATGGGTGTTGGGCTGCATGCTGATGGGGCCGGGGCGCGCGGACGCCGCCAGCCCGCGCATGCAATACGTGGGGGTGGTCAACCTGAATGAGGCCACGGCGGCGGAGCTGGACCTGCTGCCGGGCGTGGGTGAGAAGGCGGCGCAGCGCATCCTCGAGCACCGCAAGAAGCGGCCCTTCGGGCGCATCGAGGAGCTGGTCCGGGTCAAGGGCTTCGGAAAGAAGAAGTTCCTCAAGCTGAGGGCCCACCTGGCCCTCACCGGCCCCACGACGCTCAAGGTCGAGCAGGTCCCCGCCCCCCCGCCGCCGGGAAGGGAGGGACCCGCCACGAACCCATGACAAATACAACCTTTGGTTGATTCAGGCTCACGGGGGCCGCCATTCCCGGGTCCCGGCATGTCCGGGGACGGCGGCCCTCTCTGGCTGGGATGACACACCCGGCCACCCGCTCGCGTCATGCCACCCCCCAAGGCCCCCGGCCGGGCAGCCCCGTCCGGCCGCGAGCATCCCTTCCGGATTTTGCTGGAACCCCCAAGCCGACGCGCTAGGACACGCCCATCTTTGGACCACATCAGAAAGACAGGGAGGCCGGCGGTGAGGGAGGATGCGCCCATGAAGGACACACACGCCCCGGAGTCGATTCCAGGCTCGGAAGGCAGCAAGTCCCGGGGCCCGCAGCATCAACAGTTGGGTGAGGTGCTGGAGTTCATGCGCCTCCTGTGGGCCGTGGATCACGGCCTGCAGTCCACGTCCAAGCGGATGGAGTCCACGCTGGGGCTCACCGGCCCGCAGAGGCTGGTCATCCGGCTGGTCGGACGCTTCCCGGGCATCACCGCCGGCACGCTCGCCAACATCCTCCACGTGCACCCCAGCACGCTCACCGGCGTGCTCAAGCGCCTGGAGAAGCGCGGGCTGCTGGAGCGCAAGTCGGATCCGCTCGACGGCCGCAAGGCCCTCTTCGCGCTCACCGACTCCGGCCGCGTGCTGGACATCCCCTCCGAGGGCACCGTCGAGGCCTCCGTGCAGCGCGTGCTCGCCCGCCTGCCCCGCGACCGCATCCTCTTCACCCAGGAAGTGCTCAAGACCCTCGCCGAGGAGCTGGGCGGCCTCTCGGCGAGCATGGAGGACGCCCCGGCGGCCTCCCAGACCAAGCCTTCCGCCGAGGGCTGAGCGCCCGCCCCCTGCCCTCCCGGCCGGACGGGGAGGGCACCGGTGCCCCCTCCGCGTTGTCCCCAGAACCCTGCCGTCCGCCCCTCCTTCGCGCGGCGGACACAGGGGCGCCATTTCCTGTCGCCCGCCCCGGCGTTGCACGCGCGAAGACGGCGGGAGTGGGCCACAATTGGGAAATAGCCCGCCCCCTCCGGGGTTGGCTCGCGACCGACGAGCGGACAAGCCAGCGTGAACCTCGAGACACCGCAGAGCCCCACCCCCGAGCCGCCGCCCCCGCCGCCTCCGGCTCCGCCGCCCCAGGCCCGGCGCGAAGCGCGCTCCCGCGGCGTGGTGGACCTGCTCGCCCAGGTGCGCACCCGCCAGCGGCGCCAGCTGTGGGCCCAGGGCGTCCTGCTGGGCGCCGTCGCGGCCCTCGTGCTCCTGTTCGCCACCGGCCTCCTGGGCCGGGCGGCGCCGGGGCTGGCCCAGGCGCTGCTGTGGCTCGCCGTGCCGGTGGGCGCGGCGGTGGCGTACGTCTTCGGCGTCGTGCTCGCGCACCGGCAGGTGGGCGACGACGCGCGCACCGCCCGGCTCGTGGGCCAGCGCCGCCCGGAGCTGTCGCTGGACGTGCTCGCGGCGGTGGAGCTGGCCCGCGAGCGCCGCGAGGAGGCCGGCTGGTCCCCCCAGCTCGCGGACGCGTTCCTCCAACAGATGGACGAGCGGGCCCGCACGGTGGACCCCCGGCTCGTGGTGGACCGCCAGCCCCTGCGCCGCGTGGCCCTGGCGTCCGGCTGCGCCGTGCTGCTGCTCGCGGTGCTGCTGTTCTTCGTGGGCGGCCGGTGGGCCGCGGGCTGGAAGCACCTGCGCGAGCAGGCCTCGCGCCCGGAGACCGCCGCGCAGGCGGAGCCCATCACCGGCGACATCGAGCTCACCTACCGCTACCCCGCGTACACGGGCCTCGCGCCGCGCACCGTGCCCGGCACCAACGGCGAGGTCAGCGCGCCCGCCGGCACCGAGGTCGCGCTGAAGACGCGCTCGGACCGCCCCATCGAGCGCGCGGAGGTCGTCGTCAACGGACAGACGCTGCCCCTCACCGTCACCAGCGGCCGCGAGCTCCAGGGCAGCTTCGTGGCGAAGCAGGGCGGCCACTACCACTTCGTCTTCTACGGCGCGCGCGCGAAGCCGCTCGCGGTGGGCCCGGACCTCCCCCTCACCGTGGAGGCAGACAAGGCGCCCCAGGTGACGCTGCTCACGCCGTCCACGGAGATCGAGGTCGACCCCGGCCAGACCGTGACGCTCAAGTACGAGGCCACCGACGACTACGGCCTGTCCGGCCTGGCGCTGGTGTACCGCATGCCCGGCGCGAAGCAGGAGGCGCGCGTGCCCCTGCCGCGCGAGGACAGCCGCCGCAGCCGGGGCACCTTCCGCTGGGACCTGGGCCCGCTCAAGCCCGCCCCCGGCGACCGCATCACCTACTACGTGGAGGCGAAGGACAACGACGCGGTGGAGGGCCCCAAGAAGGGCGTCAGCCGCACGCAGACCCTGCGCGTCTACAGCGCCGCCGAGCACCGCCGCGCCGCCCTGGAGAAGGCGGAGGCGCTGTGGGGCCGGCTCGTGGACCACCTGGCGGACCGCCTGGAGGGCCCCGACCGAGCAAAGCAGAAGGACGCGCAGGCGGTGGAGAGCGCGAAGTCCGTGGACTCGAGCGGCCAGCAGCTCGCGGACGACTTCCGCGCGCAGGGCAGCGAGCTGTCGCGCGAGAAGGACGTGCCCAAGGAGATCATCTCCGCGCTCCTGAACATCGGCGGGGACCTCAAGCGCAGCGTGGGCACCACCTCCGACTTCCGCCGCCTCTACCTGCGCACCCAGCGCGCGCGCGGCGAGGACTGGGGCACCGGCACCCGGCTCACCGCCGTGGTGGAGGACGAAATCGAGGGCCTGGAGCGCGACATCCTCTACCTGGAGTCGCTGCTGGACCGGCAGAAGCTGGAGGCGCTCCAGGAGCTGACGAAGCAGCTGGCCAACGACCGCCGCGACCTGTCGCGCCTCATCGAGCAGTTCAAGGCCAACCCGGACGAGGCCGCGCGCGAGCAGGTGATGCAGCAGATCCAACAGCTCAAGTCGCGCATCCAGGAGCTGATGCAGCGCATGGCCGAGCTGCGCAAGGGCATCCGCGACGAGCACCTCAACGCGGAGGCGCTGTCGGAGATGATGCAGCAGGAGGACATGCAGGGCGCCATGGACGAGGTCGAGCGCCTGATGCAGGAGGGCAAGGCGGACGAGGCCCTCGCGAAGCTCCAGGAGCTGGGCATGCAGATGGACGAGATGCTCGACTCCATGGACAAGTCCCAGGAGGACTTCGGCGCGGAGCAGTACCCGGAGCTGGCGGAGAAGTTCGGCAAGTTCATGGACGACCTGAAGGGCACCCTGGACGAGCAGCAGAAGGTCGCGGAGCAGACGCGCGCCCTGCGCGACCAGGCCCGCAGCCAGAACCGCGACCGGCTCAAGGAGAAGGGCCAGGCCCTCAAGGACGAGCTCGCGCGCAAGGTGCAGCAGGTGCAGGAGCACTACCAGAAGCTCGACCCGGGCCGGCTCAACAGCCGCGCGGCCCGCCCGCTGGAGGAGGCCCAGTCCGAGCTGCGCAACGTGGAGAACGCGCTCAAGGTGGACGACTTCGACCTCGCCGCCGAGTCCGCCGCCCGCGCGGAGGACGCCGCGCGCCAGCTGTCCAGCATGGGCGAGCAGCAGCGCCAGCTGGACGAGATGTTCGGCAACCCGCCGGAGGTGCGCCAGCAGTCCGCGAAGCTCGCGGAGCAGCTCAAGAAGGACGCGCGCGACGTGTCGGACGTGAGCCAGCAGCTCCAGAACCTCTTCCCGCCGCCGGGCTCGCAGCTGTCGCAGCAGGAGAAGCAGCAGCTCCAGCAGCTGGGCCAGCGCCAGCAGCAGCTGGAGCAGCGCGCGCAGGGCCTGCGCCAGCAGATGGAGGACATGGAGCAGACGGCGCCCCTGTTCGGGGAGGAGGCCGGCCAGCAGATGGAGGAGATTGGCCAGCGCATGGGCGAGGCCGCCCAGCGCATGCAGGGCCGCGACCCCGGCCGCGGCTACGGTGAGCAGCAGGCCGCCATGGAGGGCCTCAAGCGCTTCCAGCAGCAGATGCAGCAGAGCCAGCAGGGCCGCAAGGGCGGCCGCGGGCTGCCCATGCCCATGGGCTCCGGCCGCCGCCAGGAGGGCAACGGCCGCGACCCGCAGGACAAGGTGGAGCTGCCGGACGAGGACGCGTTCCAGGCGCCTCGCGAGTTCCGCAAGGACCTGCTGGACGCGATGAAGCAGGGCGCGCCGGAGAAGTACCGCGAGCAGGTGAAGCGCTACTACGAGGAGCTGGTGAAGTGAGCCGCCGCACGCACGCGACCATTCCCTGCCTGGGCGCCCTGTGCGCCCTGCTGCTCGCCGCCCCCGCGGCCCTCGCGCAGCCGCCCGACGCGGCCCTCAAGGAAGAGGTGAAGCAGCGGCTGGGCAAGGTGGAGCAGTCGCTGGACGACTGGGACGTGGGCGCCGCCCGCCGCGAGCTGGCCGAGGTCGAGAAGCGCGTGCCGTCCGAGCTGGAGCCCCTCAAGTACTTCCAGGGGCGCGTGGCCTTCGAGGACGGCCAGTACGACGACGCGGTGACGCTGCTGGAAGGCGCCAACATCGAGGACAAGCCGGGCAGCTACCTGCGGCTGGCCAAGGACACGCGCGCCATCGTCAAGGACCACCAGCGCGCGGAGAGCGAGCACTTCATCTTCTTCTACCCCAAGGGCAAGGAGGAGATCCTGGTGCCCTACGCGCTGGAGACGCTGGAGGCCATCCACCGCGCGCTCGCGGAGGACCTGGGCTGGACGCCGCCGGGCAAGGTGCGCGTGGAGGTGGTGAACAACGCGCGCGAGCTGTCCCGCGTCAGCACGCTGACGGAGAAGCAGATCCGCACCACCGGCACCATCGCCATCTGCAAGTTCAACAAGCTGATGGTCACGAGCCCCAAGGCCGTGGCGCAGGGCTACGACTGGCAGGACACGCTGGCGCACGAGTACGTGCACCTGGTGGTCAGCCAGCTGTCCCACAACACCGTGCCCATCTGGCTGCACGAGGGCCTGGCCAAGTTCCTGGAGTCGCGCTGGCGCGGCAAGGGCGGGCTCGCCATGACGCCCTCCACGCAGGCGCTGCTGGGCAAGCGCGTGAAGGAGGACAAGCTCATCCCCTTCGAGAAGATGCACCCCTCCATCGCCATGCTGCCCACGGCGGAGGACGCGGCCACCGCGTTCGCGGAGGTGTTCTACGCCATCGACTACATCCACGGCACCAAGGGCACCGCGGGCCTGCGCACCCTGTTGCAGGAGCTGAAGGCGGGCCAGCCGGACAAGAAGGCGGTGGAGGCGGCGACGGGCATGCCCTTCCCCCTCTTCGAGAAGACGTGGCTGGCCTACGTGAAGAAGCAGCCCTTCCCGCAGGAGCTGGTGCCGCGCGACGACCGCGTGGTGCTCAAGGAGGACGCCAAGGGGGAGAAGAAGGACAGCGAGAAGAAGGGGCGTGAGATCTCCTTCGGCGGCTTCGCCGAGGTGACCGAGGTCCCCGCGCGCAAGTTCGCGCACCTGGGCGAGGTGCTGCGCGAGCGCAACCGCGTGAAGGCCGCCGCGGAGGAGTACGCGCGGGCGCACAAGCTGGTGGGCGACAAGTACGAGTCCGTCTCCAACAAGTTCGCGCTCGCGCTCCTGGAGCTGCGCCGGCTGGATGAAGCGGAGGCCGTGCTGCGCGGCTCGCTGCGCATGCACCCGGGCTCGCCCTCCACCAACGTGCACCTGGGCCGCATCCTGCTGTTCCGCAAGGACTACCCGAAGGCGAAGACGGCGTACCTGGAGGCGCTGGCCTCGGACCCGTTCGACCCTGAGATCCACGTGGCCCTCACGCGCATCCACGGCGCGCTGGGGGAGACGGCGCTCGCGTCGCGCACGCGCGTGGCCGCCGCCAACCTCACGGGCCTCAAGCCCGACGACGTGGACCGCGCCGCCCAGGCCTTCCTGCGCGCGGAGGACGAGCTGTCGGAGACGAAGAACGTCCCGGCCGGCACGCCCGACGCCCCGAAGCCCGCCCCGGCGCCGAAGCCGGCGCCGCGCCCCGCGAAGTAGCCCTCCTCCCCGGCGGCCAGCCAGCCGGGGCTCCGCCTCCGCTCCCTTCCCGCCTTCGGGGGATGCCTGGCTTTCCGGGCACGAGGAGGACGGGATGGCGCTCCCAGACAGTCGTGCGGTGCTGAACGTCCGCGTCCGCGCCCGGGGGGCAGTGGCGGTGTCCACTGGCGCACCGGCGCGGAGGTGCAACGTGAAGTGGCACACGTCCTCCTCCCCACCCACTGGGTCCGCTGTCGCGCCCTGCTCCAACGTGCGCCGCGCGGATCCGGGAGCGTGTCCGGTCCACCGGCCTTGTCCCGCCTCACTCCCGAGGCCTTGAAAAGGAGCTGCACCCCATGAAGCGCACCCTGCACGGAGTCACCCTCGCCGCGGTCCTCCTCACCGGCGGCGTCTCGCTGGCCCAGAACGTCACGTCCCCCAACCCCGCGCCCGGCAAGACGACCCCCGCCGCGAAGGGCACGCTGGAGTTCAAGGGCTTCGAGGCCCCTGCGGACCCGAAGGCCTTCCTGGAGCGCGTGCACCACATCAACCAGACGGAGATCAAGCAGGCGAAGCTCGCGCAGCAGAACTCGCAGAACCCGGACGTGAAGAGCTACGCGCAGGCGATGATCGACGCGCACACGACCACCGACCAGAAGGTCATGGCCTATGCGAAGTCGCAGAACATGAAGCTGGCGGAGACGCCCACGCCCGCCAACACCCTGGAGAAGAAGGCCATGGCCGCGGACAAGGCGGACATGGAGAAGCTCCAGGCGCTGAAGGGCGCGCCGTTCGACTCGGCCTATATGGCCGGCCAGGTGGCCGCGCATGACGCCGCCATTGGCGAGGTGATGGCCGCCCAGCACGGCATGAACGCCACGGGCGAGCTGGCCACGCTGCTCACGAACCTCACCCAGGAGCTGCCCAGGCACCGCGACATGGCCTACCAGACCCTCGGCAAGCTGGACGAGGCCATGGGCGTGGGCGGCGCCGGCATGCAGGGCAGCACCATGGACCACGGCGCCACGGGCGCGACGACGGGCAGCTCCATGAGCGGCGCCTCGGGCACCCCCAGCGGTGCGACGAAGACGAAGTAATCCAGCCGTGATGAAGCACGGAGCGCCTCCCCTGAAGTGGATTCACGGGAGGCGCCTTCCGCGTGCATAGTGCCGGGCCATGTCACGACTGATTGCCCTGGCCTCCTGCGTCTCCGTGCTGCTCCTCACCGGCTGCTCCAACGACGCCGACGCCATCTGCGACTACCGCAAGGAGTGCTTCGACGCGGACCTGGATACCGGCAAGTGCGCCGAGAAGATCGGCGCCTGGGAGGACGAGAAGGAGAGCGAGCAGGACGCCCGCCGCGCGCGCACCGCGGAGTGCTCGCAGTGCCTCTCCGACCGGACGTGCTCGGAGGTCCTCGCCAACTGCATCGACGACTGCTTCGGCATCCCCTGAGGGGTGCGGGCGCCCCTGGGGCCTTGCGCCCCAGGGGTCCCTCCTCGCGGAGGCGCTACTTGCGCGTCCAGCGGTCCAGCCAGCCCAGCACCTCGTCGTGCCACTGGATGCTGTTCTGCGGCTTGAGCACCCAGTGGTTCTCGTCCGGGAAGTACAGGAAGCGGGACGGGATGCCCCGGCGCTGGAGCGCGGTGAAGGTGGAGATGCCCTGCGTGTCCACCACGCGGTAGTCCCTGCCGCCGTGGATGACGAGCATGGGCGTCTTCCACTTCGCCACCTGGTTCACCGGGTTGAACTGCTCATACGCCTCCGGCTTCTCCCACGGCAGCGCCTTGTGCTCCCACTCGGGGAACCACAGCTCCTCGGTGTCGTAGTAGGCGGCGCGCTCGTCGAAGATGCCGTCGTGGTTCACCAGGCACTGGAAGCCGTCCGCCCAGCTGCCGGCGATCCAGTTGATCATGTACCCGCCGTAGCTGCCGCCCAGCGCGCACCGCTTCGTCTTGTGGATGAAGGGGTACTTCTGGAGCGCGGCACCGAGGCCCTTCTTCAGGTCCTCCAGCGGCTTGCCGCCCCAGTCCCCCGCGATGGAGTCCGTGAAGGCCTGGCCGTAGCCGGTGGAGCCGTGGAAGTCGATCATCACCGCCACGTAGCCGCGGCCCGCGTACACCTGCGGGTTCCACCGGTAGTGGAAGTGGTTGCCGAAGCTGCCCTGCGGCCCGCCGTGGATGAGGAAGGCCAGCGGGTACTGGCGCTTCGGGTCGAAGTCCACGGGCTTCACCACGTAGCCGTGCACCGTCTCGTTGTTCCAGCCCGGGAAGCTGAACTGCTCGAAGGCGCCGAACTTCAGGCCCGCGAGCGCCTCCTGGTTCACCTGGGTGAGCTGGCGGGCGCCGGTGCCGTCCGCCTTCATCGCGTACAGGTCCGACGGCGAGTCCAGGTCATCCAGCGCGTAGACGACCTGGCCGTCCGCCGCGGGCTGGGGGGCGTCCGCGCTGCCGCCCTGCGTGAGGCGGCGCGCCTTGCCGGAGGCCACGTCCAGCGCGAACACCGCGTTCTGCCCCACGTCGTTGGCGGTGGTGTAGAGCGTGGCGCCGTCGTGGCTCCACGCGAGCGAGCCGGCGGAGCGGTCCCAGTCCTGGGTCAGCACGCGCTCCTGGCCGCCCGGCCACGTGCGCAGGATGACGCGGAAGCGGTCGGACTCGTAGCCGGGGCGGGACATGGCCACGTACGCGAGCGTCTTGCCGTCCGGGCTGAACACGGGGCTCGTGTCCGTGGCGCGGTTCTTCTCCGTGAGCTTGCGCGGCTTCGTCTTGCCGTCGATGGGCGCGAGGAACAGGTCCAGGTCGGTGGACCACGGCTCGGTGGTGCCCACGTCGCGCGCGGCGAAGACGAGGCCCTTGCCGTCCGGCGTGAAGGTGAACTCCTCCGCGCCGCCAAAGGGCTTGCTGGGCGCGTCCGCGTCCATGCCCTTCATCACGTCCACGGCCGTGCCGCCGGCCACGGGGACGACGAACAGGTGCGAGCGCGTGCCGTCCCGCCAGGTGTCCCAGTGCCGCGCGAAGAGCTGATCATACGCGCGGCCGGTGGTCTTCTTCTTGGAGGCCTCCGCGGCGCGCAGGGTGTTGCACGCGAGGTCCGCGCAGGCCGGGCGCACGTCCAGCGCCACCGCCAGCCGCTGGCCGTCGCGCGACAGCGCGAAGCTGTTCACGTCCAGGGGCAGCTTCGTGACGGGGAGCGGCTCGCCGCCGTCCACGGGCAGGCGCCACACCTGCGAGGAGCCGCCGCGCGACGACAGGAAGAAGAGGCTCTTGCCGTCCGGCGCCCAGACGGGGTCGCTGTCGCTGTCCGGGTGGGAGGTGAGCTGGCGCGGCGCGGAGCCGTCCAGGTTGACGAGCCACAGGTCGGTGCGGCCGCGGTTCATCTCCAGGTCGGTGGAGCGCAGGACGTAGGCCACCTGCCGTCCGTCGGGCGAGACGCGCGGGCTGCTGAGCCGGCGCAGCGTGACCAGGTCCTGTTGATTGAACGGATGGGGCGCGGACGCGGGGCTTGCGCCGAGCGCCAGGGCCGCGAGGAGCGACAGGGGCACGGGGAGGTTCCTCCGGAGAGATGGAACCCGGACCGTGCCCTCGGGAGGACGGGCTGTCCACCGATGGATGCGGGCCCCAGTGGAATGGGTGGAAGGCCCTGACGCGCGGTGCTAGAGATTCCGCCCATGAGCGCACCCATCGTCGTCCACGTCTGGTCCGACTTCGTTTGACCCTGGTGTTACGTCGGCCTCGGTGAGGTCGAGAAGCTGAAGAAGGAATACGACGTCCAGGTGGAGTGGCACCCCTACTTCCTGCGCCCGGAGACGCCTCCGGAAGGGCTGCCGCTGCCCGAGTACGTGCGCCAGGGGATGAAGGACCCCAACAACCCGCTGAAGCTCCGCGCCGCCAGGGCCGGGCTGACGCTGGTGCAGCGGGACCTCATCCCGTCCACGCGCCGCGCGCACGAGGCGGCGGAGTACGCGCGCGCCCAGGGCAGGCTGGAGCCCTTCCAGGCGGCCATCCTGCGGCGCTACTGGAGTGAAGGTCAGGACCTCTGGCAGTGGGACACGCTGCGGGCCGCGGGCGTGGAGGCCGGGTTGGATCCGGACGCGCTCCAGCGCGCGGTGGAGGAAGGCCGCTACCGGCAGCTCGTGGAGGCGTCCGTGCGCGAGGCCCAGGAGATGGGCATCCGCGCGGTGCCCACCTTCATCCTGGGCGACCGGCTGGCCATCCAGGGCGCGCACGAGTACCCGTCCTTCCAGCGGGCCATGCAGCAGCTGGGCGCGAAGCCGAGATCGCAGGGCTGAGCGCGGGCGCTACAGGCCCTTCACCAGGATGAGCAGCCGCGCGAAGGTCTCCGGGCCCTCGCCGGCCAGCCCCCGGGCGAAGTCCAGGAACGTGGGCGCCTGCTCCACGTGCTTGGCGACGACCTGGAACGCCTCCACGGCGGCGGCGTCCAGCGCGGCCACGGGCGTGCCGGGCGCGTCCAGCAGCGCCACCACGGCGGGGTGCCCGAGCAGCACCCAGCGCACCACCGAGGCGCGCAGCACGAGCAGGAACACGGCGTCCAGGAGGCTCTCGGCCTCGGTGAACGGGTGGCGCAGGACGTGGTTGAGCGCGTGGTGCAGGAAGTACTGGTGCACGCGCTCGCCGTGCAGGGACTCCAGGGCGGAGCGCCGGGCGGCGTGGAGCCGCCATGCTTCGTCAGGCCCCGTCTCCGCGCCACCGTAGGACGCGCGCACGTCGCCCATGAGGGCGAGGAAGCGCGGGCTGCCGACAGCGGCCTCGCGTGAGCGGAGCACGGCGGCGCAGATGCCGGCCCACGGGCCTCCGGGCAGCTCCAGCGCGTCGAGCTGCGCGCGCAGCGTCGCCAGGGTCTCCGCGGAGTCGTACCCAGCGAGGATGCGCGCGAGCCGCTCCGGGGCTTCAGGACCGAAGGACGCCGTCCCCGGGAAGTAGAAGTCCCCCAGGTCCAGCGCCATGCGGCCCAGCGCGAACAGGCGCGCGGCGAGCGGGACCTCGCGCCGGTTCAGGAGCCGCAGCATCGCCTCGCGCACGGCGTCCGCGTGGGCCGTCCACGCGTCGTCCCCCGACGCCACCTGCCGGGCGACCTGGGGGCGCAGGGCCTGCTCCTCGGGCACGGGCTCGCGCACCAGCGCGTCCTCCGCCAGCAGGCACAGTCGCGCCGTCTCCGGACACGCGAGCGACCCGGCCATCTCCACCTGCGCGCCCCAGCGCGTGAGGACCCGGGGAAAGACGGAGCAGCCATCCGGCAGCACCGCTTCACCGTACCGGCGCTGGAGCGAGCACAGCTTCGCTTCATCCAGGAAGGCGCAGTGTCCGTCCGCGCGCTTGCCCAGGAGGCCGGCCTGCTGGCCCGTGGCTCCGTCCGGGTTCGGCTGGATGAGCGCCGCGACGCGCGCCTCGTCCGGCGTGCCCGCGACCTTCTGGCGCAGCAGGCTCCAGCGCGACTCGCTGATGGGCACGGTGAGCCCCGCGCAGCAGGTGTCCTCGCACGCTTCCGCGATGCAGCGGAAGCGCGCCATGTAGCGGGGGGCGGAGGCGGTCATGGGGCCAGTCTACTTGCGGCCCAGCGCCTTCTTCACGAAGCCCCAGAAGCGACCGGCGCGCTCCTTGAGGTCCGCGCCCCGGCGCTCCTCGGCGGCGTTCACCGCCTCCTTGCTCACCTGGAGCTGCCGCTGGAGCTCCTCCGGCGAGTAGCGCGTGGCGAGCGTCGCCTTCACCTCCTTGCGCGTCGAGTACTCACGCGCCTCCACGTGCAGCACGCATTCGGAGTCGAGCTTCAGCGTCACGGCCACGCGCACGGAGCCCTTGGGGCCCCGCGGCAGGCCTTCCATGCGCACGGTGCCCAGGTACTCGTTGGCGGAGATGTGGTTGTCCTCGCCCTGGAAGACGGACAGCTCCATCCGCTCCTCGTTGTCCTGCGACGTGCTGATGGCGAACGAGCGCTGCGTGGGCAGCGGGCTGTTGCGCTCGATGACGCGCTTGAAGCCGCCCCCGGGCATGGCCACGCCAATGGTCATGGGCAGCACGTCGATGAGCACCACGCTGCTCACCTTGTCCACCGAGCCCGAGTACAGCGCCGCGCCCAGCGCCACGGCCTCGTCCGCGTTGACGCTCGCCTGCGCGTTCTTGCCGAACAGGCCCTTGAGCTTGTCGCGCACCAGCGGCATGCGGCTCATGCCGCCCACCAGGATGATGTCGTCCACCTCCGAGGCCTTCAGCTTGGCGTCCAGCAGCACGTCGCGCACCACGTCGATGGTGCGGTTGAGCAGCGGGTCGCAGATCTTCTCCAGCTCCTGGCGCGACATCGTCACGCGCAGGTCCCTCGGGCGGCCCGCGTCATCCATCATCAACATGGGGATGTGGGCCTCGAAGGTGCTGCGCTCGGACAGCGCCATCTTCGCGCGCTCGGCGGCGTCGCCCACGCGCGACAGGGCGATGCCGTCCCCGTTGAACGCGATGCCTTCCTTCTCCTGGAAGCGCTCCAGGAGGAAGTCGACGATGAGGTTGTCGAAGTCGATACCGCCCAGGAAGATATCGCCGCCGGTGCCCAGCACCTCGAAGACGTTCTTCTCGATGCGCAGGATGGTCGCGTCGAAGGTACCGCCGCCCAGGTCGTAGACGAGCACCTTCTTGTTGAGCTCGCGGTTGAGGCCGTACGCGAGCGCCGCGGACGTGGGCTCGTTGAGGATGCGCTCCACCTTGAGGCCGGCCATCGCGCCCGCCTTGCGGACCGCTTCACGCTGGGGCTCGGAGTAGTAGGCCGGCACCGTCACCACGGCGCGCTCCACCTTCTGGTTGAGGTGGGCCTCGGCCATCTCCTTGCACTCGCGCAGGATGATGCCCTGCACCTCCTCCAGCGACAGCACGTCGTTGCCCAGGCGCACGGCGGCGCGGCCCGCGGCGTCGGGGGTGATCTCGTAGTGGAAGCGCTCGCGCACCTGCTTCACCACGGCGCTTTCGTAGGGCCGGCCCACCAGGCGCTTCGCGCCGTAGATGGTCTGCGTGGGCCGAAGGACGAGCTGGTTCTTCGCGCGGTGGCTGACGAGCAGCTTGTTCTGCGCGCTCAGCGAGATGACGGACGGGATGGTGTTGTAGCCCTCGCGCGAGCGGAGGACGATGGGCCGGCCGTTGGACAGGAGCGCCACGCAGGAGTTGGTGGTGCCCAGGTCGATGCCGATGACCGCCCCCGTGCCGGACAGCGTCTGCGGCGGCGTGAGGTAGATGGGGCGCGGCTGGCCGTTGGCGTCCAGGGGAGGCGGCGCGGCGGCCACCGGCGCGGCGGCGGGCGCGAGCATGGCGGGGGCGCTCGGCGCGGCGGGCGCGGGCGGGGCCTGTCGCACGGAGGGGGGCAGCGTGCTCGGCGGGGGCTGCGGCGGAGGCGGGGCCACGGGCCGGGGACGTCCCGGAGAGGACACGGGCTCGCGCGCCAGCTCCAGCGGACCGTCGTCGTCGATGGACAGGTCCAGCTCGAACTCGGTGCTGCCGCCGGAGGAGCGCTGCGGCGCGGGGGGCTGCGGCGGCGCGGGCTGCTGCGGCGCGGCGCGGCCCCAGGAAGACGCCGCCTCCTGGGAGAGGTCGGGGGCGCGGCCCGCCGCGGGACGGTTGGCGAAGGAGCCGGGCTCCAGCGGCAGCTCACCGGGGGCGCGCGCGGCGGGATGCCCCGCAGCGGCTCCAGGCTCACGGCCCAGGCCCGGCGAGGCGGCACGGCCCGCCGGGGAAGCGGGTTCGAGCCCCAGCCCGGGCGCGGAACGCCCTGCGGCGGATCCAGGCTCACGGCCCAAACCCGGCGCGGCGGGACGACCGCCGGAGGAGCGCGGCTCGAGCCCCAGGCCCGGCGCGGCACGACCGGCGGACCCGGGCTCCAGTCCCAATCCAGGCGCACGGCCAGCAGCGGATCCGGGCTCCAGTCCCAATCCAGGCGCGGCGCGACCGGCGGCGGCTCCAGGCTCACGCCCCAGGGCCGGCGCGGCGGCACGGCCCGGCGAGGACGCGGGCTCACGCCCCAGCGGCGGCCGCTGACGGCCCGGCGACGACGTGGGCTCGCGCGCCAGCTCCAGCGGGTCGTCGTCCAGCGACGACAGGTCGAAGTCGAACTCGGCGCTGCCACCGGAAGACGGAGCGGGCGCCGGCGGCGGCGCGGCCGGCTTCACCGCGGGCGGAGGCGGCGGAGGGGCAGCTCGCTGCACCGGCGCCGGAGGCGCTGGCTCGGGGGCGAAGGCATCCGAGAAATCCAGCTCGAAACCACCCGCATCGCCCGCGCTCGACGCCGCGCTGTCCTCGACGGAGAGGCCCACCTCGATGGGCACCTCCTCCAGCGGCTCGCCCATGGCGATGGGCGCCTCCACGGCCGGAGCCTCGAACTCGAAGTCGAGCCCGGGCAGCGGTTCATCATCGCTCGACAGCACCCCCTGCACGGCAGGTGGAGGCGTGCCCGCGATGAGCTCGTCCAGCGGGATGTCCACGTCGTTCGCGGAGTCCGCCTGCGCCAGGCCCAGCTCCTCGTCCGGGGTCCCCAGCGAGAACGGCTCGTCCGCGCCGCCCAGGGACAGCGGCTCGTCCGCCACGGACGCGGGTGCATCCAGGTCATCGAACAGGGAGTCGAGCGCGGCACCTCCCGAAGCAGGACGCGCGGGCGGTGCGACGGCGGCGGGACGCGCGGAGGTGGCAGCGGGCCGGGGCGCGGTGGCCGCGGGAGCCGGCGCGGCAGCGGGCGGACGCACCGGCGCGATGCCCGGCACGGTCAATGGCGCGATGCCAGGCGAGGCCAGCGGCGCGATGCCCGGCGCCACGACCGGAGCAATGGACGGCAGCGGCGCGGCGACCGGCGCGGCCCCGCCCGCCTTGCGCTGGAGCATCATGTCCACGAGCGCGCGGCTCGCGGTGTCCAGCTCCAGGAACTGCAACCCCATGCCCGGAGGCCCCGCGGGGTCGTTCACCTCGCGCACCCAGCGCACGGTCGCGGCGCCCTGAAGCACGCGCACGCCGTTGGCGATCTGCACCTCGAAGCGCACGGGGGTGCCCACCGGCTGCGGCGTGCGCGAGCGGATGAACATGCCCCCGGGGCTGATGTTGGTGGCGAACTCCTCGGTGAAGCTCCCCACGGACTCATGCTTGAGCTTCACCAACAGACCGACCGACTTGCGGTCCGAGGTACGCCGACCTTGATCCATGGTTCGGCACTGTCGCGTCCGGAGGCCATTCCCTCAAGGGGGTTCTGGCCCCCTGCCCGTCCGGCCGGTTCCCGCTCAAGACCTCCAGGTGCGCGTCTGACTTACCTGTATGTCCCCGCTATCCTGGGGCTTCGTTTCTCCCAGGAAGCAGTCCGGGTCCCCTGGACGGGAGTCCTCCCATGAACGCGGTCCCCCATGTCGCCCCGGCTCCCCTGCACGCCCGATGGTTGGTGGACCGACGGCACGACCTGCTCTCCACGGTCGGGGGACTGGGCGCGAGCCTGGCGCAGATGGCGCTGCACGTGCTGGGCGGCGTGAGCGGGCCGCCGCTGTGGTGGGCGTGGGTGCTGCTCCTGGACGGACCGCACCTGTTCGCGACGGTGTCGCGCACGTACCTGGACGCTCGGGAGCGGAAGACGCGGGCGCGGCTGCTCTGGGGCAGCCTGGGCTGGTTCGCGGCGGGGCCGGCGGTGTTCGCGGCGTCGGTGCTGGCCGGGCAGCGCTGGCCGTTCGCGGTGTTCGTGACGCTGACGTCGCTGGTGTTCTGGCCGTCGGTGTCGCGCCGGATGGACTTCCTGATGTTCACCGTGGCGGTGACGGCGTTCCACAACGTGCAGTACCACGGCATCGTCTGGTTCTTTCACCGCAACCGCTACCACGCGGAAGGCGTGGACCGGTCCGCGTTCGGATGGGCGCCGAAGGTGAGCCAGCGCTTCATCGTCTACGCGCTCTGCGGGCTCGCCTTCACGCTGGCGTACCGGACGTTGGGCTGCGGCATGGGCGTGCACCCGGGCTGCGGCGCGTTCGACGCGAAGGTGGCGCTGGGCGGCGCGGGGCTCACGCTGCGCGACTTGATGGAAGGCTTCATCTGGGGCTTCGCGCTGCACCACTACTTCCTGGACCAGTACATCTGGCGCGTGCGCAGGGACGCGGGGCTCAACCAGGACCTCAAGCTGGGCACGGCGGGCCTTGCGTGAAGCCATCGAGGTGCGGTTCAACCACCTGCCAAACGCAAGCAGTTGACCAGAAAGGCCCTCGATGTCGCTCGCGCTCTACGGACACCCCTTCTCGTCGTACACGCAGAAAGTGCTCATCGCGCTGTACGAGAACGGCACGCCCTTCGAGTTCCGCTGTATCGGGCCGGACACGCCTCAGCACTCGGCCGAATGGCTGCGCCGCTGGCCGCTGCGCAAGTTCCCCATGCTGCTGGATGGCGAGCGCGACGTCGTCGAGACCAGCATCATCATCGAGTACCTCCAGCTCGTGCATCCCGGGCCCGTGCGCCTGCTGCCCGAGGATCCGAAGGCCGCGCTGGACGTGCGCTTCCTCGAACGCTTCTTCGACCTGCACGTGATGAACGCGGCCCAGCACGCCGTGGACGGCGCGCTGACGGGGGACGCCACGAAGCGCAAGGACGGCCTGGCCATGTCCGTGGAGAAGCTGGAGCGCGCCTACGGCTGGCTCGAAGGTCAGCTCGCCGGCCGGACCTGGGCCACGGGCGACGACTTCACGCTGGCGGACTGCGCCGCCGCGCCCTCCCTGTTCTACGCGGACTGGACGCACCGCATCTCCGAGTCCCATCCCCGGCTGCGCGCCTATCGCTCGCGGCTGCTGGCCCGCCCGTCCTTCGCCCGCGCGGTGAACGAGGCGCGGCCGTACCGGCCCCTGTTCCCCCTGGGCGCGCCGGACCGGGACTGAAGGTCCGGCGCAGGCGTCTCCCGAGTCAGGGCGTCACGCGCCGCAGGAACGCATCCTGGTTCCACGTGTCGCCCGCGCCGTCGCGCTGCCAGCCAGACACCACCAGCCCCGTGTCCGGCGCCGCCACCAGCGTCGTCGTCGCCAGCGAGCACGCGCCGCTCCCGCACGCCTCGGGCGCCAGCGTCTCCGTGCCCAGCAGCGCGCCGTCCGCCGCGTAGCGCGTGAGCGTGTTGCCGCACGCCGCCGCCACCGGGCCCGCGGCCTCCACCGCCGCCACCGTGCCCACGGACGCGGTGCCACACGTGGGCTGCTTCACCCAGCGCTCCTGCCCGTCCGCCGTCGCCGTCAGCACGAACGGCCCGCCCTCATCCAGGGCCACGCCGTTCCACAGCAGCAGGCCCACCGCCTCGCCCGCCACCGCCACCGTGCCGTCCGCGCCCACCGACACGGAGCCCACGCGCCCGTTCACGCCCGGCACCTCGCGGCCCCACGCCAGCGCCCCGTCCGCGCCGAACGCCAGCACCACGAAGCCGCCCGTGCCCCGCGCGTCGAACGTGTGCCCATCCACCGTCACCGGGCCCACCAGCCGCCCGGCCACCACCGACGTACCCGAGGCCGACAGCGCCACCGCCGACAGCAGCGTGCCCTCCTTCGCGCCATCGAACGTCTTCGTCCAGGCCACCGCGCCGTCCGCCGCGTAGCGCACCAGCTGGGGCGTATGGACCTCCGGCGTCCACTCCTCGCCCAGCGCCACCACGCCGCCCGCCGCGTCCGCCGCCACCGCGTAGACCTTCTGGCCCACGCGGTGCTGCCACTCGGGCGCGCCCGCCTGCGAGAACTTCACCAGGAAGCCGTCCTGCGCCTCGCCCAGCCCGAAGTCCGCCGAGTACAGGAACGCGTTGCCGGACAGGAACACCGCGCCGTCAGCTCCCGTGGAGCCCGCCACGCGCAGGTCCGACAGGCGGTTGCGCTCGAACTCCTTCGCCCACTGCTTCGTCCCGTCCGCCGAGTAGCGGGACAGCGTCAGCACCAGCCGCTCCCCGTCCACCTGCTCCCGGTCCTCATCCGAGCGCGGCGTGCCGGACGTCACCCACAGCACATCTCCGCTCCGCCCCACCGCCAGGCCCGCGCCCGTGTCGTCCTGCGGGCCGCCCTGCGTGAGCGACCAGGCGCTCGCCGCCGGGGCCGCGGGCCGGGGCGCCTCCGCCGTGGGCGCCTCCGCGGGCGCCTGGGTCCCCGCCGAGGGAGCGGCCGTCTCCGGCGCCGGCGCGGGGACCGCCTCCCGGGCTTCCGTACCGCCCGTCACATCCCCAGCTTCGTCCGCCGGAGCGCCACCACCACACGCAGTGCCACCCAGCCCGAGGAGTCCCGCGCCCAGAAGTGCCCACCCGCCCCAGCTGACCCGCCGCGCTGAACGCATGCCCTGCTCCCATGCCTGCCCTGCCCCAGCGCAGGTGCCTTGGGAACGTAAGCAGTGTGTCCACGGTGCGGCATTCCCCCCGCCCCGGAGGGAGCTGAAACAGGCCGGGGGGCGAACGGGGGACCGGGCGCGGGGTCGGGGGGACCCGCGGGCGTCCCGGCGGCGTCACGGCGGGGGCCCCCCTCCATCCCCCGCGGAATACCGGCGGACTGGAACGGTTGGCACCCCACGCTCGGGGCCCCAGGGCGACGGAAACCGTTGGTCCGCCCCCGCCGCGCCGACTAAGAGAACCCTTCCATGGAAAGCGCCGCCCCCGCCCCTCTCCCCCCGTCCGACGCCACCCCCGAGGACCTGCGCGCCGTCGAGGAGCTTGCCCAGGCCCGCAGCGCCATCGTCGAGCAGATTGAAAAGCGCGTCGTCGGTCAGCGGGACGTGGTGGAGCACCTGCTGATTTCGCTCTTCAGCCGCGGCCACTGCCTCTTCGTGGGCGTGCCGGGCCTGGCGAAGACGCTGCTCATCTCCACGCTCGCGGACGTGCTCAACCTGTCCTTCAACCGCATCCAGTTCACGCCGGACCTGATGCCCTCGGACATCACGGGCACGGACATCCTGGAGGAGGACAAGACCACCGGCCGCCGCGCGTTCCGCTTCATGCAGGGCCCGCTGTTCGCGAACATCATCCTCGCGGACGAGGTGAACCGCACGCCGCCCAAGACGCAGGCCGCGCTGCTCCAGGCCATGCAGGAGTACCGCGTCACCGCCGGCGGCCGCACGTACCCGCTGGAGCTGCCCTTCCTCGTCTTCGCCACGCAGAACCCCATCGAGCAGGAGGGCACCTATCCCCTCCCCGAGGCGCAGCTGGACCGCTTCATGTTCCTGGTGGACGTGGGCTACCCCACCGCCGAGGAGGAGGTGCAGATCGTCAAGAGCACCACCGCCGGCGCGCCGCCGAAGCTGGAGAAGATCCTCTCCCCCGAGCGCATCCTGGCCCTCCAGGAGCTGGTGCGCCGCGTGCCGGTGCCGGACCACGTGGTGCGCTTCG
This sequence comes from Corallococcus sp. RDP092CA, assembly GCF_041903675.1. NCBI lineage: Bacteria > Pseudomonadati > Myxococcota > Myxococcia > Myxococcales > Myxococcaceae > Corallococcus > Corallococcus sp. RDP092CA. The sequence continues at coordinate 151,678 of NZ_JAYESI010000005.1, read as the reverse complement.
CCGTGGAGCTGGTGCGCCACACGCGCCCCAAGGAAGCGGGCGTGCCGGACTTCGTGGCGAAGAACGTGTCGTGGGGCGCGGGGCCTCGCGCCAGCCAGTACTTGGTGCTCGCGGCCAAGGCGCGCGCCATCCTCAACGGCCGCTTCGTGGCCACGGTGGAGGACGTGCGGGCGCTGGCGCGGCCCGTGCTGCGCCACCGCGTGCTGCCCAACTTCACCGCGGAGAGCGACGGCATCACGTCCGTGAAGCTCATCGACCAGCTCCTCACGGTGGTGAAGGGCTAGGCGCTTCCAACCCCATGGCGCTGCTCGACGCCCAGACGTTGTCCCGCCTCCAGGGCGTGAAGCTGCGCGCCCGCGCCGTGATGGAGGGCGTGCTGTCCGGCCTCCACAAGAGCCCCCATCAGGGCCAGAGCGTGGAGTTCGCCGAGCACAAGGAGTACGCCCCCGGCGACGAGCTGCGCCACCTGGACTGGAAGGCCTACGGCAAGTTCGACAAGTACTACGTCAAGCGCTTCGAGCACGAGACGAACCTGCGCTCGGTGATGGTCGTGGATGCGTCCGCGTCCATGGGCTACCAGAGCGGCGCGCTGTCCAAGCTGGACGTGGCCAAGACGCTCGCGGGCGCGCTCAGCTACCTGCTGGTGCGCCAACAGGACGCGGCGGGCCTGGCCCTCATGGTGGGCGGCGCGTTCAAGGACGTGCCGCCCCGCGCCTCCGCCGGCCACCTCAACGTGCTGCTGGACGCGCTGGAGCACACGAAGGCCCAAGGCCCCACGGACCTGGGCGGCGCGGCGGATCATCTGGCGGAGGTGCTGCCCCGGCGCTCCACGGTCATCGTGCTGTCGGACCTGCTGGATGAGCGGCAGGAGGCGCTCAAGCGCATCCTGGCCCTCAGGCAGCGCAAGAACGACGTGGCGGTGTTCCACCTGGTGGACCCGGCGGAGCTGACGTTCCCCTTCGACGACCCCACCCTCTTCCTGGACATGGAGGGCGAGGGCCGCATCGAGGTGAACCCGCGCGAGATCAAGCAGAGCTACCTGGAGGAGTTCGGCGCGTTCCTCGCGGACGTGAAGGCCCGTTGCGCCGAGGCCGACGTGGACTACGAGCTGGTGCGCACGGACGAGCGGCTGGATGAGGTGCTGCTGCGCTTTCTGGGGCGTCGCGGGAGGCGCAGGTGACGTTCGGCAACCCGTGGTTCCTCCTGGGCGCGCTGGGCGCGCTCATCCCCGTGCTGGTGCACCTGTTCGACCGGCGCCGGCCCCGGGCGCATCCGTTCGGGCCGCTCGCGTTCGTGCTGCGCAGCCAGAAGCGCACGGCGAGCCGGCTCAAGCTGAAGCGGCTGCTGCTGTACGCGCTGCGCACGCTCATCCTGCTGGCCATCCCCGTGGCGCTGGCGCGGCCGGAGCTCACCCGCGACGCGCAGGCGGCCACGGTGACGCGCGGGCCGGCGGCCACGGCGGTCATCCTGGACGCGTCGCTGTCCATGCGCTGGTCGGACGGCACGTCCAACTTCGAGAAGGGCCGCGACGAGGCGCGCGACGCGCTCAAGGACCTGCTGCCCGAGGAGCCCGCGACGGTGATGGTGTGCACGGCGTCGCCGGAAGCGCCCCCGCCGCCGGGCTTCGACCGGGCGCGGCTGCGCGCGCTGGTGGACGAGGCGAAGCCCACCTACGGCACGGCGGACCTGTCGCGCTGCCTGGACATGGCCGCGCGCGCGCTGGAGGAGAACCCGATGCCGGGCAAGCGCCTGGTGGTGGTCTCCGACATGACGGCCTCCGGCTTCCGGCTGGAGGCGCCGCCGCCCACGGTGAAGGGGCCCACGGGCGCCACGGTGAAGCCGGAGGTCGTGCTGCGCGACGTGGCGTCCGGGCGCGAGTCGCTGGACAACCACGCGCTGGTGGACCTGCGGGTGGAGCCCGCGCTCCAGGCGGGGCCGCGCGCGTACCAGTTCACCTTCACGGTGCGGAGCTTCGGCGCGAAGCCGGCCAAGGACCTGGAGGCCGCCGTGCGCGTGGGTGAGTCCACGCTGGCCAAGGGCTTCGTGGACGTGCCCGCGGGCGGCACGACGCAGAAGACGCTGACGGTGCGCTTCCCGCAGGGCGGCACGGTGGTGGGCCAGGTGACGCTCGCGCCGGACGCGCTGGCGGAGGACGACCGGCGGGCCTTCGTGCTGCCGGTGCCGCGCGGGCTGAAGGCGCTGGTGGTGAACGGCTCGCCGCACGCGACGCGCTACCGGGACGAGGCCTTCTTCGTGGACGCCGCGCTGACCTCGCCGGGCTCGCCGGTGGAGGTGACGGTGCGCGACGCGGAGGTGGGCCTGCGCGAGGACTTCAGCGCCTATGACCTGGTGCTGCTGCTCAACACCCCGGCGCCATCCGAGGAGGAGGCGCAGAAGCTGGCGGCCTTCGTGGAGAACGGCGGCGGCCTCTTCGTGAGCGTGGGCGACCACGTGAACCCGGAGGCGTACAACCAGCGGCTGGGTACGCTCCTGCCGCGCCCGCTGCGCCTGGTGCGCACCAGCGCCGAGCGCGAGGATCCGGACGCGGAGACGAAGACGGCGAAGCTGGCGCAGGTGAAGGTGGACCATCCGCTGTTCGCGCCCTTCACGGGCCGCGCGGAGGAGGGGCTCATCGGGGCGCGCTTCTACAAGTACATGCTGCTGGAGGCGGACAGCCCGTCCGCGCCGGGCACCAGCCAGGTGCTGGCCACCTACGAGGACGGCGCGCCGGCGGTGGCGGTGGCGCGGCGGGGCAAGGGGCGCGTGGCGCTGTTCACCAGCACGGTGGACCGCGACTGGAGCGACTTCGCCATCCGGACCAGCTTCCTGCCGCTGATGCAGCGCTTCGCCGCGTACCTCACGGGCTCGCTGGAGGAGCGCGAGGAGGTGCGCGTGCGCGTGGGCGAGTCCGTGACGCTGCACCCGGAGGGCACGCAGAAGGTGGCGGGCGTGCGCGCGCCGGACGGCGGCGAGGTGCCCCTGAAGGCACAGCCAGACGGCTCGTTCGTGGCGGGGCCCACGGTGGAGCCGGGCGTGCACTCGGTGCTGGGCGCGGATGGGAAGCCCGTGGCCGCGCTGGACTTCGCCGCCACGCTGGACCCGGCGGAGAGTGACCTGACGCGGGTGCCGCCGGACACGCTGACGGCCTACTTTGGCGAGGACACGGTGAAGGCCTCCACGGGGGATGCGGACAAGCCCGCCGTGCCGCTGTGGACGTGGCTCATCCTGGCCGCGTGCCTGGCGTTCTTCTTCGAGGGCACGCTCCTGCGGAAGTAGCCCGCCCCGGCGGCGCTTCTCCAGAACCTGTCCGACTGTCGGACAGGTTTCCGCGGACCGGAGCGGACAGCCTGCCCCAGCCACTGGTCCCCCAAGCGGTCCGACAGGTTCGCATGGGTGCGTCCGTCGGGGCCCAGCCCGAAGGTCTGGGGACCGGCCCGCTCCGTGCCCTGACAGGCAGCCGACGCTCGGGCCTCGCGCGCGGTGCCACACAGGCGGCGGGCTCTGCCACACTGCGCGGCCGTGAGCCCTGCTTCCGCCCTCTATCGCGACTGCGCCCGCCTCTTCATGGTGGGCTTTCCTGGCACCCGCATCGACGCTGACCTCGCGGCGCTGATGGACGACGGCATCTACGGCGCCATCCTCTTCAAGCGCAACGTGGGCACCGCGACGGAGACCGCGGCGCTGTGCCGCGAAATCAAGACGCGCGCGGGCCGGCCCTTCATCCTCTCCGTGGACCAGGAGGGTGGCCGCGTGGCGCGCCTGCGCGGCGAGCCCTACACGTCCCTGCCGCCCATGCGCGAGCTGGGACAGCGCGGCGACGAGGCCCTGGCCGAGCGCGTGGGCCGGCTGCTCGCGCACGAGCTGCGCGCAGTGGGCTTCGACTGGGACTTCGCGCCCGTGCTCGACGTGGACACCAACCCGGCCAACCCGGTGATTGGCGACCGCAGCTTCAGCCGCGACCCGGTGGAGGTGGGCCGGCTGGGCGTGGCGCTCGCGAAGGGCCTGGAGGCCGGCGGCGTGGCGTCCTGCGGAAAGCACTTCCCCGGCCACGGCGACACGACGTCGGACAGCCACCTCACCCTGCCGAGGCTGCCGCATGACCTGGAGCGCCTGCGCCGCGTGGAGCTGGTGCCGTTCCAGGCCTTCGCGAAGGCGGGGCTCGCGTCGCTGATGACGGCGCACGTGCTGTTCGACGCGCTGGAGCAGGGCGTCCCGGCCACCATGAGCCACCGCGCGCTGCACGACCTGCTCCGCAAGGAGCTGGGCTTCGACGGCGTGCTCGTCAGCGACGACCTGGAGATGAAGGCCATCGCGGACCACTACTCGGTGGCGGAGGCCGCGGTGCAGGGCACGCTCGCGGGCGTGGACCTGTTCCTCGTGTGCCACAAGGCGGACGTGCAGCGCGCCGCCATCGAGGCGCTGGTGAAGGCGGTGGAGTCCGGCCGCGTCCCGCGCGAGCGCATCACCGAAGCGCACCGGCGCCTGGACGCGCTCGCCGCCCGCTTCGCGCACCCCGCCGAGGACCGGCTCGCCACGCTGGGCGACGCGGAGCACCGCGCCCTGGCCCAGGGCCTCGCCAGTGCCTTCACCGGCAAGGACCCCACGGAGGTCATGCTCGCGTCGCGTTAGTGGCCGGCGTGCCTGGAGCCCAGCTCGGAGCCCTGCCCCATGGGTCCCTGGAAGCGGAGGGCGCCGCCCCGGTCTCCGGGCACCGGCTCCTGGGGCGTGGTGAAGCCAGGCGCGCCAATCTGGTTCTGCTTGCCCTGGGCCCCGGCGGGCTGCGGCTTCAGCGGCGACCCACTCGCGTCGGTGGGGACGGTCGCGCCGGAGCCTCCCGAGCCGCGCGGCGCGGGCTGCTGGGTGTTGGCGATGCCCTGATAGCGGCTCCCCGCGCGCGGCAGGGTGGGCTTGCCACGGTTGCAGCCAGGGCCGACCACCGCGACCGTCGCGGCGCACACGGCCACCAGCGTCCAGGGGTGAAGCTTCTTCGAGTGCATGGCCTGCTCCTTCCGGAAGCCGCGAGGGCCTCGACAGAAGGAGTGGCCACCCCGACGCCCCGCCGGGAGTGGCGGGGCGGGAGCACGGACGCCCGCTGGCACGCTGGCCGGCGGGCGCCTCCTGGACCTCCGTCCTACTCGCGGTCGCGCAGGTAGATGGGCGGGGTGCCGACGTAGGCGTAGGGCTCCTCGAAGCCGCGCGTGCCCTCGTTCGCGGTGGAGACGTTCCAGCCGCCCAGCCCGTCCGCCGCGGGCGAGTAGTCCGCCCCGCCGAGCACGGCGTAGCGGTGCGCCATCATCCCGCCCGCGTCGTCCCGCTTGGAGTTGTTGGACTTGCCCGCCTTGGCCGGCGTGCGCGGGTCGATGCTGGAGCCGATCTTGTCGATGGTGCCGTTGTAGCCCCGGTCCACCGTCAGCACATGCGGGGGCAGCTTCGCGGCCGGGTCGCCGTGGTGCGCGTCGGCGGGGTTCTCGTGGCCCTGCTGCTCGGCCACGTTGTAGACGGCCTCCGGCTGCGTCCCGCGCTGGGCGAAGGCATTGCCTCGCGACTCATCCGGCTGCTTGCCGCCCGTCTCCGGCAGCCCGCCACAGGCCGTGCCCAGGAGCACGCCCGCCGCCAGCGCCGCCGCCCCCATCCACCGCTGAATGCCTCGCTCGCGCATGTTCATCGTCTCCGCCATCCCTGAGGAATGGTCATGCCGACCTCGCCCACCACCGGGCACCCACCCGGGGGCAGGCCCTGCCGGCCGCCCGCTGTCCGGCCCGGAGGCCGACAGGGCTTCATGGTGAACGGCCAGCCCCGCTCGGGGAGAGAGAGGCCAGCCACGGGCGCAGGCATACACGGTCCCGGCCTCCCTGTCCCGCCAGGAGTGCACCGGCGCCCGGCCCCACGCCCCACGTCAGGCGCGAGCACCCTTCCGGGCCGCGCCCTTCGCCGCCGGGGCCTTCTTGGCCGCCGGCTTCTTGACAGCCGCGGCCTTCACCCCGGCCGGGGAGGCCTTCTTCGCCAGCGCCCTCGGGGCCCGCTTCGGAGCCTCGGCCGCGGCGCCGCCCTGGAGCGTGGCCAGGACCTCCGCGACGTGGCCGGCCACCTTCACCTTGGGCCACACGCGGACGACCTTGCCGTCCGGGCCAATGAGGAAGGTCGCGCGGATGAGGCCCATGAACTTGCGACCATAGAGGGACTTCTCGCCCCACACGCCGTACGCGTCCGCCAGCGCGTGGTCCGGGTCCGCCAGGAGCGAGAACGGCAGCCCCTGCTTCGCGGCGAACTTCTGGTGCGAGGCGACGCTGTCCGGCGACACGCCCAGCACCACCGCGCCGGCCTTCACCAGCGCGGAGTGCTCGTCGCGGAAGTCGCACGCCTCCGTGGTGCAGCCGGGGGTCGCGTCCTTCGGGTAGAAGTAGAGGACGACGTGCCGCCCCTTGAGCTGCGAGAGGGAGACGGTGGCGCCGCTCTGGTCGGGGAGCGAGAAGCCGGGGGCCTTGTCACCTGCTTGAGGCATGGGCATGCGTCGGCTCCATACCCAGCCCCCGGTGGCTTCTCAACTCCGCGCGCACGGGAACGTCAGCGCGCGTTCTCGGCCGGAGCGTGGGCCTCCTCGCCCGGCGGGTGGACCTCCTCGCCCGGCGGGTGGCTGTTGGCCTCCAGCTTGACCAGGTCCGCCTGGCAGGTCTCCAGCACCTTGCGCAGCAGGTTGCGCGTGGCGTCCGTGTGGGCCTCGCCCATCTTCTTCGCGAGCGACTCGCACGCGGCGCGCTTGGCCTCCACGTCGCTGGCGCCCTTTCCCGTCGCCCCGGGCCGCGCGAGGGGGCGCGGGGGGAGCTTCTCGCGGGCGGCCTTCAGCGCGGCCAGCCGCTTGTCCGCCTCGGCGCGGGCCTTGGAGTCCTTGGGGACGGCCTCGAACTGGGCGGTGACCTCCGCCCACGCCGGATCCTGGGCGGGGAGGTTCTGGTTGATCAGCTCCTGGTAGCGGTCCTCGGCCTTCTTCAGCTGCTCCGGCCCGGGGTCGTTGGAGCAGCCCGACAGGGCGAGCAGCCCCGCGAGCAGCAGCGCGGCGGAAGTTCGGGGATGGGTGATGCGCATGGTGTGGGACGTCCTCCTGCTGGCCACAGGGTTAAACCACGGCTAGGGTGCGCCGTCGTGGCTCCCATCCTGCTTGCCTTCCTGCTCGGCCTGTCCCAAGGCCTGCTCCACGCCCTGGGGCCGGATCACTGCGCCGCCATGGCCACGCTCGGCACCCTGGGCGGCGGTCGGCGGCGCGTCGCCCTCATGACGGCGCTGCGCTTCGCCCTGGGCCACGCGGCCATGCTGGGCGGCATCGCGGCGGTGTGCCTCTTCGCGGGCGTGGGCCTGTCGGAGACCTTCGAGCGGTGGGCGGAGGTGTTCGGCGGCGCGGTGCTGGTGGCGCTGGCCGTCACCGCCCTGCTCTTCCCGCACAGCCTGGACCACGGCCACCCGCACCTGCCCGGCCACGACCGCGAGCCGCACGAGCACGTGCACACCGTGAGCACCGCCGCGGGCGCGTTCATGGCCGTGAGCGGCGTGCGGTCGCTGCTCATCGCGCTGCCCCCGCTGCTGGTGGGCGGCAGCATGAGCCTGTCCGCGTGGACGTACCTGCCCGGCTTCGCGCTGGGCATCCTCATCGGCATGGGCGCGGTGGGCCTGCTGTTCGCCGAGGGCCTGTCGCGCGCCAACGCGCGCATCAACCTGTGGATCCAGCGCGGCGTGGCGCTGGGCTCCGGCGCGCTGGGCCTGTTCTGGATCGGCTCGCGGCTCGTCTGAAGGGCCGTGACGCCGCGGGGCCTCCGTCCCGCGGCCGGGTCCGCCTACGCGCGCTTGTCCAGGATGCCCAGCGCCATCATGGACACCAGGAAGCCGTAGACGACGTGCTCCGGGCGGTTGGCGAACGCGAGCAGCTCCGCCACCACGCGGTTGCCGTCCACCTTGGGCAACAGCTCCGCCTCCCAGCGCTCCAGCTCCACCTCGTTGAGGCCGTAGGCGGGGGCGACGGCGGGGATGAGCCGGTCCTCGGGCTGGAGCAGGCGGCGCAGGCGCTCCGGCTTGTAGAGCTTCTTGATGCCGCGGACGATGAGGTTCGCCGGGTGCACGTCCAGCTTGATGGACTCCGAGGAGGCCTTCTCCTTGAAGCTCATCACGTACGTGCCCTCCTCCCAGGAGAAGAGCGAGTAGATGATGGCCTTCACCTGCTGGCCCACGTAGTACAGCCGCTCGGTGTCCTTGAGCAGGCCGCGCTCCACCAGCACGTCGCCGGTGCGCCGGTGGCTCTGCGCGGCGACGGCGGACGCGTCCTGGAGCTGCTCGGGCTTGATCTTCCCCACGCGCACCAGGAACTGCCCGAAGCGGTCCGCCAGCAGGTTGGAGAGCGCGAACACCGGGGTGCCGTTCTCGAAGTAGACGACCTTCTTCACCTTGCCGCGCTGCACGCCCAGCTCGCCCGTCTCGCGCGACAGGTAGAAGGCGGTGAGCAGCGACGGCAGGTTGTCCCGCAGCTCGCCCCGGCGGCTGCCCGGGGCGCCCGCGCCCACGGGCAGCGGATCCGGCGGACGGCCCGGCGTGGGGGGCCGCACCTGGGTGGTGGACACCTTCTGCATGGGCGTGGCGGTGAGGTTGGCGCCGCGGATCTCGGCCGTGAGGTTGCCGCCGCCGGTGACCTTGATGCGGCCGGTCAGCTCCATGGCGTCCTGCGGGCCCTCCTCCTCCACGTCGATGTCCAGCTCCACCTCGAAGGCGTCCTGCATGGAGGCGGCGGGGACCTTCTTCTCCGCGGGCAGCACCTTGGCCACCGCTTCGAGCAGCTTCTGGGCCTCGAAGGGTTTCTCGAAGTAGCCGGCGGCCTGGTACTTCTGGCGCGCCTCGGTGGCGTGCTTGCCGCCCTTGAAGACGCCGGTGATGAAGAGCAGCGGCAGCTGGGGGTTGTCCTTCCGCAGCGTGTCCGCCAGGTGGTAGCCCATCATGTCCGGCAGCAGGATGTCCAAAACGGCACAGCCGGGGGGCTGGGCGCGGGCCGCCTCGATGGCCTGCTTGCCACGACTGGCGCCCACCACCTCATACCCGGCGTCCTCGAACAGCTGCGTGAGGAGGGAGAGGAGCTCCTGGTTGTCGTCCACGACGAGGATTCGAGGCGCCATCGCGGGGGGGACCGTAGCAGATTCGGGCGCGGGGGCGGCCACCGTTTCCAGGGAACCCCGGAAGGCCGCCCGCTTCAGAGGATGGGTGCAAGCGCCCTGCTGGGGCGTTAGGGTGGCGCCCGCCTCATGTCCTCCCTCCTCGCCCGCATCTGCCCGGCAGGGCTCCTGGCCGGATTCCTCGTGTTCTCTCCCCTGGTGGCGCTGGGCCAGGAGGGACCGCAGCAGGACGCGGGCCAGCCGGACGATCCCAACTCCCCGGAGGGGGATGACAACACCGGGCGCGTGCCCACGGACTGTCGCAGCACCAGTGACTGCGCGCCGCGCTTCAGCTGCAACGCGGGCAAGTGCAAGTACACCGGCATCCGCCAGGCGGAGACGCAGGGCTGCATGGTGGGCCCGGAGGCGGCGCTGATAGTGCTGGGCGCGGCCGCCGTGGCAGGCTCGCGGCGCCGCCGGTAGCCGCCACTCCCCCCACTCCCCGGAGCGACGCGCGATGCGGCTGGGCCTGAAAGCGGACAACCTCCTGGAGCGGGTGGCGGACTTCCTCAACCTGGCGCCGCAGCCCCTGGCGCACGCCTTCTTCGGGATGATGGCGTCGCGCACGCTGATGGCCGGGGCGCGGCTGGGCGTGTACGCGGCGCTGGCGGACGGCGCGACGACGGCGGAGGCGCTGGCGGCGCGGCTGAAGACGAGCACGGAGGGGATGCGGGCGCTGCTGGAGGCGCTCATCGCCTGCGAGGTGGTGGAGCTGAACCGGGGGCGCTTCCGGCTGGCGCCCCGGGCGCGGCGGTGGCTGGACCCGCGCTCGCCGCAGGCCATCACGGCGTTCCTGGAGTTCAACTACGCGCAGTGGGACTGGTGGGGGCAGCTGGAGAACGCGGTGCGGAGCGGGCAGTCGGTGGACATCCACCAGTTCGCGCCGGACGACCCGCGCTGGCGCGACTACATCCAGGCCATGTACCAGCTGGCGCGGCTGGCCTCGCCGGAGGTGGCGGCGAACATCCCCCTGCCCCGGGGGGCGAGGCACCTGCTGGACCTGGGCGGCGCGCATGGCTGGTACGCGGCGGAGCTGTGCCGGCTGCACCGGGGGCTGAAGGCCACGGTGGTGGACCTGGAGGGCAGCGTGCGCGTGGGGCGGGACATCATCGCCCAGGCGGGGCTGTCGCACCGGGTGACGCACAAGGAAGGGGACGTGCTGAGCGCGGAGCTGGGCGGGCCGTATGACGGCGCGCTGCTGTTCCAGGTGCTGCACCACCTGACGCCCGCGCAGAGCGTGGCGCTGCTGCGGCGCGTGCGCGGCGCCATGGTGTCCCGGGGCACGCTGGCGGTGCTGGAGTACCTGCGCGAGGAGCGGGACACGCAGGGGTCCTCCGCGCCGCTCATCGGGCTGCACTACTTCCTCACGTCCGGGGCCGCGTCGTACACGCCCGCGGAGGTCGAGGGCTTCCTGGATGACGCGGGGTTCAAGGTGCAGAGCACGCGGCCCATCCGGCATCTGCCCTTGCAGACGTTGATCATCGCGCAGCCGGACTGACGGTCCCGCGTCTGGCTTGTCAGACGGTGCTGCTAACTCCACACTCCAGGCATGGCCTATGGCGCGAAACCACTCGGGGGTCCGGCGACCCTCGCTGACATCGAGGCCCTGCCCGAGGGCGTGGTGGGCGAGATCATCGATGGGACGTTGTATGCACATGCGCGGCCCCGGGCCGGGCACATGGACCTGGTGGGCGCGCTGATTGATGGCCTGCGAGGCCCCTTCCAGCGCGGCCAGAATGGCCCGGGCGGTTGGTGGGTGCTGGCGGAGCCGGGCATCCAGGTGGAGGGAGCGCCGGAGTTCAACCCGGACCTCGCCGGATGGAGGCGCGAGCGGATGCCCGTGCTGCCGGGTGGAAGGTGCAAGGTCGTCCCGGACTGGGCCTGCGAAATCCTGTCACCGTCCACGCGGGGCTACGACACGCGCATCAAGCGGCCCTTCTACGCACGCATTGGCATCCAACATCTCTGGTTCATCGACCTGGAGGCACGCACGCTCACGGTGAGCGAGCTGCACAACGGGCTTTGGGCGGAGGTGGGCGTGTACGGCGATGACGATGTCATCCGCGCGGCACCCTTCGATGCCATCGAGCTGCGACTGAGTGAGTGGTGGCCTGTCGTTGAGGAGTCCTGAAGGCCGGGCCGGGCTGCTTGTCAGGGCATGACCTCACCCGAGCCGTCCGCTCGCACTCCAGTTGCAGCTCGCCCGGACGGACGCAGGCGCTCGCGACCGACCCATCCTCGCCTCTCCCTCCGGAGGCACCTCCCCTCAGCGTCCGGCATCGGCGCGCCCGCCATGGCCGGGCGGCAGCGGCGGCACGTCCCGGCCCTCGCCGAAGCCGAGCGCCCAGAAGCGGGGCCGCGCCTCTTCCCGCAACAAGAGCCGCAGCAGCAGGTACTTCGCTTCGTCCTGGCCGTCCCACGCCATGGGGAAGGTGCCGTAGTGCATCGCCACCGACGTGCCCGAGCGCAGCACGCGGTGCGCCTTCAGCGCGTCCTCCGGCCCCATGTGCACCGGGTGCAGGACGCGCGGACGGAACGCGCCGATGGGCAGCACCGACAGGCGCATGGGCCCGAAGCGCTCCGCGATGCGGTCGAAGTGCGGCCCCAGCCCCGTGTCCCCCGCGAAGAGCACCGGGCCGCCGGACGTCTCCAGCACGTAGCCCGCCCACAGCGTCTCCTCCTGGTCCGTCAGCCCCCGGTTCGAGCGGTGCTGCGCGGGCACCGCCCATACCTTCAACCCCGGAGGGCCGCTCCGCGCGGCCTGCCACCAGTCCAGTTCCTCCACGCGCTGGAAGCCCTCGTCCGTGAGCAGCTCGCGGTTGCCCAGGCCCACGAGGAAGAGCGGATGGTGCGCCGCCTCCAGCCTCCGCAGCGTGGGCAGGTCCATGTGGTCGTAGTGGTTGTGGCTCACCACCACGACGTCGATGGGCGGCAGGTCCTCGAAGCGGATGCCCGGGGGCCGCACGCGCTTGGGCCCCACGAAGGACACCGGGCTCGCCCGGTCCGAGTAGATGGGGTCCGTGAGCACGTTCACGCCGTCCGCCTGGAGCAGCACCGTGGCGTGGTTGATGAACGTCACGCGCAGCTCGCCCGGCCCCACGCGCTCCGGCGGCTTCGGGCCGAAGGGCTCCTCCGCGTAGTCGCGCCAGGGGCCGCGCGTCTCCTCCATCGCGGCCCGCACCAGCGCGAGCGGGGACAGCTTCGGCGCGTCGCCGATGTTCTGGAACGACTCGCCATCGAAGTGGTCCGTCACCGGGCCCCGGTGCACGGTGCCGGCGAAGCAGCCCGTGAGCAGCGACAGCGCCAGCGCGGGCCCCAGCCGCGTCACTTGATGACGATGGTCCAGTCGCATTCGAAGGGCTCTCCGTCGAGGGTGGGCAGCGTGTAGCGCGAGGCCTGGATGCTGGCGAGCGCCTGCGCCAGCAGGTCCGGCGGCAGCGTCGCCTCCCGCACCTCGCATTGCTGGGGCGCACCACCCTGCACCAGCCGGCAGCTCACGCGCACGTGGTGCTTGCGGCCCTCGCGCCAGTGCTCGAAGGCCTCCTGGAACACCGGGTCGTCCGGGGGGCCGCCGCGCACGCGCCGGGGCTCCTTCACGTGCTGGGACAGCCAGGAGCAGGCGTCCTTCACCTGTCCGTCGCACGCCTTGCCCATCAGCGACAGCGCGCGCAGCCGCTCCGGGCCCCGCGCGTTCGTGGCCAGCAGCGTGAGCGCCTGGTCGAAGCAGGTCTTCGCCGTGCGCACCGTGCAGTCCTCCGTGGTGGCCGGAGGCATACCCGCGGCGAAGGCGCCCACGGGCGCGGGGCGCATCCGATCCTCCGCCACGCGCGCGGGGTCGCTGCGCCGCTGGCCGCATGCGGACAACAGCAGCAGCGGCAGGAGGAGGGAGCGCCAGGTCATGCCGCCATCGTAGACGGCCCACGCCCGGGAAGGGATGTGGGCGCTACTGGACGAAAATCGGAGCCAGCCAGCCCCCCCCCTCTTCGACCATCCCATCATGGGGCTGTCCTTCCACAGTCCGAGAAGCAGAACCCATCGCCCACTCGCGCATCGCTTTCCGCGCGCGCACCCGTGGCCTGTCCGGTGCCGTGACGATGAGCCAGTGGTGGGCCTTCACGGGGCGGACCCACGCATCGAAGAACCCGCTCAGCGGAGTCCTTGAAGCGGCGGGTGACGTCGCCTGCACGGGCAGGGCGGTGCTCATCGGGGCGGCGGTCCTTTCGCTCTCGGGTGGGAGGAGCGGGGACCGCGGCGCCGCGCGGCTTCGATTGCCCGGGCCAGGATCCGGGTCCCGGCGCGCATGTCGTCCGGACGTACACCGCCAAAGCCGAAGATGAGACCGGACTCCCTGCGTCGGCCGAGGAAGTAATCGGACAGGGCGGCGACCTCCACGCCCTGCCGTGCCGCTTCATCGCGGACGCGCAGGTCGGACAGCGGCGCGGGAAGGAACGCGCACACCTGCATGCCGGTGTCACAGGGACGAGGCGCGAGGACGCCCGCGCAGTCGGCATGCAGGGCTTCGAGCAGTGCCTCGCCGCGCTCCCGATAGGCCGCGCGCATGCGGCGCAGGTGGCGGGCGAAGTGGCCCTCCGCGAGGAACACGGCGAGCGCGGCCTGCTCCAGCGAGGAAGCAGGCGCGGACGCGGACGCGCGCGCGGCGGAGACAACGTCCACGAGCGAAGGCGGCACGACGAGGAAGCCCAGGCGCAGGCCGGGGAACATCGACTTGCTGAACGTGCCCACGTAGACCACGCAGCCGGCGTCATCGAGCCCCTGGAGCGCGGTGAGGGGACGGCCACGGTGACGGAACTCGCTGTCGTAGTCGTCCTCGATGATCAACGAACGTGTGCGTTCAGCCCACTGGAGCAGCGCCATCCGCCGCGCCAGGCTCAGCGTGACGCCCAGCGGGTACTGGTGCGAGGGAGCCACCAACGCGACCCGGGCCCGAGGCGCATGAGCCAGGCCCGCGCCCACGTCGAGTCCGTCCCCGTCCACCGGGACGGGCACCGGCCGTCCTCCAGCGGAGCGCACGGCGCGACGGGCGCCGGGATAGCCAGGGTCCTCCACCCAGACGGGGTCCCCCGGGTTCAGCGCGAGCCGGAGGACCTCATCGAAGGCCTGCTGGGTGCCCGCGGTGATGAAGACCTGCTCCGAGGAGCAGCGCACGCCCCGCGACACGGACACATGCGTGGCGATGGCTTCACGCAGTGGCGCATGGCCCGAAGGGTCACCCCCGTCGAGCAACCCCGTGCTCGCGCGAGCGTGAACGCGAGACACGGTGCGGGCCCAGAGCGCGGTGGGGAACAGGTCCAGCGCGGGGACACCCGGCCGGAACGCGCGAGGCGCGGCCCCCAGGCGCGGAGCCCCCACCGGTGAGCGCCTCAACGCCCGCGTGGCGGCAGCAAGCCGAGGCCCCCGCGAAGCCCCCTGCCTCCGTCCGATGTTCGCTGCGCGTGCGGCGCCGGTGAGCCCGGGCTCACGGCTCCGCTCTCCAGTGAGCAGGGGCAGCTCGGGCGCGACGCGCGTGCAGGAGCCCGCGCGGGCCACGAGGTAGCCCTCCGCCGTGAGCGCATCCAGGGCCTGGAGGACGGTGCTCCGGGCCACGTCCAGCTCGGCGGCGAGCTGGCGGGACGAGGGAAGCCGCAGCCCGGGCGCCAGCGCTCCCGAGAGGATGCGCGCACGGATGCCCTCGAAGAGCTGCTCATGGAGCGGCGTGGAGCTCTGCGAATCGAGCCGCAGGAGGAGCGAGGACGCGACGCCGGTGGAGGTCTTCAACTGGTATGGCCGATTCAGCGGAAAGTGGACTTCATGACCCTACCAGTTTCCTGGCAAGGATGGCCTCCGCACCCGCACCCCGGAAGCCTCCCATGTCGTCCCTGTCTCCCTGCTGCTCGGTCCTCGAACTGCGCCAGTACACGCTGCATCCCGGCCAGCGGGACGTCCTCATCTCGCTCTTCGAGCGGGCCTTCATCGAGTCGCAGGAGGCCACGGGGATGCACCTCATCGGTCAGTTCCGCGACGAGGACCGTCCGGACCGGTACGTGTGGATGCGAGGCTTTCGCGACATGGCGTCGCGGCGCGAAGCCCTGAGCGCGTTCTACGGCGGCCCCGTGTGGAAGGAGCACCGGAGCGCGGCGAACGCGACCATGCGGGACTCCGACAACGTCCTGCTCCTGCGCCCGATTGCGCGCCTCGCGCATCCCGCCACGCCCCGGCCACCGCCCGGTACGGACGCACGGCCCGGATCGCGGGTGGAGGTGACGCTCTGCTACCTGAAGGCCCCGGCCGATGACGCCCTCACGGCCCGATTCGAGCACCACGCGCGCCCGGCGCTCACGGCGCTGGGCGCACCGCCGAGAGCCCTGTTCCAGACCGAGCACGCGGAGAACACCTTCCCCGCCCTGCCCGTGCGCACGGGCGAGCACGTCTTCGCCTGGCTCACCGTGTTCCCGGATGCGGGACACCACCGCGAGCACCTCCGACGCCGAGCCACTTCACCGGCCTGGGCGGAGCCGCTCCAGCCGTGGCTGAGCGCGCCGCTCGAACACCTGACGCTGGCCCCCACCGCGCGGTCCGAGCTGCGCTGACCCCCTCCCCGAAAGGCTCCGCTCCATGAAGCCCCTTCCCCCACTGCCCACGGGCGACGTGCACGACTTCGACTTCCTCATGGGCGAGTGGACGTGCGTGAACCGGAAGCTCAAGCAACGGCTGGCCGGCAGCGACGACTGGGACGTGTTCACGTCCAGGATGCGCTGCCAACCCCACCTGGGCGGCCTGTCCAACGTCGAGGAGACCGTCTTCGAGCGGGGCTTCTCCGGCATGGCGCTGCGCCTGTTCGACGCGCGGGAGCGCCGCTGGTCCATCCACTGGATCGACAGCCGCCACGCGGTGCTCCAGCCGCCCGTGCACGGAGGCTTCACCGGCGACCACGGCCGCTTCTACGGCGAGGACACCGAAGGAGGCCGCCCGGTCCAGGTCGCGTTCCACTGGACCCGCCTGGGCCAGGAGCGGGCACGGTGGGAGCAGGCCTTCTCGCTCGACGGAGAGACCTGGGAGACCAACTGGGTGATGGAGTTCACCCGCGTGCCGGCCACTCCCGGCGCGACGCGGTAGCGGCTCGCGGGATTATGAACGGACCGGCGCGGAATCGGTTCGACAGCGCGTGGCACCTCGGGAACCATCCGCGCTCCGCCGCCCGCCGCCTGAAGGCGGGCCGCGCTCCGGAGCCTCCCGATGAAGCCCCATGTCATCTGCCACATGATCTCGTCCATCGACGGGCGCATCGTCGTCAAGCATTGGCCCGACACGGCGTCGATGCGCGGCGAATACGAGCGCGCCGCCGACACCTTCGACGCGGACGCCTGGATGTGCGGCCGTATCACCATGGAGGACTTCGCCGCGGAAGGGGACGTGTCCAAGCCCGCCCCCGCGTCGCCCCTGCCCCGCACGGACTTCGTCGCGCGCAAGGACGCGGAGTCCTACGCCATCGCGCTGGATGCCCACGGCAAGCTGAGCTGGGAGTCCGGCGCCATCGACGATGATCACCTCGTCGTCGTGCTCGCCGAGTCCGTCCCCGACGCGCACCTCGCCCACCTGCGCGAGCGCGGCGTCTCCTATGTCTTCGGCGGCAAGCAGGACATCGACTTCGCCCGCGTGCTGGAGAAGCTCGGAGACACCTTCGGCATCAAGACCTTGCTGCTGGAGGGCGGGGGCGGCATCAACGGCTCGTTCCTCGCGGCGGGCCTCATCGACGAGGTGAGCCTGCTCGTGCACCCCACCGCCGACGGTCTGCCCGGGACTCCAACCCTCTTCGACCGTCCTGAGGGCTCCACCGGCGCGGGCGCGGCGCTGGAGCTCACCCACGTGGAGCGCCGCGACTCCGGCATCGTGTGGCTCAAGTACCGCGTGCGCCGCTGAGCCCGGTCGCCGCGCCGCCGCTTCAGGTGGACGGCGGGGCGCGCAGCAGCGTGGCGGACTCGTAGAGGCTCTGCTGCTGGAAGACGCCCGCGGCGGACGTGTCCTTCTCCAGCTTGTCCTGCACGCTCTTGGGCAGCTGCGCGTAGAGGTCCTGGCCCAGCAGCTCTTCAATCTGGTCCACCGGCACGCGCGACTGCTGCAGCAGCGGGAGGATGGCGTCCTTCTTGGACGGGCCATCCTTCACGTTCGGCACCATGTACGCGAACATGGACAGGTTGCCGTTGGGCAGCTCCAGCAGCACCGTCTTGAAGTTGTGCGTGGGGACCGCGATGCGCCGGCTGTCCTTCGAGCCCGTCGTCTGGAGGGACTCGGGCGGCAGCGGCTTGCCCTTGTCGTCCAGGTACAGGTTGCCCGTGACGACGTAGGCCTTGCCGCCGGTCTCCTTCACCAGCTCCGACACGCCGCGCTCCAGCGTGCGCCACACCTGCTGGTTGTGGTTGCCGTACTGGGGCGCGATGTTGCTCATGTAGTGGCTCTCGTTCATCGCCGCCTGCGTGGGCGAGTCCTCGGCCGGCTTCATGTGCCCCCGGTCGAAGCCGGTGCCGTTGTAGTCGGCGTCCACCACGCCGCCCTTCAGCTCCGGATCGCGCACGAAGGTGCTGTTGAGCCGGCTGACGTCCGCGGGCGTCTCCTTCACGTCCGCCGCGGACAGCAGGTAGCTCACGAACGTGGGCGCGTTCTTGTCCGAGTCCATGAGCGTGCGCGAGTACTCCTTCACCAGGTTCAGCCCGGGCGTCGCGCCGCTCCCGCCCACGCCCTGGAGCGGATCCACTTCGCCCGCCACCTCCGCCACGCGGCTCTGGAAGGCGGCCATCTGCTGGTCCGGCACCCACTGCGTGTTCGCGGCCGTGCCCGTGCCCTTGGCCTGGTTCGCCTTGGACGCGTTGATGTAGGCCGTCAGCTCGTCCGCGGAGAGCTCCCCGTCGCCGTTGCCGCCCAGCAGGTCCGCGCGCTTCGCCACCGCCTGCTGCCAGGGGCTGTCGAAGCTGTCCACCTTCGCGGACTGCGCGCCCCCCTGGAGCTTCGCGTCGAGCGCCGCGCGCTGCTGCTGGAGCGCCGTCGAGGTCAGGAACTGCGCGTCCGTGGGCGCGGAGAGGTACGACTCCAGCTCCGCCGCGGACACCTGGCCGTTCGAGGCCCGGCTCCCGTCAGCGCCTTCATCCGCCGCGTGCAGCAGGCGCCCCTGCCAGCTCTCATCCGTCCAGCCGAACTTCTCCTGGAGGTCGGAGATGGCCACCTCCTTGGTGGCGGAGCGCTTCCAACTGCCCCCCGAGGGCGCCACGACGTTGGCGGCGGGCGCGCTGACAGGGGCCTCCGCTCCGGCGGGCGCCGCGGTGTTCGCGGGCGCGGCGGTGGGGACCGCGGCATTCGCGAGCGTGGGGCGAGGGGTGGAGACTCGCGTCGGGATTCGCGGCGACATGCGGTGAGCGTCCTCGGGGCCGGCGGTGGGTGGCGACTGTCGGGGAGAGGGCCCCTCCTCTTCATCGTCGGCGACACGCCATGCCCGGTTGCGTCCCAGCGCCCTTTTTCTCAGCGATCAGGGCGCTTTTCGGTCTGGCTGGACCCGGTTGTCACTTAATGCCGGACTTGGAGGGGGGCGGAGGCCGGTGTCCGTCGGGACGCGCGTGCTGGACGGCGTGGACGATGCGGGCCTCGGCCTGGAGTTTTTCGACGACGGCGGCCGGCAGGCGAGCGCGCTCGGCGGCGACGGCGAGGGTGATCAGGAAGGCCTCGCTGACGGGCCCCTGCGTGGAGGTGTCGCGGGCGGCGGGGGTGAAGGCATGGGCTTCCACCACGGCGCCCTGGGCGGTGCGAACCTTCACGGCGCGCTCCTCGGTGGCGAAGGCGAGGGCGGTCTCCAGGCGGGCCAGGACGGGCCAGGACTCGGTGGCGACGAGACGCAGGCGCCCGGACAGCCGGTGTCCGGGGGCTTCCACCAGGCGTGCGACCCGGCCTCCCCAGTTGGGCACGTGGACGTCGTAGACGACGTCCACGTCCAGGGCCTCGGCGAGCTCGCCCTCGGGGAAGTCGGGCACGGGGGGCAGGCCGTGCAGGTGCCGGCTCGCCGCGGCCGGGGCCAGGTCGAGGGAGAACGCGAACCAGGGACGCGAAGCCGAGGGGCCAGATGCCATGGCGCCAAGTGTCTCCGGCGCACGGCGATGGGACAAGGGCCACGCCGTGCGGCTTTGCGCCCGGGTTCCGAGGGCTCCAGGCTTTCCGGGTCACGTCACCACGGCGGCGAGGATGCGCTCGAACAGCCAGGGGGCGCGGCCCAGCAGGCGCACCACGGGCCTGCGCAGGCGCGGGCGGCGCGCGAGCATCAGCAGCCCCCGCGTCGTCCAGGCGTACTTGCGGAACACCTGCTGGAAGGCGCGCTCGTAGGGCAGCAGCGTGTCGTGGCCCGCGCCCTTCGACAGGGCGTCCGGGAGCAGCGCGCCCAGGGACTCGGCGCAGGCGAAGGCGAGCGTGAGGCCTTCGCCCGTCAGCGCATCCACGTAGCCCGCGGCATCCCCCACCAGGGCGAAGCGGTCCGCGATGCGCGTGCGGGCCCCGCGCGCCAGGGGGCCGGCGCCTCGCGGCTGGGAGTCCGGCTCCGCGCCGGTGAGCTTCTCCGCCAGCCGGGGGAAGCGCTCCAACATCGCGTCGAAGCTCACGCGGCCCGCCGCGGCGCCGTCCTCCCAGAGGAACGCGATGCCCACGCGCGCCGCTCCGGCGGGCGTCACGTAGGCCTCGACGCCGGAGGCGAAGTGCACCTCGACGTAGGGCGTCCACGGCGCGCGCCGGAAGTGGCGCCGCAGGCCGTAACGCCGGGGCATGGCCTGTTCCACGTCCAGGCCCTCGGCCCTGCGCAGCGGTGAGTTCACGCCGTCCGCCGCGACCAGGAAGCGCGCGGACACGCGCCCCACGGGCGTCTCCAGCGTCACCCCGTCCGGAGTGCGCACGTGTGACACGACGTGCGTGTGCTCGCGCAGGTCCACGCCCACCTCTCGCGCGCGGGTCGCCAGCGCATGAGACAGGGCCAGCCTGCGGACTCCCAGCCCACCGGGCGCGGGCAGCATTCCCTCCGCCGCGCTGCCGTCCTCCTGCACGTAGCGGATGCCCACGAAGGGAGCGCTGTCACTCCGGTCCAGGTGCGCGAGCGCGCCCAGCCGCTCCAGCGCCGCGAGGCCGGAGGGCATGAGGCCCTCGCCGCACGCCTTGTCCACGGGCGCGGCTGCGCGCTCCACCACCACCGTGTCCAGCCCGCGCCGGGCCGCCGTGATGGCCACCGCGAGACCGGCCGGGCCGCCGCCCACCACGACCACGTCGTGTTGCTTCACGTTCTTGGACCTCATCGGGTCACAGGGCGCGGCAAGCCAGAGCAGGTTCCGCGGGGCCTCAGCGTACACGCCACCCCACGCCAACCGTCTCGTGCTCCGCGCGGCACAGGAGCCGCGCGGAGCGCAGCTTCGCGCCCCATTCCGTTCCGAGCAGCCCGTGCCCCGCGCACTACAGGAGCCGCACGGAGCGCTGCATCGCGCCCGATCCCGCTCCGAGCAGCCCGTGCCCCGCGCACTACAGGAGCCGCACGGAGCGCTGCTTCGCGCCCCATCCCGCTCCGAGCAGCCCGTGCCCCGCGCACCGGAGCGGTCACGCGAGCGCCGCCGCGCTCATGAGTCGTGCTCCGCGCGCACCATCGCCAGCGCGCTCTTCGCCATCTCCACCGCGAGCCCCACCGCGCCCACCTTCTTCGGCGCGGTCAGCTCTCCGGCCAGATAGCGCCGCAACGCCTCGCTCCGCCGCAGCTTGCCGCTGGACGTGCGCGGCAGCGTCCCCGGCTCCAGCAGCTTCACCGTGTGCGGCTGCACGCCCGTGGCACCGATCACCGCCGCGCGGATGTCCGCCTCCACCGACGCCTCGTCCGGGCCCCGCTCCGCGCGCTCCGCCAGGATGAGCAGCGCTTCGTCCTCGCATCCCTCGGGTGTGAAGCCCAGCGCCACCGCGCAGCCCGTGCGCACGCCCTCCACCTCGAGCAGCGGATCCTCGAAGGCCTGCGGCGCGTGGTTCGCGCCCCGGATGATGACCAGGTCCTTCGCGCGGCCCGTCAGATACAGCTCCCCGTCCGCGCTGAAGCCCAGGTCGCCCGTGTCCAGCCACCCCTCCTCCACCAGCGCGCGCGCCGTCGCCTCCGCGTCCCCGAAGTAGCCGCGCATCACCGACGGCCCCTTCGCGAACACGCGGCCCACCTGGCGCTCCGGCAACACCGCGCCGTCCTCGCCGCGCACCTGCACCTCGAAGCCCGCCACCGGCGAGCCCACGCTCACCAGCGTCCGAGCCCCGTCGCGCGCCTGGCCCTCGCGTGCCAGCGCGGCCGCATCCACGCCCAGCTCGCGCGGCCCCCGGCCCCCGGGCGGGAACGTCACCGCCAGCGACGCCTCCGACAGGCCATACACCGGCCGCAGCGCCCGCGCGGAGAAGCCCCACTTCTCGAACCGCTCCGCGAAGCGGCGCAGCGTCTCCGGGGACACCGGCTCCGCGCCGTTGAGCGCGTGCAGCCACCCGGACAGGTCCACGCCCTGGAGGTCCGCGTCCTTCACCCGCTTCAGGCACAACCCGTACGCGAAGTTCGGCGCGGGCGACACGAAGCCCCGGTGCCGCGACAGCGCGCGCAGCCACAGCGCCGGCTTCACCAGGAACGTCTCCGGCGGAATCAGCACCAGGCTGCCCGGGTAGTACAGCGCCGCGAGCACACAGCCGATGAGCCCCATGTCGTGGTACAGCGGCAGCCAGCTCACGCCCACCGGCGTCACGCCCGGCGCCACCGGCATCGCCGCCTCCAGCGCCGCCACCTGCGCCACCAGCGCCCCGTGCGTCAGCGCCACCGGCTTCGGCTCCACCGTGGAGCCGGAGGAGAACTGGATGAGCCCCAGCGCGTCGGGCCCCACCTCCACCTCCAGGTCCCCGTCGCCGTGCATCACCGCGTCCACCGTGTGACAGCCCAGCCTGGGCCGGGCCTGCTCGATGCTCGGGCCCAGCAGCAGCCGCACGCGCGTGTCCGTCAGCACCACCGCCGCGCCCGTCAGCTGGAGCATCCGCGCCGTCGAGCGGTGGTACTCCGCCAGCCGCCCCAGCCGCACCGGCGGATACAGCGGCACCGGCACCGCGCCCGCCAGCAGCGCGCCGAAGTACGCGTCCATGAACGCGGGCGACGTGGGCAGCAGCAGCGCCACCCGGTCCCCCGGGCGCACCCCCAACCGCGCCAGCCCTGCCGCCGCGCGCTTCGCCCGCCGGTAGACCTGGGCCCACGGCAGGGACGTCTCGTGCTCGGCGGCGTCCACGAACACCAGCCCCAGCGACGTGTGCGACGTCGCCTTCAGCATCGCGTTCACCGTGGCGTGCTTCAGCGCCGGCAGGGGCGGCCCCTTCACGGGTGCGCCCCCGCGTCCGGCTTCGCGGCTCCGACCCTCGCGCCCACCAGCCGCGCCAGGTCCTCCACCGTGCGCACGCCCTGCGCGTCCTCCTCCGACAAGAGCACCCGGAAGCGGTTCTCCAGCCCCACCGCCAGCACCGTCAGCCCCAGGCTGTCCAGGTGCAGGTCGCGCAGGAGGTCGTGCGAGGGCTCCACCTCGCCCTCGAACTCCAGCTCCTCCTGGACGATGCGGCGGATCTCCGCCAGCGCCTCCATCACGATGTCAGCCACGGCGAACCTCCGGAATGAAGCGGGGACGGTGGGCGAAGGCCTCGGAGTACATCGCCCCGAGCGCCGCCTCCTCCGCGCGGATGCGCACGTAGAGCAGCGCCGCGTTGCCCACCGTGAAGACCACCGCCGTCACCCACGCCCCGTGGATGAGCGGCACGCACCACAGCTCCAGCACCACCGCCACGTAGTTCGGATGCCGCAGGAACCGGTAGGGCCCGCCCGTCACCGGCGCCAGCCCCGGCACCACGATGATGCGCGAGTTCCACCGATCCCCCAGCGTCCCGATGGCCCAGTACCGCAGCGCCTGCGCCACCCCAGCGCCCCCCAGCGCCGCCCAGCTCCACGCGCCCCAGAAGGGCCGCTGGAGGCCGAACACCTCCGCGACGCACGCGACGAGGAACAGCGCGTGGAACACGACCATGAACCGGTAGTGCCCCTGCCCCGTCTCCACCCCGCCCCGCGCGAACGCCTGCGCCGCGTTGCGCTTGGAGAGCACCAGCTCCAGCAGCCGCTCCGCGACGAGCAGCGCCATGAAGCCCGCGAACAGCGCCTGCGTGCCGGTCACCATCGCACCAGCACCATCTCCGCGCAGAAGCCCGGGCCCATGGCCATCACCACGCCCCAGTCGCCCGGCCTCACGTCCGCCTCCTCCAGCGTCTCACCCAGCACGAAGAGCACGGACGCGCTGGACAGGTTGCCCACCTGCCGCAGCGACCTCCACGAGCGCTCCAGCGCGCCCGCCTCCAGCTCCAGCGCGGCCTCGAAGCCCTCCAGCACCTTGGGGCCGCCGGTGTGCGCCACCCAGTGCCGTACGTCCTCGCGGGTCAGCCCGTGCTGCGCGAGGAAGCCGTCCACGTTGCCGCGGATGTGCTCCTTCACCAGCTGCGGCACCTTGGCGGACAGCACCACCTTGAAGCCCGTGTCCACCACGTCCCAGCCCATCACCCGCTCGGTGTCCGGGTAGAACACCGACCGCGAGCCCACCACGCGCGGCCCGGCGCCGCCTGCCTCCGCGCCCCGCAGCACCACGCACGCCGCGCCGTCTCCGAAGAGGCCGGAGGCGATGATGTTGGGGATGGACAGGTCCTCGCGCTGGAGCGTGAGCGAGCACAGCTCCGTGGCGATGAGCAGCGCCGTCTGCCTGGGGAACGCGCGCAGGTAGTCCGACGCGCGCGCCAGGCCCGCCGCGCCCGCCACGCAGCCCAGGCCGAAGAGGGGCGTGCGCTTCACGTCGTCGCGCAGGCCCATCCGGTTGACCAGCCGCGCGTCCACGCTGGGCGTGGCGATGCCCGTCACCGTGACGAAGAAGACGTGGTCCACGTCCCTCGGGGTGAGCCCCGCGCGCGACAGCGCCTCCCGCGCCACCTGCTCCGACAGCTCCGTGGCCACGCGGATCCACGCGTCGTTGCGCTGCTGGAACGTGGCGAGCGCCGGGTACTCCTCCAGGGGCAGCGCCAGGTGCCGGCCCCCCACCTGCACGTTGCGGTGCAGGTCCTCCAGCCGCTCCAGGTTGAAGTGCTTCGTCGCCCACAGGCCGCGAAGCGCCGCGATGAGCTGCTCCTGGCTCGCGTAGTGCGGCGGGAGCGCGCGCCCCACCGCGCTCAGCGAAGGGGATGGCGCGAGGTCGTGACGGGTCGTGCTGGGCATGAAGTCCTGGAGGGTCCCACCCGGGAGCCGAGCCCCAGGCATAATCAGCGGCAGGGCGGGATGCGATGGTCTATCGACCGGGCTGCATGCCCCTGAACCCCGCCGGACGCCTACACTGTTGCACACGCGACGCCCTGGCGTCGGTCCTGGAGGACCCGCCTGTCACGGCCCGGCTACGGCTGTGGCCCTGGGCGCGGCCTGGGGGGACCCCACCCCCAGCGCCCCCCTGACGCGCGGGGCCCGCCCGCGGCGCTCAGACGATGGAGTCCACCACGCCCCCATCGACGCGCAGCGCGGCGCCGGTGGTGGCGGAGGCCTGGGGCGACGCGACGTAGACGATCATGTTCGCCACCTCCTCCACGCTGGAGGCGCGGCGGAGGATGGAGCTGGGCCGGTTCGCCCGGATGAAGTCCGCGGCGATGTCCTCGTAGGAGCGGCCCGTCTTCTCGTGCTCCTCGCGGACCATCTGGCGGAAGCCGTCGGACACGGTGGGGCCCGGCAGCACGGAGTTGACCGTGACGCCGGTGCCCGCCATGCGCTTGGCCAGCCCGCGCGCGACGGCCAGCTGCGCCGTCTTGGTGACGCCGTAGTGGATCATCTCCGTGGGGATGTTCAGCGCGGACTCGGAGGAGACGAACACCACGCGGCCCCAGCCCTGCTTCTGCATCCCCGGCAGGTACGCGCGCGACAGCCGCACGCCGGACAGGACGTTCGCCTCGAAGAAGCGGCTCCAGTCCGCGTCGGGCACGTCGAAGAAGTCCTTCGGCTGGAAGATGCCCAGGTTGTTGATGAGGATGTCGCAGTGGGGGTGCGCCGCGACGAGCGCCTCGCAGGCCTCCGCCGTGCCCAGGTCTCCCGCGAAGCCCTTCACCGCCGCGCCCGGGGCCGCCTCGCGCACCGCCGCGATGGCCCGGTCCACCGCCTGCTGCGTGCGGCCGTTGACGATGACCGTGGCGCCCGCCGCCGCCAGCCCCTTCGCCGCGGCCAGGCCGATGCCGGCCGTGGAGCCGGTGACGAGGGCAATCCTTCCAGTGAGTTCGATGCGCATGGGGTGTCCCAGGGAGAGAGGAGAGAGGCTCGAGGTCCGTGGGTATGCGGTCCGCGAGCCTCCGAAACAATGGCCACGCCATGCAAACCAGCATTCGATAGCTTCGAACAATGGATCGCTTCGACGAGATGGAGCTGTTCCTGGACATCGCGCGGCGCGGCAGCCTGTCCGCCGTCGCGCGCGCCCGGGGCGTGGCGCCCTCCACGGTGACGCTGGGGCTCCAGCGGCTGGAGGCCCGGCTGGGGGTGCGGCTGCTCGCCCGGTCCACGCGGCGGCTGTCGCTGACGCCCGAGGGCGAGGGCTACCGCGCGGACTGCCAGCGCATCCTGGCCGACCTGGCGGAGAGCGAGGCGAGCGTGGGCGGGCGCGAGGGCCCCCTCACCGGCCTCCTGCGCGTCACCGCCACCAACGACTTCGGCCGCGCGCGGGTGGCCCCGCTGGTGGACGCGTTCCTCCGGCTCCACCCGGGGGTGCGCGTGGAGCTGGTGCTGAGCGACGGGGTGCTGGACCTCATCGAGGAGGGCATCGACGTGGCGCTGCGCTTCGGGCCGCTGGCGGACTCGCGGCTGACGGCGCGGCGCATCGTCTCCGGCCGGCGCGTGGTGTGCGCCTCGCCCGCGTACTGGACCCGCCACCCGCCGCCCCGAAGGCCCGCGGACCTGACGCGCCACAACTGCCTGGTGCTCGCGCGGCCAGGGGCGCCGCAGACGAGCTGGGCGTTCCGCGACGAGGAAGGCCGCGTCTTCCACGTGCGCGTGTCCGGGGACCGCACCGCCAACGACGGCGGCGTGCTGAAGGACTGGGCCCTGGCGGGCGCGGGCGTCATCCTCAAGTCCACCTGGGACGTGGAGGCCCTGCTCGCCTCCGGCCACCTGGTGTCCGCGCTGGACCGCTTCACGCTGCCGGACATCGACCTGCACGCGGTCCACACCGCCGGGCGCGAACCCGGCCGCCGGCTCGCCGCCTTCCTCGCGTTCCTGACTGAACACCTGCCTCCATCCTCCAGCCCTGGCGCTCCGGGCCGGCGCCGCGCGGGCCGGAGCCGCTGAAGCCTCTCATCCCGGCTCTGTCCTGCCAGCAACGACAGACAGCGCTTCCGACCAGCGTTGCTTTCCATGGCGGCCCGGTAGCATCCAGCCATTCGTGCGCTGGGGGGACGTCATGAAGATGGTCTGTGTTGGCGGAGGCCCGGCCGGGCTCTATTTCTCGATCCTGGCGAAGCTGTCCAACCCCAGGCACGACATCACCGTCGTCGAGCGGAACCCCGCCGGCGTGACGTACGGGTGGGGCGTGGTGTTCTGGGATGACCTGCTGGACGACCTCTACCGGAGCGACCCGGTGAGCGCGCGGCGCATCGCGGAGGCCGCGGCGCGCTGGGACACGCAGGAGGTGTACCTGCGGGGCAGACACGCGACGCACATCGGCGGCGATGGCTTCGCGCTGGGGCGCGACCGGCTGCTGGACATCCTCGTCCGGCGGGCGAAGGGGCTGGGGGTGGATGTCCGCTTCGAGCAGGACGGCACGGACCTCTCCGCGTACATGGACGCGGACCTCGTCGTCGCCTGCGACGGCGTCAACAGCCGGCTCCGCCAGCGCCACGCGCAGCGCTTCCAGACGCACGTGGAGGAGGGGCGCAACAAGTACCTCTGGCTGGGCACCAACAAGGTGTTCGACGCCTTCACCTTCGCCTTCGAGGAGACGCCCGCCGGGTGGATCTGGTTCCACGGCTACCGCTTCAACGACGAGACCAGCACCTGCATCGTGGAGTGCCAGGAGGCGACGTGGAGGCGCCTGGGCTTCGACACGCTGGGGCCGGACGAGACGCTCCGGAGGCTGGAGGGCATCTTCCACAGCCGGCTCCAGGGCAAGTCGCTGTTCAACCCGTTGAAGGGCATGGGCCGGGCGCCCTGGCTCAACTTCAAGCGCATCACCAACGCGCGCTGGTACCACGACAACGTCGTGCTCATGGGCGACGCCGCGCACACCACGCACTTCTCCATCGGCTCCGGGACGAAGCTGGCCATCCAGGACGCCATCGCGCTGGCGCGGCAGCTGCGGGCCCAGCCGGACAACCTGCCCGCCGCGCTGGAGGCCTACGACAAGGAGCGGCGCGCGTCCCTGCTGTCCATCCAGCTGGCCGCGCGCTGCAGCGCCGAGTGGTTCGAGAACGTCCCCGACCACGTGAACCGGGACGCGACGGCCCTCGCCCATGCCCTGCTGAGCCGCCGGGGCGGCTCCGTGTGGAGCTACCTGCTGCTCATGGCCAGCCAGCAGCCGTCGCTGCGGGGCGTGCTGCGCAGGCTCCACGCCTCCAGGCGCTGGGTCCGCGCGCGCCGCCGGGGACGCGGCGCGGTGGCCCTCCGCGCGCCGCCCCCGGCCTGAGCCTCCCCCCCACGTCGTTGATGCAAAGCACCGCGGCCCTCGTAAGGTGCCGCTCCATGCGCGACGCATGGACAGGCGGGACGAAGCTCCTGGCGGCGGTGGGGCTGGCCGGCGTGGTGGGCTTCCTCCTCGCCATCGACGTGGGGCCCCGGGAGGTGCGGCTCGTCACCAAGGCGCTGCCCATGGCGTGCCTGCTCGGGTGGCTGTGGCCCGCGCGGGGGCGCTACGCACGGTTCATCCTCGCGGGGCTGGCGCTGTCCCTGCTCGGGGACGTGCTGCTGGAGGTGAGCCCGGCGCTGTTCCTGCCGGGCCTGGGCGCCTTCCTGCTCGCGCACGTGAGCTACACCGGCGCGTTCCTCTGCGTGACGCGGCGCCTGGCCCTGCTCCGCGCGCTGCCCTTCCTGCTGCTGGCGGTGGGCGCCACCGTGGCGCTGTGGCCCGGCCTGGGCGGGATGGCGCCGCCGGTGACGGCCTATGTCGCCGTCATCTCCTCCATGGGCTGGCGCGCGACGGCCATGCTGGGCGCCTCGGAGCTCCCGCGGCGCGCGCAATGGCTGGCGTTCCTGGGCGCGCTGCTGTTCTCCGCCAGCGATGGGCTGCTCTCCATCCGGCTCTTCGTCACGCCCCTGCCCGGCCTGGGCTACGCCGTCATGCTGCTGTACTGGACCGCACAGTTCTGCATCGCGGACTCCGCCCGCCCTCCGGACGCCCCGGCCCCGGTGTGTGTATCCTCCAGCCGTCCCACCTGACCCTGGAGGCATCCATGTGGCGTTCCCTGTGCGTCGCGGCGCTCTGTGTTGTCGGTCTCACGGCTTGCGGCGGTAGCACCTCCGCCGACGAAGCCCTCGGCACCCGGGAGCAGGGGCTCGCCTGTGAGTGGGAGACCGGCGCCTGCCCCGGCACCACCGTCTGTGCCTATACCGGCGCTGGCGACGAGGGGCTCTGCCGCCCCGCGTGTATCAACGGCGCGTGCTCCAACGGCGACATCTGCTGCACCCAGCGCAACGGCGCGCCGTACTGCAACAGCTTCTGCTTCTGATGGCCCGGCCCCACCGGAGCCGGAGCGTCCCCACGACGCTCCGCCCCCGGCGGGCACCGCGTGACTACTCCAGCACGCCGATGGTCTCCGCGCGGTCCACGGCCTCACCCTTGGTGGTGTAGCCGGAGTACCAGCCGGTCAGGTTGCTGCCCGACTTGTCATACTGCGCATGCACGTGCGGGCCCGTGGCGTTGCCCGTGCCACCCTCGTTGCCCACCTGGCAGCGGTTGCACGTGCGGTCATGCGAATCCGACGTCTTGATGAAGTGCCACAGGCGGAACGTCTTGCCATTGGCGAACGCGTGCTTCGCCTCGTTCTGCGTGCCGCTGCCCGTGCCGTTGCAGTGGACGCCCGACGTGCGGATGGTCACGTTCCAGGACAGGGACGCCACCACGCCCGTCTCCACGCCCCAGTAGTTGCAACGGCCGCTGGAGATGTCCAGCGCGCCGTGGAACGTGCCGCTGGAGTAGTACGTCGTCGCCGTCACCGTGCCCGGAAAGGGCGACTTCACCGTGTACGAGTACGCAGCCGCGACCGAGGGAACCGCGAGGGCCAGGATGGCCGCGAAGGCCTTCTTCTTCATGTAACGCATCGGGGGTGTTCCTTTCGGGCCGGCGGGACCGGCCCCATGGGGGTGCCGCTCAACGGACCTGTTGCAGCCGCTGCTTCTCTCTCAGGAGCAGGTCCCACTCCTGAACGCCTGATTCCAGGACGCGGATCCACGCGTCGATCTCCGGTGCCATCCCAGGGTCCACGCTCCGCAGCTTGCGCAGCTCCGGCACGGCGTCCGCGAAGCCCAGCTCCGCGATGCCCTGCACCAGCGCCTTGCGCACCCCGGCGTCCCGCTCCCCCCGGTACATGCCCACCAGGGCCTCGCGCGCGGGCCCCATCTGCGCCGCCGGCACCCCACCCATCGCGAGCGCCGCCGCGCGCCGCACGTCCGCGCTCTCGTGGCCCAGCATCCCGAGCAGCTTCTGCCCCGCCTCCGGCCCCAGCCTGCGCGTGTCCAGGGACTCCAGGAGCTTCGCCGTCACCTTCGGATCCGCGGACGCCACCGCCGCGTTCACCGCCATGTCCGTCGCCGGGCCGTGGTAGCCGGAATAGACGTACTGGTTGTCCTCGATGAGGTTCGTCGCCGCCTCCATGCGGACCTCCGGCGAGCCGTCCCGCATGAGCCGCTCGTACATGTCCCCCGTCTTCTCCAGCGCGCCCGTGCGGCGCATGGCGCGGACGGTGGCGGCGCGGACGGCCGGGTCCCGGTCCTCCAGCGCGCGGCGGGCCACGGCCTGGATGGCGTCCTTCTCCGCCTCACGCTCGCTGCGCGCCACCAGCGCCGAGGCCAGTTGCTCCACCATCGCCGGGTCCGTCTCCCGGTCGAACGCCGCGTGCAGCTCGCCGGAGGGCAGCGACACGGCGGCCTCGCGCAGCACGGCGTTGAGATAGTCGCGGTAGGCCTTGGACCGGGAGCGCAGCCCCTCGCGGAGCTGATCCATCAACCCCTGGACCGAGCAGCGCTCTCCCCGCAGCGCGGGCGCCGCGGCGGTGGGCGTGGACTGGGCCAGGACCGCCGGGGACGCGAGCATCAGCGCCAGCCCCCCGAACGCGCGAAGGCCATGAAGGAAGCGGGGCATGCGGAGGGCTCCTACTGGTGACGGTCCATGCAGCCGAAGGGGTTCTGGTCCGGCAGCTCGTTCCAGACGCGGATGAAGTCGACGTTGCCCTGGGCGTAGAGGGTCTCGAAGGTGCCGTAGAGCGGCTGGAAGCGCGGATCCACCGTCGCCATGTTCGCCATCACGGGCAGGGCCTCCCGGCCGGCGACGCGCGCGGAGAAGCGGAACAGCGCCCAGCGCACGCACACGGACTGCTCGCGCTGGAAGGAGTCCGCGAATAGCTTCAGCACGCGCTCCTTGTCGGAGGACATGGCCAGCGCCTGCGCCGCCGCGTCGCGGCCGTCCTCGTTGCCCTCGCTCTGGAGGATGCGCGCGAAGCGGTCCGTGGCCTTCTCATCCAGCACGGGCGAGTTGTGCAGCGGCGCCGTCTGCGCCAGGTGGCGGATCTGCTCGTCCGGCGCGTCCGTGGCGATGGTGATGAGCCGGTCGAGGTAGGGCGACGCATCGCCCTGGTTCTCCGACTCGCGCGTCATCACGCGGCCCAGCGTGCGCGTGGCCGCCCAGCCCGCCTCGGTGGACGCCGGGTCGCGCGCGAAGTCCGCCATCCGGTCCATCGCGTCCGGCGTCAGGTGCTTCTGCGTGTCGAGCGCGGAGAGCAGGCCCGCGCGCCGCTCGATGGGCAGCTTCGGGTCCAGCCCCGCCTCCAGCAGCCGCGCGGCGACCTGCGGCTTCTGCACCGCGTCCGCCTCCCGCAGGCCCGACAGCAGCACCTTGAACTCCGCGCCCTGCGCGTCCCGGGCCCAGTCCACCACCTGCCCCGCCTTCGCCGCGTCGTCGCCGATGAGCTCCGCGAGCTTCGACTTCAGGTAGTCGCGGACGAGCGCATCCTTCGACGCGAGCAGCGGCCCGGCCCAGTCGCGGAACGTCTCCAGCGTCACGCCGTCGTTGAAGCGCGCCAGCTCCGGGAAGCACGTCTGCTCCGAGAAGCGGCGCTCCGCGGCCTCCGCCTCCTCCACGCCGGCCGCCGCCACCTTCCCGCCCCGACCCCCGCCATGCGAGCCCCCGGGCTGTGTGGCTTTGACGGGGGCGGCCATCGCGGACGGAGCCTGTGCGTCATGGCCGCCACGCCCCAGCAGCCCCACGGCCGCAACCACGGCCACCAGCCCCACCCCCGCCAACACCCAGGGGACGGCCCGCCCTCGCGAAGGGCCGGCGGCGGATGTCTGGGGCGGTGTGGAGGGAGCCATGGGAAACACAATAACCATGGATTCCTTGTTTCCATCAAGTCAAAACAGATTGATTGGATTTTTACTGGGACCCGCCTTCTTCGCATCTGAACGCCGCTCCAGATAACGGCCTGCGTCATGAGAACCATCCACTCGCTATGGAACTGGCGGTGGCGGTGACGTGCCTGTGTCACCGCGCGCCAGCGGCTCCCTTCGCATGCGCGCGACTTGATTCCAGACAATCAACCAGGGCCCTGGGCACGCCGCCTGTCAAAAACAGACCAATTCAAGCAATGCTTGACTAGCATGCTTTTTCGGCGCAAATCCATATCAACCGGACACCCTCCTGTCCGGCGGCGTCACCACGCGCCTGTTCTGGAAAGGACCCACCATGAAGAAGCTGCTCCTGGGAATGATGCTGGCTGTGATTCCGCTCGTCGGCTGTGGCGAGGGCGCTGACCCCTCGATGTCGGAGAACGCTCAGGTGATCACGAGGGAGGATGGCACGCAGATGGTCATCGAGCAGCGCTCCGCGGGCGAGGAGGCCCCGATGGAGGAAGCCGCGAACATGTCCATCGAACCGAGCGCGGACGTGAGCGCCTAGGCGGCCTCCTGCTGGGTCGTGCTCCAGTACTGCAAGCCGCAGCCCTACTGTACGTTCACCAACTGCACCGTCGCCCAGGCCATCAAGAACTGCAACGCGCTGATCAAGAAGACCTGCTAGCGCCGCGTGGGGACCTCCCGGATCGCCGGGGGGTCCCGCAGGGCAGGTCGCGCTCACCGCCACCAAGCGCGCGGCGCTGGCTGCGCAGCCGCGGCATGCCGCGAGAGGATGTGAGCCATTGCGTCTCCCGCGACCTACAGGGGTCTTCCATGACCATGACGCGACGGGTCGTGTCTTGCGTCATACGCGCGCGGGCCGAGGGGCACGCGCGGGGGAACGCGCGGTTGACTTCACTGTCGTGGGGGTGGTGAACCGGTGGCCCCGGGCAGTCGCGGGCCCGGTGGGCTTGCAGCGGTCATGAACCCCGATTGCCGCGTCTGGAGCCACAACCATGATGCCCCCTCCCCGTCGTCACCGCCGGAGCCCCTGGCTTGCGCGGTGGCAGCCCCTCGTCGCCGTGGGCTTCGCCTCGGCGCTGGTCTCCTGCGCCTCCCCGGAAACGCCTGACGAAGCGCCCGCGCCCGCCGTGGTGGAGGACACGGCGCAGCGCAAGCAGGGGCTGCTCACCTGGACGCTGGGCGCGAAGTACGACGCCACGCAGTCCAACATCGACTTCAACGTCTACTCCTCCCGCGCCACGCGCATCGAGCTGTGGATCTACAGGACGCCCACGAGCGCGACCCCCGCCGTGACGTATGTGATGACGAAGAACGCGACGACCCAGGTCTGGTCGAAGACGGTCTCCGTCGCCACGCTGAAGAACAGCTACAGCGTCACCGGCACCGTCTATTACGGCTACCGCGCCTGGGGGCCCAACTGGACGTACGTATCCACCTGGAACCCGACGACCAACAGCGCGGTGGGCTTCGTCGCGGATGTGGACTCGGCGGGCAACCGCTTCAACCCGAACAAGCTCCTCTGGGACCCGTACGCGCTGGAGCTGTCCCACGACCCGGTGAACCTGAGCAACGCGGACGCCACGGTGTTCGCGTCCGGCCCGCTGCACCGCTACAAGGACAGCGGCCCGTTGGCGCCCAAGGGCATCGTGCTGGCGCCGGACACCACGGCCACCGGCACCAAGCCCACGCGCGCCTTCAAGGACGACATCGTCTATGAGGTGCACCTGCGCGGCCTGACGAAGCAGGACACCGGCTCCGGGTTGGACTCCGCCTGTCTGGGCACCTACAAGACCGCGGGCCAGAAGGCCGCGCAGTTGGCGGCGCTGGGCGTGACGGCGGTGGAGTTCCTGCCGCTGCACGAGACGGACAACGGCCGCAATGACGCCGTGGCCAGCACCGCGGGCGACAACTACTGGGGTTACATGAACCTCAGCTACTTCGCGCCGGACCGCCGCTACGCGTGCGACCAGACGCCGGGCGGCCCCACGCGCGAGTTCAAGGCCATGGTGAAGGCGTTCCACGACGCCGGCATCAAGGTGCTGGTGGACGTGGTCTACAACCACACCGGCGAGGGGGGCGGTTGGATCAGCGGCGACCCGAGCACGTACAACGTCATGTCGTACCGGGGCCTGGACAACCCCACGTACTACAGCCTGACGAAGGACATGAAGTTCAACTGGGACAACACGGGCGTGGGCGGCAACTTCAACACGTTCAATCCCACGGCCCGGAACGTCATCCTGCATTCGCTGTCGTACTGGAAGGACACGCTGGGCGTGGACGGCTTCCGGTTCGACCTGGCGTCGGTGCTGGGCAACGTCTACGAGCACCAGACGGACACGCACGACGGCTACTCGTACGACCGCGACAACCCGAACACGGCGCTCAATCAAATCACCACGCAGCTGGATCCGCGGCCGGAGGCAGGCGGCGCGGGCACGGACTTCATCGCGGAGCCGTGGGCCATTGGCGGCAACTCCTACCAGGTGGGCAACTTCCCGGCGAAGTGGCGGGAGTGGAACGGCGCGTTCCGCGACGTCTTCCGCAAGGACCAGAACCAGCTCGGCGTGGAGAGCGTGAAGCCGTCGGACCTGGCCACGCGCTTCGCGGGCTCGTCGGACCTGTTCCAGGACGACGGCCGCAAGCCGGCCGCGTCCGTGAACTTCATGGTGGCCCACGACGGCTTCACCCTGAAGGACCTGTACTCGTGCAACAGCAAGAACAACACCCAGCCGTGGCCCTACGGCCCGTCCGACGGTGGCGAGGACAGCAATCACAGCTGGGACCAGGGCGGCAGCGCCATGCTCCAACGGCAGGCGGCGCGCAACGGCGTGGCGTTCCTGATGCTGAGCGCGGGCGTGCCGATGCTCACGGGCGGTGACGAGTTCCTGCGCACGCAGTACTGCAACAACAACGCGTACAACCTGGACTCGGACAAGAACTGGCTGAACTACACGTGGAGCACGGAGCAGTCCCACTTCCGCCTGTTCACCCAGAACCTCATCGCGTTCCGCAAGGCGCACCCGGCGCTGCGCCCGGCGGAGTTCTACAAGACGAACGACAACAACGGGAACGTGATGGAGCAGCACCGCTGGTTCAAGCCGGACGGCTACGTCCCCGACGCGGCGTACTTCAGCGACCCGACCAGGCACGCGCTGGCGTACCGCATCGACGCGTCGGAGTTCTCCGGTGAGACGGTGAGCGCCATCTACGTCGCCTACAACGGCTGGTCCGACGCCGTGAACTTCCTGCTGCCGTGGCCGGGCAATGGCAAGCAGTGGTACCGCGTGACGGACACCTGCTCGTGGGCCGAGGGCGCGAACCAGGTGGTGCCCAACCCGGGCAGCGCGCAGCTGATTGGCGGCGAGGGCACGAGCTACGGCGTGTGCGGCCGCGGCCTGCTGTTGCTGGTGTCCAAGTAGCGTGAGGGCCGTGGAGGGCCCGGCGCGCCGTCGCCGGGTCCTTCGCGGTGGAGTGGGCAGGGAGGCGGACGCTGGCGGGCCTCGATGCCCACGGCGGGCGCCCCCTGGGAAGGAGCGCCATCCTCCCGGGATGGAGCGCCACTTCCAGGATGAGCGGTTCGAGTTCGCCCGTCTGGGGCTGCTGGGCGCCGCGTACCGGGGACTCTCCGACGTGGGAGAGGTGCTCGTCACGGTGGACCGGATTCCGGACGGGGACCGCGAGGCGTGGGTGCGGGAGTTCACCGCCCTGGCCGAGCGGCTGGAGCGCCAGGCCCACGCCAGCGCCGCGGGCGGCCTCCGCGTCAGCGCGCGCTCCGCGTTCCTGAGGGCGAGCACCTACTTCGATGAGGCCTCCGCCTGCGCGCCCGGCACCTCGCGGCCGGAGCGGTTCCGCGCGCTGTGGCTGCGGCACCGGGACTGCTGGGACCGCGCGGCCGCGCTGTTCGACCCGCCGGTGGAGCCTGTCCTCATCCCCTACGAGGGTACGTCGCTGGAGGGGTACCTCTTCCGGCCACCAGGGGGTGGCGGCACGCGCAGGCCCACGCTCATCCTGAACAACGGCAGCGACGGGCCGGTGACGTCGATGTGGAAGGACGGCGGCGCGGCGGCGGTGGAGCGCGGCTGGAACGCGCTGACCTTCGACGGACCGGGCCAGGGCGCGGCGCTGCACCGGCAGGGGCTGCCCTTCCGCGCGGACTGGGAGCGCGTGGTGACGCCGGTGGTGGACTGGCTGCTCACCCGCGCGGACGTGGATCCGCGGCGCATCGCGCTGCAAGGCATCAGCCAGGCGGGCTATTGGGTGCCTCGCGCGGTGGCGTTCGAGCACCGGGTGGCGGCGGCGGTCGCGGACCCCGGCGTGATGCGGGTGGGGGACTCGTGGCGCGAGCACCTGCCCCCGGAGCTGCGCCAGCTGCTGGATGCCGGTGAGAAGGAGACCTTCGACGCGTCCATGGCGGAGGGACTGAAGCACGCGCCCGCCGCGCGGGCGGAGCTCCAGTGGCGCATGGCGCCCTACGGGACGCGCTCCCCCTTCGACGCGTACAGGGCGGCGGAGGCGATGCACCTGGACGCGGAGACGCTCGCGCGCATCGACTGTCCCGTGCTCATCACCTCCCCGGACCATGAGCAGTTCTGGCCGGGCCAGTCCGAGGAGCTGCACGCCGCGCTGAAGGACTCCACGCTGCTGCGCTTCACGGAGTCCGAGGGCGCGAGCTGGCACTGCGAGCCCGCGGCGGCGGCGCTGCGGGACGAGCGCGTCTTCGACTGGCTGGAGCGGACGCTGCACACCGCGCGCGCGTGACGGCGGGCCGGTATAACGCCGGCATGGCCCAGGACGACAGCGCGGTGGAGCGGCTCCAGCAGGAGGACTCGTTCGAGAACGAGACGTTCGAGGGGTTGAACCTCCAGGGCCTCGACCTGCGCGACAAGGAGTTCTACCGGTGCACGTTCCTGAACTGCGAGCTGCAGGAGGGCCGGTGGAGGGACACGCTGCTGGAGGTGTGCGTGTTCCAGGGCTGCAACCTGACGCGCGCGAACTTCAACGCCATCCGGCTGCGGGGCGTGCGCTTCGAGGGCTCGAAGCTGATGGGCATCGACTGGACGGGCGTGGCGCCGAACCCGGAGGTGAGCTTCGAGGAGTGCGGCATGCCCTACAGCTCGTTCGTGGGGCTGAGCCTGCGCCAGACGTCCTTCGTGCGCTGCGTGGCGCGCGAGGCGAACTTCTTCGACATGGACCTGACGGACGCGGACTTCACCGGCGCGGACCTCACCGGCAGCAACTTCCGGGGCTGCACGCTCACCCGGGCGGACTTCTCCGGCGCCACGGGCCTGGTGCTCATCCCCGCGCAGAACCGGCTGAAGGACACGCGCATCCCGCAGGACACGGCGATGTCCGTGGTCCATGAGCTGGGGATGCTCGTGGAGGGCTACCACGCGAAGCCGGGGCGCGGCGGCGCGAAGAAGCCGGGAGCGAAGCGGTGAGGGAGGGCACGCCGTTCGACCCGGTCGCCGTCGCGCGAATCGGCGTGATGGTGGAGATGGGGCTCATCGGGCTCGAACAGCTCATCGCCTGGGCGGATGCGTGGGTGATGAAGCTGGATGACTCACCGCGCTGGCTGCTGGAGCTGTGCACGGCGCCGGATACCCCCACGGCGCTGGGGCTGCTCCGCGGCATTCCGAGGCTTCCATCGCCAGCCACGCCCGAGGAGAGACGCGCCGCGGACGCGGACCACCTGGCGAGCCTGTTCCTCCGCTACCGCCACGGGGCGCTTTCCTGGGGAGCGTTCCTCCTTCAGGGAGGCCAGCTCCTGGATCGCTCGGACGACCTCGGGCGATGCGAGGCGTTCTTCATGCAGCGAGACCTCCTGGAGCGCATGGGGTTTCCGGAGGCCCTGGTGCGGGCCCAGCGCGAGGACATCGAGCGCAGCCTCGAAGGCGCGCTGGAGCGGATGGAGTCCGCCCACCGCCAGTTCGAAGCGGAAGCGCGCGGGAGCTAGGAGGCCCGTCCCGTCAGGCGGCGGCACGCGGAGGACTTCACCGCGAGGAACACGCGCAGCCCCGGAGCGATGCCCAGCTCGCGCACGGCGGAATGCGTGAGGCGGACCACCCAGCGCACGCCCGCCACGTCCACGTGGGTCGCGCACTCCCCTGCCCCCGCCTCCTCCAGCTTCGTCACCGTGCCTTCGAGCACGTTGCGCGCGGAGACGCCGGTGAGGGGCCCGGTGGACAGGAGGATGTCCTCGGCGGGCACGGCGTAGGCGGCGCGGGTGCCCCGGGGCAGCTCCGGCACCTCCGGCACCCAGAGCGACAGGCCCTCCGTGACACGCAGCCGCGTGCCGCCGGACTCAGGGTGCTCCAGCGTGCCTTCGAGGATGTTCTCCTCGGGCTCGCCCGTGAGCAGGCCTCGCGCCACCGTGCCCAGCACCGTGTCCGCGGGCCCCACGGCCCGCACGGCGCCGCCGTCCAGGAGCAGGGCCTCGCGAGCCAGGGCCCGTGCCTCTCCGAGCTGGTGGGTGACGTAGAGCAGGGGCACCCGGGCCTCGTCGCGCACGCGCAAGAGGTACGGCAGCACGCGCTCCTTCAACGCGACGTCGAGCGCGGCCAGGGGCTCGTCGAGGAGCAGCAGCGCGGGGTCCGTGGCGAGCGCCCGCGCCAGCGCGACCCGCTGCTTCTCGCCGCCGGACAGCGTCACCGGGTAGCGGTGCAGCAGCGGCTCCAGCTCCAGCAGGTGCACGGCTTCATCCACGCGCGACGGCCGCCCGGTTCGCACCCCGAAGCGCACGTTCTGTCCGGCGGTGAGGTGCGGGAAGAGCAACGCGTCCTGGGGCACGTAGCCCATCCGACGCGCCTCGGGCGGCACGTCGACGCGCGCGGCCGTGTCGAGGAGCACGCGGCCATCGACCACGACACGCCCCGTCGCGCCCCGCCGCAGGCCCGCGAGCACCTCCAGCAGCGACGTCTTCCCGGAGCCCGAGCGCCCCAGCACCGCCACCGACGCGGACGTGAAGCGCGCATCGACCGCCAGCGTGAAGCGCGCCAGGGGCAGCCGCAGGGACAGCTCCATCACGCCAGCCCCCGGGCTCCGCGACGCCGCGTCACCACTTCCGTCACGTACATGGCCCCGAAGGCGAGCACCACGGAGACACCCGCGAGCCTCAGCGCCTCCGCGTCGTGCCCCACCTGCGTGCGCTGGAAGATGGCCAGGGACAGCGTCTGCGTGCTCCCGGGGATGTTGCCGGCCACCAGCACCGTCGCGCCGAACTCGCCCAGCGCCCGTGAGAACGCGAGCAGCGCGCCCGTGAGCACTCCGCGCCACGCCAGGGGCAGCGTCACCCGGAAGAAGGCCCGCGTGCGCGAGTCCCCCAGCGTGCGCGCCACCGCCACCAGCCGGGGATCCACCTCCTCGAAGCCCGCGCGCGCGGAGCGCACCAGCAGCGGGAACGCCATCACCGCGCTGGCCAGCACCACCGCCTTCGGCGTGAACACCACCTCCACGCCCAGCGCATCCAGCAGCCGTCCCAGCACCGCGTCCCGCGCCAGCAGCTCCAGCAGCACCAGGCCCACCGCCGTCGGAGGCAGCACCAGCGGCAGCGCCAGCACCGTCTCCATCACGCCGCGCCCCGGCCCCCTCCAGCGCGAGAGCGCGTAAGCCGCAGCCACGCCCGGCACGAGGATGAGCGCCGTGGACAGGGCCGCCACCGCCACCGTGAACAGCACCAGCCCTGTCAGCCCTTCGTCCATCACGGAGAAGGATGCTCCTGGGCTGAAGCCACGCGATGCGCCACCCCGTCCGGCTTCAGGCATCGCGGCGAGCCGCCGGCGCGCGGGGCCGCCATCATGGGTCGGCCTCCCGCGTCCGCACTCCGCCCTGCGTTACCCACGCCAGCCAGTGGCGTCACGGCGCTTCCTTCCGCGACCCCGCACCGGACTTCGGCGCGGGTACGGCCCGCGGCGCCCCCGCATCCAACGTCGCCGCGCCGCCGGAAGCGCCCTTCACGCCCGCGTCCCATGTCGCCGCGCCGCCGGAAGCGCCCTTCACGCCCGCGTCCGGCGCCGCCTTCGCCGCGCTCGCGTCCAGGAAGCCCAGCCGGCGGAACTCCTTCCGCGCGGCCTCCGTCTGGAGGAAGCGCACGAGCGCGAGCCCTCCCGCCGGCGACTTACCCTGCGTCAGCGCCGCCGCCGGATACACGATGCGCGGCGCGTCCCCCTCCGGCACCGTGAACGCCACCCGCACCTTCCTGGAGCCCGCCGCGTCCGTCGCGTACACCACGCCCGCGTCCGCCCTCCCCGCCTCCACCGCCGCCAGCGCGGCCCGCACGTCCACCGCCGGCACCACGCGCGGCGCCACGTCCGCCCACACGCCCGCCTGCGTCAGCCAGGCCTTCGCGTACACACCCGCCGGCACCGCTGCCGGCTCCGCCAGCACCACCCGCTTGAGCCCCTTCAGGTCCGCCGGCCCCGCGACCTCCAGCGCCGACCCCGCCGGCACCACCACCACCAGCCGGTTGGACAGCAGGTCCACCCGCGAGCCCGCCTGCACGAGCCCTGCCCGGTCGACCGAGTCCATCTTCGCCTCGTCCGCGGAGAGGAACGCGTCCGCCGGAGCCCCCGCCACCACCTGACGCGCCAGGTCACTCGACGCCCCGAAGGCGAAGCGCACCCGGTGCCCCGACGCCTGCTGGAACGCCGGCGCCAGCGCCTGGAGCGCATCCGTCGTGCTCGCCGCCGCGAACACCAGCACCTCCTCCGCCCGCGCCGACGACACCGCCACCCACGCCAGCAACAAACCCCACCACGCGTGTCGCATCACCCGCTCCTCCCCCCCGGTCCCGCCGGAGGTCCTGACGGAGCCTACAAGTTGACCGGCCCGCACCCCGCCGCTAATGAATACTCTGTGTCACGGAATATCCATAAAGAGGATGAAGCGCTCGCGAAGGACGTCGACCGGATGCAGGAGTTGATGTTCTCACTGGGCCGTCGCCGCTCCCTCCGTGACCCCATCGCCAGCACCTGCGAGCAGTTCCAGTTCACGCCGCCCCAGGTGCACGCCCTGCTGTGGCTGGGCCTGGACGGCTCGCTCACCATGGGCGAGCTGGCCCGGCGACTGGGCGTCACCGAGAAGACCGTCACCGGCGTCATGGACCGCCTGGAGCGCGAAGGCCACATCGTCCGGGAGCGCGGCGAGACCGACCGGCGCGTCGTGCGCTGCCGCCTCACCGACAAGGGCAAGCAGACCTTCGGGAAGCTCGACCGCTCCATGCACCGCTCGATGGGCGTGGTGATGGGCATGCTCGACCCGGAGGACCGCCAGGCCCTCTTCCGCGTCCTGGAGAAGGTCCTGCTCAGGCTGGACACGGCCACGCCGGACGCCCCCACCTCCGGGACCTGAAGCCCTCAGCGTCCGCCCGGCACCCGCGCCCACCACAGGCGCGGGCGCAGGAGCAGCGCGAACGCCTCGCGCACCGTCCAGTAGGCCCGCTCCTCCGCGCGCATCCTCCCCGCGATGGGCGCCGGGCTCGTGGCCACCTCCCACCCCTCGCGCCGGAAGCACTGCCGCGCGCGCAGCAGGTGATACGGGTCCGAGACCACCACCACCCGGCGCGCTCCCCGCTCGCGCAGCACGCGGGCGCAAGAGCGCGCGTTGTCCTCCGTGGAGTGGCTGTCCTCCTCCAGCACGCACGCGGACGCGGGCACGCCCGCCGCCACCGCCAGCTCGCGCATCACGCGCGCCTCGGACGGCGGATGGGCGCCCACGCCCCCGGACAACAGCAGCCACGGCGCCACGCCCCGGTGATACAGCTCCGCCGCCTGCTCCACGCGCGCCCTCAGCGCGCCGGACGGCGCACCGCCCGGCAGCACCCGCGCGCCCAGCACCACCAGCACCTCCGCGTCCGTCACCCGGTCGCGCCGGCCGAAGCGGTCCACCCACCAGGCCAGCCCGAACACACCGCCCGTGAGTGCGCCCACGCACAGGAGCAGCGCCCGGCGCGCGCGTCCGGGTCTGGGAAGGAGGGCAAGGGGCCGCACCCCCGGGAACCTAGTCCTGCATCGGACATCCCGCCGCCCGGCATGCACCTCGGGGGAGGCACTGTGTCCGCGATAACAGGTTTCATCCTGTTCAGCGGAAGGCCCCCCGGCGAATTGCCACGATGCGTATCGCCCTGGGAGGGTGTCTCAAGACACAATGCGAAGGATGATCCGGCTGGGGTCCGCGACGAACACGGAGCAGCCGGTGGAGGGCTTACGGATGGATGTCAAAGGCGTCGCATTCCTGGCACGGCAGACCATGGCGGTGCAGGCCTTCGGCGAGCCGGCGTGGAAGGCCTTCCTCGCGGAGCAGGCGAAGCGGGACCCCGTCTTCGGGCAGCTCATCATGCCCGTCTCGCGCATCCCGGCGGAGGCCTTCCTCCGCCTCAACGAGGCCTTCACCCAGCGCTTCTACGGCGGCGACACCAGGGCGTACTGGCAATACGGCATCAAGTCCGCCGAGTACGCGCTGAGCCAGGGCCAGCTCAAGACGATGTTCGGCAAGGACGACTTCCGCCGCTTCGCCCTCTTCACCCCCGGCATCTGGAAGGGCTACTTCACCGAAGGCGAGCTGACCGCGCAGCTCCAGGGCGACACCGTGGAGCTGCGCATCACCGGCGTGCCCCGGCCGCACATCTACTTCGAGCTGGCGGTGATGGGCTTCGCGTCCGGAGGGCTCGCGTACCTGAGCGGCCGCCAGGACATCCACCACGAGGTGGTGAAGGGCTT
The DNA here is from genome assembly GCF_041903675.1 of Corallococcus sp. RDP092CA. Classification (NCBI taxonomy): domain Bacteria; kingdom Pseudomonadati; phylum Myxococcota; class Myxococcia; order Myxococcales; family Myxococcaceae; genus Corallococcus; species Corallococcus sp. RDP092CA. The sequence goes on along the minus strand of NZ_JAYESI010000005.1, from coordinate 109,106 downwards.
CAGCCAGGGGGACCTGGAGGTCCTCTACCGCTTCACCCTGCCCACCCCGGCGTGAAGCCTCAGGGCCCCGCCGCCGCCGTGGCCGTGCCCGCGGGCGCGGCGGACGCCGGAGCCACCACGGGGGTGGGCTCCGGCTGGAGCCGCAGGTCCGCCACCACCGGGTAGTGGTCGGACGCGCCCACGCGCAGCACGCGCGTGGACACCGGCGTGAAGGCGCCGCACGCCATCACGTAGTCGATGCGCAGGGACTTCAGGAACAGCGGCATCGGGTAGGTGCCCGTCCCATCGGAGCGGGTGACGCGCGCCACGTCCTGGAGCTGGCGGCGCAGCAGGCGCACCGGGCGCGAGTCCGGGTCGTCGTTCAGGTCCCCCATCAGCAGCCGGGGCCGGGCGTCCTTCGACAGCAGCTGGGCGATGAAGGCGCTCTGGCGCACGCGCGCCGCGCCGTTGAAGGGCCGGCGGATGAGGTGCGTGGCGTAGACGCTCACCTCGCGCCCGTCCACGTCCAGCACGGCGTGCGCCAGCGTGCGCGGCTCCGCGCCCCGGGGCGTGGGCAGCGGGTACTGCGCCAGGGACTCCAGCGGGTAGCGCGACAGGAGCGCGATGCCGTACGCGCCGCCGTACAGCCGCGTGGTGCCGAAGTGCGCGCGGTACTTCAGGCCCGTGAGCGCGGACAGCCGCTCCACCTGGTCCTCGCCGTGCGCGCGCGTGGAGCCCACGTCCACCTCCTGCAGCGCGACGACGTCCGGGCGCTCCTGGAGGATGACGTCCGCCACCTGCTCCAGCCCCCGGAGGCCCGACTGGATGTTGAACGTCATCACCCGCAGGGCGCCCGGCTCACGCTTCGGGGCCACGGCCACGGGCGTGACGCCCGCGGACAGGGTGGGACGCACCGCGGGACCGGAGGCGCAGGCCAGCGTTCCCGCGACGAACAGGGCGGTGAAGAGGGGGCTCGTTCGCATCAAGGGGGCGATGGTAGGCGGCCTGCCCTCGCGCTGTCGTCCCACCCTCCCGGGGCCCGGCCGGAGGGCAGGCGGGCATCAGCCCTGACGGGACGGACGGCGGCGGCGCGCGGCCAGCGCCACGAACACGGCGAGGAGCGCCGCGGGCGCGCCGGTGGTGGCCACGGAGCAGCCGCCCTCGTCCTTCGTGTCGTTCGGAGCCGGCGTGACGGGGTCCGTGCCGCCGGTGACGACGATGTCCAGCGTGGCGTTGGCGTGCGAGTCCCCCGTGGAGTCGTTGTTGCCGTTCACGGAGTTGCCCGCGGCGTACACCTTGTAGGTGCCGTTGGTGGCCGGGGCCACCAGGGAGAAGTCGAAGCGCGCCGCCCCGTTGGTGAAGGCCTTGGGCAGCGAGTGCGTGAGCTCACCGCTCATCAGCTTCGTGCCCGAGCCCGCGGTCAGCGTCGCGCCGTCCACGGCCACGTTCATGCCCGCCTTCACGCCCGGGCCCCCGGTGATGGTCAGCGAGTACTGCCCCGTCTGGCCCGCGGTCAGCGCCGTGGGCCCCTCCAGCGTCACCGTGGGGGTGCTCCCGCCACCGTGGCAACCGGACGCGGTGCAGGACACGCCCTGCTTGCCGCTGCGCCCGTTGATGCCCGTGGAGTTGGCGAACGCCGAGCCCGCGACGAGGCACACCGCGACCGCGCCCACGGACGAAAGAAGGGACCGCATGGAACGACCTCCTGGGGGAATCCGGAAAACCGAGGAGGTGCCCTTGTAGCGCAGCGCGGCGAGGAGCGCAGCAGGCGACACTCCCCCGCGACGCGGGGGCGAACCGCGCCCTACAGCCAGGAGAAGGCGTCGTGGAACGCCTGCTGGCCGCCGTGCTCCAGCACCTGGCCGTGGCAGACGATGACGCGCTCCACGTCCCACTTCAGCGCACGCTGGATGGAGGCCCGCACGGCCTCCTTGTCCTTCATGAGCAGGCGCTCCAGGACCGTGGGCGCGAGCCGCCCCCAGGCGCGGTTCAGCCGGAGGTACAGGCGCAGGGCCCGGGAGTCCGCGCGCTGGAAGTGGAAGGCCAGGTCGGTGATGAGCAGCGTGCGGCTGGGCCGGTGGAAGAAGAGGAACTCGTTCACCGTGGGCATGCCGCGCACGTGCATCTGCTCCAGCACGGGGGCCCAGGCGGGGTCCGGCGTATCGTCCAGCTCCTGGTCGATTCGCAGCGACGGCCGCTTCGCGCGCAGCCCCGCGGGCGCCACCACCCGGGCGTCGGGGAAGGCGGCGGACCAGTCCGGCAGGTGCAGGTGGTGGAGGAGGTTGGGGGCCACGAGGAAGCGCACCGTCCCCAGGGCCTCCACGGCGGCCCGCCGCGCGGGCGTGAAGGCGACGGGCGAGTGCACCCACAGCCCGCCGTCCGGCAGCCGGAGGACCGTCATGCGCCCTCCCAGCTCGAGCCCCGCCACGGAGAAGGGGGCGTCGAACACGTGCACGTCGTCGGCGAGCTTCCGGGGCGCGGCATCAGGGAGCGTGGGCATGGTGGGTCGTCCTCCTGGCACGGCCGGCCCCACGGGAGGAGCCCGGCCTCGGTCCGGCGTTGATTTCCGGTACATCCCAGCGTAGGCAACCCCCCTCTTTCCATCCCCTAGCAAGGTGCCCAGCACATGGCCGAGAAGCTCACGCCCCGCGAGAAGGGCTTTTCCGAGTGGTACGTCGACCTGGTCCAGAAGGCGAAGCTCGCCGACTACTCGGACGTGAAGGGCTGCATGGTCATCCGCCCCAACGGCTACGCGCTGTGGGAGAACATCCAGCGGACGATGGACAAGATGTTCAAGGACACGGGCGTGAAGAACGCCTACTTCCCGCTGCTCATCCCGGAGAGCTTCCTCAAGAAGGAAGCCGAGCACGTGGAGGGCTTCAACCCGCAGCTGGCCGTCGTCACGCACGCGGGCGGCCAGAAGCTGGAGGAGCCGTACGTCATCCGGCCCACGTCCGAGACCATCATCAACCGCAGCTTCTCCAAGTGGATCCAGAGCTACCGCGACCTGCCCCTGCTGGTGAACCAGTGGGCCAACGTGATGCGCTGGGAGATGCGCACGCGCCTGTTCCTGCGCACCACGGAGTTCCTCTGGCAGGAGGGCCACACCTGCCATGAGACGGAGGCGGACGCGGAGGAGCGCACGCTCCAGATGCTGGAGGTCTACCGCGCGTTCGCGGAGGACTACATGGCCATGCCGGTGCTGCCGGGGCGCAAGTCGGAGTCGGAGAAGTTCGCCGGCGCGCTGCGCACGTACAGCATCGAAGCCATGATGCAGGACAAGAAGGCGCTCCAGGCGGGCACCAGCCACAACCTGGGCCAGAACTTCGCCAGGGCCTTCGACACCACGTTCCAGGGCCGCGACGGCCAGCAGCACCACGTGTGGCAGACGTCGTGGGGCTCCTCCACGCGCCTCATCGGCGGGCTCATCCTCACGCACTCGGACGACGCGGGCCTCGTGGTGCCGCCGCGCATCGCGGCCACGCACGTGGTCATCATCCCCATCGCGGGCAAGGCCTCCGACGCGGAGAAGGCGGCGGTGCTGGAGAAGTCGCACGCGCTGGCCGCGGACCTGCGCAAGGCGGGCCTGGGCGTGGTGGTGGACGACGACGACACGAAGTCGCCGGGCTTCAAGTACAACGAGCACGAGCTCATCGGCACGTGCCTGCGCATCGAGCTGGGGCCCAAGGACCTGGCCAAGGGCTCGTGCGTGATGGTGCGCCGCGACCTGCGCCAGAAGGAGTTCGTGTCGCTGGACGAGGCCGCCGCCAAGGCCCAGGCCATGCTGGACCAGATGCAGAAGGACCTGTTCCAGAAGGCCAGGGACTTCCGCGACTCGCACACCTTCGAGGTCAACTCCTACGAGGAGCTGAAGGCGCGCGCCGAGGACGGCTTCCTGCTGGCGCACTGGGACCTGGACCCGAAGACGGAGGCGCGCATCAAGGAGGAGACGGGCCTCACCACGCGCTGCCGCCCGTTCAGCCTCAAGCAGGAGCCGGGCAGGTGCGTGGTGACGGGCAACCCGTCGCCCGGCCGCATCGTGTTCTCCAAGGCGTACTGAGCACGCGCTGCCGTGCCGCACCCGCGGGGCTGGGAGGCGACTCCCGGCCCCGTCGCGTCTCAGCCGCCCGCGGCGAGCAGGGCGCGCTTCCTGGGCAGGAAGGTGGCCACCGGCTCCGGCTTGCCCGCGACGGGCAGCGGGGCGGCGGCCTCGAAGTCGAAGGTGTCCCTGCAGCGCTCGCGCGTGGCGTGGGAGACGAGCACCGGGGCGCCGACCTTCTTCGTCAGGCCCTCGATGCGGCTGGCCAGGTTCACCGCGTCGCCGATGACGGTGTACTCGCGGCGCTGCTCGCTGCCGACGGCGCCCACCACCACGCGGCCGGTGTGGATGCCCACGCCGATGTCGAGCGTGAACTCGCCCCGGGCGGCGCGCTCCTGGTTGAGCGCCTCCAGCGCCTCCAGCATGGCCAGCCCGCACGCCACGGCGGCCTCCGGGTGGTCCGGCTGGTCCAGGGGCGCGCCGAAGTACGCGAGGATGCCGTCCCCGATGAACTTGTCCAGGGTGCCGCCGTGGCGGAACACCACCTCCACCATGCGCGACAGGTACTCGTTGAGCAGCGCCACCACCTGGGGGCTCTCCATCCGGTCCGACAGCGAGGTGAAGCCGCGGATGTCGGAGAAGAGCAGCGTCACCTCGCGGTGCTCACCGGCCTCGCCGTCGGTGCCGCGCTCGGAGATGCGCCGGGCGACCTCCGGGGAGAAGAAGCGCCCCAGCCGCTCGCGCTGCATCTCCTCGCGCACCACGTCCGTCACCAGCCCCATCACCGTGCGGCTGATGAAGAAGGCCACCGCGGAGGCGAGCACCATCACCAGCACCACGCCGGGCAGGAACTGGGAGGGCTCCAGGCCCGCGCTCAAGCCGAGCAGGGCCACCGCGACGATGCCCAGCGCCGTGGCCCCCGCGACGATGAGCCGCGACAGCGTCACCATGGACACGATGACCACCAGCACCAGGTACACGCCCATGGTGAGCAGCGCGGTGGGCACGCCGTTGGCGGAGGTCCGGATGGACTGCGCCTGGAGGAAGTAGATGACGGGCATGTCCAGCAGCGCCACGCCCAGCGCGGGCCGCCGCAGCAGGTCCGGCACCCGGCGCGCGGCCGCCCACAGCACCGCCGCGAGCGCGATGTAGGCCCCCAGCACGCCGCGCGACACGCTCCAGGCGTCCGCCACGGCCAGCAGGAGCCACGCCGCGGTCGCGCCCACGCGCGTCATGTTGAGCCAGGCGCCGACGTCGGCCCGCCACTCCTCCAGGCGGCGTTGCAGGGTGGCTTCGACACGGGCGCGTGAGAACAGGAAGCGCATGGATCGCCGGAGGCTACCCCACGCACGGGGCGCTCTCCAGGCGGGGCCACCTGCGTTAGGGTCCCGCGCATGGCGAGCATCGGGCACGTGGCGGTGGGCATGGCGCTGGGGCGCTTCGAGACGGGGCCGGGCGCGCCCTGGCGGCGGCGGGTGGCGGTGATGGCGTTCCTGTCGCTGCTCGCCCTCCTGCCGGACGCGGACGTGGTGGCGTTCGCGCTGCGCATCCCCTACGCGGCGACGTGGGGGCACCGCGGCGCGTCGCACTCGTTCGTCTTCGCGGCGGCGGTGGCGCTCGGGGTGGCGGCGCTGGCCCGGTGGAAGGGGGAGTCCGCCCGGCGCTGGGGCTTCCTGGCGCTGGCGGCGCTGGCCAGCCACGGCATCCTGGACACGCTCACGGACGGCGGGCTGGGCGCGGCCCTCTTCTGGCCCTTCTCCCACGCGCGCGTCTTCGCCCCGGTGCGGCCGCTGCCGGTGGCGCCCATTGGCGCGGGCATGCTGTCCGCGCGCGGCCTGTACGTGAGCGCCGTGGAGTTCCTCGCGTTCCTGCCCGCCTGGGTCTACGCCCTGTGGCCCCGGAAGGCGCGCGCGGCGCAGCGCGTCCAGGTTCCCTGAGGCAGGGGCCGGAAGGGAGGGCACTCGCGATGCGCCTGTTCACCGCCGTGACGCTGGGAGACGCCCTCACCGCCGAGGCCGGGCGGGGCATCGAGCGCCTGCGCCCCCTGGCGCCGGACGCGAAGTGGGTGAAGCCCGAGGGCGTGCACCTGACGCTGCTCTTCCTGGGGGACGTGGACGCCAGCCGCCTGCCGGAGCTGCGCGACGCGCTGGAGCCGGTGGGGCTGTACCACGCGCCGTTCGCGCTGTCGGTGGCGGGCGGAGGGACGTTCGGCCCGCCGTCGCACCCGCGCGTGCTCTGGGCGGACGTGCGCGGGGACACCGCCGCGCTGAAGGCGCTCCAGGCGGACGTGGCCCGCGCGCTGGAGCCGCTGGGCTTCGCGTCCGAGCACGCCGAGTACACCGCGCACCTGACGCTGGCCCGGGCGCGTCCGCTTCGAGGCGACCCGGCGCTGGCGGCGTGCGCGCGCGAGCTGCGGGACGCGAAGTGGGGCGAGGGGCGCGTGGACCGGCTGGTGCTCTTCGAGAGCGCGCAGGGCCACTACGCGCCCCGGCTGGAGGTGCCGCTGGAGCGCGGCTAGCAGGCGCGCAGGGACTCGGCCACGGGCACGGCGGGCGGCAGCGTGACGGTGAGCAGCGTGCCCCGGCCCTCGCGGCTCTCCGCGCGCAGCGTGCCGCCCAGGCCGGTGACGATGGTGTGGCTCACGGACAGGCCCAGGCCGGTGCTGTTGGGGCGCGCGGTGGCGAAGGGCTCGAAGATGTGCGCGAGCGCGTCCGGGGGCAGGCCCTTGCCGGAGTCCTGCACCTCCACCACCACCTCGCCGTCCTCGCTGGTATAGGCCGCCACGCGCAGCACGTTGTGCGCGGCGTCCTGGGTGTCCATCTGCTGGAGGGCGTTGAGCAGCAGGTTGAGGAAGAGCTGGGTGAGGCGCGCCTCGTCCGCGTCCACCGTGGGCATGTCGTGGAAGTCCCGCTCCAGCCGCGCGCGGTGCTGCAGCTCGCCGCGCAGCAGCTTGAGCGCGTTCTCCAGCACCGGCTGCACGGCCACGCGGGCGCGGTGCTCCGGCGGCTTGCGCGACAGCGTGCGCAGGTCCTGCACGATGTGCTTGAGCCGGGTGGCGCCCTCCACCGTCTCGCCCAGCGCCTCCAGCACGTCCTCCAGGTCCTCGCGCTTCACCGGCGCGCCGTCCAGCAGCGGCTGCCTCAGGCGGTCCAGCTCCTCGCGGATGAACGACAGGTTCGCCAGCACGAAGGCCAGCGGGTTGTTCATCTCATGGCCCACCGCCGCCGCGAGCGAGCCCAGCGCGGACAGCCGGTCCGCCTGGAACAGCCGCGCCTCCAGCTGCTTGCGCAGCGTCACGTCGCGCGCGAACACGCGCAGGCCCGGCGGGTCCCACAGCTGCGCGACGGTGAGCTCCCAGTAGCGGCCGTCCAGGTGCACGGTGGGCGGGGGCTCTCCCGGGGGCGCGCCCCGCCACGCCCAGGTGACCGCCGCGTGCACCAGCGGGTGCTCGGGGCCGCGCTCCACCAGGTCCTGGAAGGCCGCGTGGGTGGCGGGGTTCGCGTAGCGCAGCGCCCCGTCCATGCCCAGCTCCAGCAGCGGCTCCGGGTGCAGGAGCGGGAACGACGCCAGCCGGTACAGCGGGTCCTCCAGCGCGCGCAGACCGCTGACGTCGCGCACCAGCAGGCCCAGCCGCAGGCCCGTGTCCTCCGGCGAAGGCGCGCAGGGGGTGACCTCCGCCGCGTAGATGCGCTCGTCGCCGTTCACGGTGAGCCGGAACTCCAGCCGCCCGTCGGAGCCGCCCCGGAGGACGGCCTGGAGCAGGGACCTGAGGGGCCTGCTCGCGGCGGTGCCCAGGACGTCCTCGAGCGTGCGCCCCTCCGCGCCGCGCAGGTCCACGCCGAAGGCGCGGCCGGACGGGGACCAGAGCCGGAGGCAGTGTCCCTCCGCGTCCAGCTCTCCGGCCAGGTACTCCGCGGCCCCGGAGGGACGCGGGCTGGACACGGGGGCGCTCGGCCCGGGCGAGCGCACGAAGCCCTCCACCCGGAAGGGGCCCATGAGCATCTCCAGGCCCGCGCCGTCGGTGTTCATCCGGGTGAGGACGGAGATGAGCGCCTGCGCGTCCGCCTCCGGCAGCCGCCGGGTGAGGATGAGGCCGTCCGCGAGCGTGGAGAGGGTGAAGAGGAACGGCGTGAGCCGCGGCGCGTCCGCGCCCAGGTACGTCGTCAGCGTGGCGCGCATGGCGTGAGCGTCCGAGTGGTTGGAGAACAGCGCGCACAGGTCCGACTCGCCGCGCAGCACGGCGTCCAGCGCCTTGCGGTAGGTGCCCAGGAAGCGCTGCTCGGAGAAGAGCGTGTCGGGGCGCAGGCCCAGCGACTCCAGGTGGCGCACCGGCAGCAGGTGCCCGCCGGTGGAGCGCGGCGCCACCCACGCCACGCGCTTGCCCGGCAGCGTCTCCAGCGTCAGCGGCGCGTCCGCGCGGCAGATGAAGGCGGAGTGGTAGTGCCAGCTGCCCGAGCGCACCGCGCGCAGCACCGCGCGCGCCTGCGGCTCGAAGGCGTCGCACTGCTCGGCGGTGCCCCAGGCCATCTCCACGCGGCCGGACGCGAGCTCCGCCTCCAGGTACTCGTAGGTGGGCGCCATGGACATCACCACGGGCCGGCCCATCCGCTCCGACAGCGCCCGCGCGAACAGCTCCACGCGCACGTGCTCCCGCACCTCGCCCAGCGACGGATACAGCAGACAACGAATGGGCGAGTTCAATGCGGTCACGACGAATTCCTCCGATGGGCCCCCTCTCCCGCGCGCCCTGGCAGCCGGCTCGCGGGTCCTGCGTGATTACCTGAAAATTTCCGACATTGCCACACTATTCCTGAATCGCTGTAATAAGTAGTTTCCCCAGTTTTACCACGTTCTGACCCAGGGGTCGGCAGCGACCGTCTCCACGGAGAGTGAAGGCAGTCCGGCCCGGGCTGGCACCGGGGCTGCACTGGAGGCGGGGGGACAGAGGGAACCCGAGGGAGGGACTGGCGGATGACGCGGATTGTGAGGGGACTGTGGCTGCTGGCCCTCGTGCTGGTGGGAGCGGCGTGGTTCGTGGGCCGCGGGACGCAGGCGGCGCCGCGCGGGGTGGAGGGGGTGGCGGCGAAGGTGCGGACGGGGGACGTGGTGTTCCAGACGTCGGGATCACGCCAGTCGAAGGCCATCCAGGCGGCCACGCACAGCCCGCTGTCGCACGTGGGGCTGGTGGAGGTGACGCCAGAGGGGGTGTTCGTGGTGGAGGCCGTGCAGCCGGTGAAGCGCACGCCGTTCGCGCAGTGGAGGGCGCGCGGGGTGAAGGGGCGGCTGCTCGTGATGCGGCCACAGGGGGTGGATGACGCGGCGAGGGCGCGGGCGGTGGCGGAGGCGAAGCGCCACCTGGGCAAGCCTTACGACGCGCTCTTCGGTTGGGGGGACGAGGCGATGTACTGCTCGGAGCTGGTGCGCAAGGCGTACGCGGCTGGGGCGGGCGTGGAGTACGGGAAGCTGGAGCGGCTGGGCGCCCTGGATGTCGCGGGATTGAAACAGGAGCTCGCCGAGCGCTACCGGGGGCCCGTGCCGCTGGACCTGGAGCTGGTGACGCCGGCGAGCCTGGCGGCGGATGCCCGGCTGGCGGTGGTGTATTCGGATTTCCCGCGGGAGCGGTGAGCACGCATCATTCCCTGAGGAACCAAGAGGGTTGGCAAGGACTCACACGCGGGGAGAAGGGCCGGTAGAATGCGCGCCCATGAAACGCCTCCTGCTGATGCTGCCGCTGCTGGCCCTCGCGGGCTGTAAGGACCCCAAGGATGGGGTGAAGGTCATCATCTCGTATGGCCAGTTCGTCCCAGGCTGCGTGCGCGTCACGGCCACGGACACAACCGGAAAGAATGCGCTCACGACGGACGTGGCGGTCCGGGAGAAGAACGCCGACCCCAACGGAGAAATCGTGGTGGGCGTGCTGGTGCCGACGAAGTGGGGCACCACCGTCTCTATCGAGGCGAATGCCTACGAGGCGCTGCCCCAGGCCGGCACGTGCACGGGGACTCCCGTGCGGAACAACAAGCAGGGCATCACCGTTCCGAAAGGCAGCGGGAAGGAAGGCAAGACGCCGGAGCTGCGACTCAGGGTCGACGCTCCGGACGAGGACCGGGATGGCTACGTCAGCACGTTGAACGGCGGCTCGGACTGCGATGACACGCGGCCCACCACCAATCCGGGCGCCAAGGAACTGTGCAATGGCAGGGACGACAACTGCGGCGGAGACATCGACGAGGGATTCCAACTCGGCGAGGTGTGCATCAACGAAAGCAATGGCTGCGCGGGCACCTATCAATGCGGTTCTGGCAACGACCCGCAGCGCGAATGCGCCACGCCCGAGGCTCAGCCCGCCTGGGCGGACGAAGACAGGGACGGCCACGGTGATCCAAAGCGCGACAATGTATTTGCCTGCACATTGCTCTTTCCGGAGAACCGACTGCCGACATCCGCACCCCGCGACGACTGCGACGACACGCGGGGCACCGTGTATCTCGGCGCACCGGAGATCTGCGACGAACTCGACAACGATTGCGACGACGACACAGACGAAGGCTTGGATCTTGGCGAGCCCTGCACTGACCCGACCTATCGATGCGACAATGCCACCACGCAATGCAATTTTGATGACGGCGGTACGCTCTGCCAGCCTCCACCCATGGTCCCCACCTGGTACCCAGATGAGGACAAAGACTCGTTTGGCCGTACCGATGCAGGCGTTGTCTATTGTCCGCAGCCGGATGCCGGTTACATCCGGACCCCTGGAGACTGCAACGACGGCAATCCCTTCACGCATGCGGAAGCGGACGAACTGTGTGACGGTCAGGACAACAACTGCAATGGTCTCTCGGACACGGATGAGGGCATCTGTGGCACCGGCACTGATGCCGGGCCGTCGTGGAACTCCACTACGGTGGGCGATGGTGGCACCGCTTGGCGTAGCATCGCGCTCATGAATGATGGCGGCGTCTGGCTCGTGGGAGGAGACTCGACACGTGCCGTGAAGCCCTCGACGCCGTCAGACTTTTCCATGTTGCCCGGGTTTTGCACCGCAACGCCGCAGGCAGAGACTCGCGATCTGTTCAGCGTGTGGGCCGATACTCGCACGGGCACGGCATACATTGGCGGCCAGGGAAACAACCTGATCATCCAGAAGGCCGACAGTGAGAGCTGCGCCCCCAGGAAGCCACCAGAGGCCGAGGGCACCACCCAGGGACTCATGGGATTCAATCTGCAGGATGGTGGCGTTGAAATCCTGGGCGTCACAAGCCGCTCGAACACCTCTGGAGGCTCATTCACCTGGGATGGCGGTCTTCAGAACGTGACCGTCACGCAATACGACGATAATTCCCCCCTGCGCGATGTTCACGGCCTGTCGCCCGAACTCACCTTCGCGGTCGGTGGGACTACGGGACAGCAGCCCAGGATCCGCAAGCACGTCCCAGGAGAAGCCTCCTGGCAGCCCGTCTCAGGGCTCCCCACTGCGGGCGCCTTGTGGGCCGTCAAGGTCGTCAACGACAAGCTGGCTTACGCTGTAGGCGAGCAGGCGACCCTGCTCAGGTGGGATGGCAATACCGACACCTGGACAAAAGAGCAGATCCCCAATGCCGACACAGATGAAGTGTTTACAGGTGTCCTCGCCTTCGGGCGCAACTCCATCTACATCTCGACCGACAAGGGGAACGTCTATCAATTCGACGGCACCAGCTGGTTGACCCACTCGTTTATAACCGCCCTGTATGACATTGAAGGAAGCAATCCAGGCAATATCTGGACCGTTGGCAACTTCGGGAGAGTGATCCACTTCCCAGTCGCTCCCGTGCCCCAGTAACCCCTGAAGCACAGGGCCGGACTTCCCGCGTGGAAGTCCGGCCCGTGTCACGGCCTCAGCGCTTCACCCGCAGGACCTGGAACCCCTTCCCTCCGGCTCCGAAGCCCTTCAGGTTCTCCGCCCGCACCACCAGGTCTCCGTTGGCCAGGACGCCCCAGACCTCCGCGCGGGCCAGGACGCCGCTCGTGGCCCGTTCGTATCTCCGGGCCTCCGTCCACGCCACGCCGTCCGTGCTGGTGAAGAGGCGCGCGTACACGTCCGACGCGGGCTGCACGTCCCCCACGTCCGCCCTCGCCGTTCCCAGCACGTAGCCGCGTCCCGCCAGCGCCGCCAGCGAGTACGCCGGCCCTGGCAACGTCATCAGCGCGTCCACCCGTCCGCTCGCATACACGCGCAAGAGCTTCGGGTGCTCCGGTTCGTAGAGCGTGGACTGCCCCAACAGCAGCTCCCCTCCCGACAGCACCGTCCCCGTCACCGCGTTGGCCGCATACCCGGCCATCACCTTCGTCCAGGTGCGCCCCCCGTCCGTCGAGCGCATCACCGCCGCCTGCGCACTGCTGCTCCCGAACGTGGCCCACAGCACGTTCCGCGTCGCGTCCGCGTACAGCGCCGTGCCGTGCCGGTGGTCCTGGAACGTCGCCCGCGCCGTCCAGGTCGCGCCGCCGTCCGTGCTCGCCCACAGCCGCAGCGGCGTGTTCGCGGACGTGAACGTCTGGTACTCCAGGAAGAACACCGTGCTGCCCAGCTGCGCGAAGCTCGCGGGCGACATCGCCCGGTAGCTCCCCAGCGCGGCCACGTCCGCCCACGTGCGCCCGCCGTCCGTCGAGCGCTCCAGGTGGTAGCTGCCACTCCTGCTCATCTGCGCCAGCAGCGTCCCGTTCTTCAGCGCCGCCATCACCCAGAACGACGCGCCGCCCACGCCCTGCCCTCTCGCGCTGAACGTGCGCCCGCCATCCGTGCTCGCCCACAGCTTCGAGCGGCTCCCATCCAGCGCCAGCGCGTACACCGTGCCCGCGCCGTCCACCGCCAGCACCTCATGCGTCGTGTTCGAGAACACCGGCTCCAGCGTCACCGGCCCCTGCACCCCGCCATCCACCGGCGGCGTCCCCGCATCCACCCCGCCATCCGTCCCCGCATCCGGCGTCCCCGCGTCCACCCCGCCATCCGTCCCCGAGCCGCCATCCGGCGTCCCGCCGTCCTGCCCACCGCCGCCCCCTCCCGGCTGGCGCGCCAGGGCCACGCGCATCACCCGGCCACTGGAGCTCGCGTCCACCGCGTCACCGTAGAAGCACGGCACCTCCGTGACGCTGTCCGGCAGCACGTCCACCGTGCTCAGGTAGCCCTTGAAGCTCGTGCGCGAGTCCAGCGTCACCGGGTCGCTGAGCACGCCGCCGCGCAGCACCCGCACCCGGAGCTCGTAATCCGTCGCCGTCTGGAAGTGATTGTAGAAGACATACAGCGCATCCCCGATGCGCGTCACCGCGGGCTGCAACGCCCAGTCCGGCGTCTCCTCCACCAGGATGCGCGCGCCGAACGACGTCCCGTCGAAGCGCCGGTAGTACAGCCGCTCCGTCTCGTCCTTGTAGACCAGGTGGATGCCGCCCTTCCCGTCCTCCACCGCGCTCAGCGCCGCGCCATGGTAGATGCCTTCGGAGAACGCGTTGCGCTGCGGCCCCCACGTGTCCAGCGGATCCGCCGCGTCGCGCACCCGCATCCGCGTGGGCTCGAAGCCGTCATGCATCGCCCAGAAGAAGACGAGCTTCGACCCCACGCTGAGCAGCCGCCCCCCACCCCGATGCTTCGTCCACCCCAGGTCCGGCTGCCGCTGGAACGTGGCGCCCCCGTCCGTGGACACCGCCACCACCGCCGTGGAGCCCCCGTCCGGCTCCAGCCGGAACGCCTGCACCCACAGCCGCCCCTTCGAGTCCCGCGCCAGCAGCGCCCGCGAGTACGCCGTCGTGCCGTCCGCGTTGAACACCCGCACCGCCGGCTGTGGCGCCCAGGTGTCCTCGCCCGCGTCGTAGCGCCACCACTGGAAGTACACGTCGTGCCGCGACGACGCCGCCAGCGACGGGCCCTCGTAGGCGTAGACCATCGCCACGTCCCGCCCCACCGCGACCAGCTCCGCCCGGTCATGGTGCGACGCGTCCGGCTGGACCGCCGCCAGCTTCGTGAAGCTCCGGAACCCGTCCTCGGAGCGGAACAGGTTCAGCCCCTCGCCTCCCGACCCCTGCTGCTGGATGGCCAGGAGCCACGTGGGCGCATGCCCCGGGCCTGTCTCGATCCGCACCGCGTGCCGATGCGCTGGCAGCGTCAGGGCGTTGCCCCCGCCAGCCGGCACCATGGGCACCCCACCCGCCGCCACCACCGTGGTCAGCAGGGCTCCCACCCAGGACATCATGTGATTGCACCCCCTGTCGTATTCCCTCCCGAAAGGTAGGAACGCACGACCCGGGGGCAATCCTGCGGAGGCGAACCTCGAGGGCCCGACATTCTCCGCGCGGACAGGTGAACACATCCACGCCGCGCGACGCTCCCGGGACTCGCGGGAGCGTCGCGTCAGCGCGCTGCGACTACTTCGCCTTGCGGCGGCGCGTGGGGGCGGGGGTGCCCGCGTCGGAGCCCGTGCCCGCGTCCGCGGCCTCGACGGTGCCCGCGGCCGCGCCAGCGTCCGGCGTGGCCGTGGTGATGGCCGGGGGCGGGTTCACCAGCTTCAGCGAGGTGAGGAACGTGTCCGCCGTCGTGTTGGGGTGGTTGGGGTTGTAGATGACCAGCAGCGTGTAGAGGCGCGGGCCCACCAGGAAGTTGCGCGCCTTCACCTCGCCGACCACGGGCGAGCTGACCGTGTAGGACTTGCCGGGGTAGCCATCCAGGGTGATGTCCGCCTCTTCCTTGATGGTGCCCTGGACCTGCTTGACCAGGCCGTCCTTGCCCTCGTTCAGCAGGGCCTCCGGGGGACGGCTCGCCACCAGGCGCTCCGGGTAGTCCGCGGTGCTGATGGAGTAGATGGTGCCGTCCTCGGTGCGCGAGGAGAACGCCGCAGTGTTCACCGTGTTGGCGCCCAGCGGAACCTGCTTGCGCTCCACCTGGGGCTCCGTCGGCATGCCGATGGTGAAGCCTTCCGTCGCCTCGTAGGGCTTGAAGGCCGGGGCCGGAGCCTCGGCGGTGCCCTGCTCGCCCGGCACGGGCTCGTTGGGCACGTCCTCGATGGTGGAGGTGGCCTGGGGGCCGCCCGACGTGGAGCCGTCGGTCTTCTGCTGATTGGCGCAAGCGCCGGCGATGAGCGCGAGCGTGGTGAGCGAGGCGAGGAGGAGGCGGGACAACGGACGCATGGGCACGCTTCCTGAGAGGGAAGTGGAAGAAAACAGACTGACTTGTCGGACGGTAGACGAAGTCCTCCGCCGCTGACTACCCGAGTTTCGACGCGGGGCGAGGAACTTGCCCCCGCGCGGCCCCCGGAAGCGTCCGGGGGCGGACACCGCGCACCGGGCCGGAAGGGCGGCGCGCGGAGGCTATTCGCCCAGGTACGCGCGCCGCACCTCGGCGCTCTCCAGGAGCGCCTTGCCGGGGCCGGCCATCACCACCTCGCCCGTCTCCAGCACGTAGCCGTAGTGGGCGGCGTTGAGCGCCAGGTGCGCGTTCTGCTCCACCAGCAGCACGCTGACGCCGGTGGCGTTCACCTCGCGCAGCGTGCGGAAGATGGTCTCCGTCACCTGCGGCGCCAGGCCCAGGGACGGCTCGTCCAGCAGCAGCAGCTGCGGCTTGCTCAAGAGCGCCCGGGCGATGGCCAGCATCTGCTGCTCGCCCCCGGACAGCGTGCCCGCCAGCTGCTTCTGGCGCTCCCGCAGCACCGGGAACAGGCCGAAGCCCTTGTCCATGTCCTGGCGCACCTGGGCGGTGTCCTTGCGCAGGTACGCGCCCAGCTCCAGGTTCTCGTACACGGTGAGGTTGGGGAAGATGCCCCGCCCCTCCGGCGCGTGCGCCATGCCGCGCGGCACCAGCTGGTGCGCCTTCAGGCCGGTGATGTCCTGCCCCGCCAGCGTGATGCGCCCCGCGGTGGGCTTGAGCATGCCGCTCACCGCGCGCAGGGTGCTCGTCTTGCCCGCGCCGTTGGCGCCGATGAGGGCCACCATCTCGCCCTTGCCCACCGTGAGGGACACGCCCCGCAGCGCCTGGATGGCGCCGTAGCGGACCTGGATGCCCTCCACCGACAGGAGCGGCTCGAACGCGCGCCGCTCGCCCAGCACCTTCACCGGCTCGCTCACGCCGCGCCTCCGTGGGACTCCAGGTAGCTGTCGCCCAGGTACGCCTCGATGACCTTGCGGTCGCTGCGCACCTCCGCCGGCGCGCCGCGGGCAATCGTCTCGCCGTGGTCCAGCACGGTGATGCGCTCGCAGATGCCCATCACCAGCTTCATGTCGTGCTCGATGACCAGCACCCCCAGCGAGAACTCGTCGCGCAGCCGGCGGATGAGCACCATCAGGTCCGCCTTCTCCCGCGTGTTCATGCCCGCCGCGGGCTCGTCCAGCAGCAGCACCTTCGGGCGGGTGCCCAGCGCGCGGGCGATCTCCAGCCGGCGCTGCTCGCCATAGGGGAGGTTCCTGGCCTCCTCGTCGCGGCGGTGCGACAGGCCCATGACCTCCAGCAGGTGCTCCGCCTGGCGCGTCAGCTCGCGCTCCTCGGCCTGGAAGCCCGGGGTGAGCAGCAGCGCGCGCCACCAGTCGCGGTAGTTGCGCAGCGCCGTGGTCGCCTTGGCCATGGGGCCCAGGCGCACCGGGTGCAGCGCCCCCTGCGCGCGGCAGGCCACCTTCACGTTGTCCAGGGCCGTCAGGGCGCGGAACAGGCGGATGTTCTGGAACGTGCGCGCGAGGCCCAGGTGGTTGATCTGATGCGGCACCCAGCCGTTCACCCGCTGCCCGTCCACGCGCACCTCGCCCTCGGTGGGCTGGTACACGCCGGTGAGCACGTTGAACGCGGTGGACTTGCCCGCGCCGTTGGGACCAATCAGGCCCAGCAGGTCGCCCTGGCGCACGGTGAGGTTGAAGTCCGTGAGGGCCTTGAGGCCCCCGAAGCGGATGCTCACGCCGGACGCCTGCAGCAGCGCGTCCCCGGAGCCGGAGGCCATGGCGGCGGGAGTCGCGGCGGCGGTCATGACAGCCCCTTCTTCTTCCGGGGGAGCCACCGGGGCAGCACGTCCCAGAGCTCCTTCGTGCCGAACAGGCCCTGCGGCCGCGCCAGCATCAGCACCACCAGCAGCAGGCCGTACACGGGCATGCGGATCTGATCCACCTTCTGCGCCAGGCTGCCCTCCGCGCCCAGCGCGCCGAACAGCGAGCGCAGCCCTTCCGGCAGGAGCGTGAGGAAGATGGCCGCGACGATGGCGCCCGTGCTGGAGCCCAGGCCGCCCAGCACCACCATGACGACGATCTCCATGGACTTCACGAACGTGAACGAGCCCGGGTTGATGATGGGCACGAAGTGCGCGAACAGGCCACCCGCGATGCCCGCGAAGAACGACGAGATGACGAACGCGCGGACCTTGTAGCCGGTGGTGTCCACGCCCATGGCCTCCGCGGCCACCTCGTCCTCGCGGATGGCCCACAGGCTGCGGCCGTGGCTGGAGCCCGCGATGCGCCGGGCCACCAGCACCACCAGGAAGACCCAGAAGTACACCATGCCCACGCTGGAGTACTGCGGGATGCCGGACAGGCCCAGCGCGCGCCCGAAGGCCTCCGTGTTCTGCACCACCACGCGGATGATCTCCCCGAAGCCCAGCGTCACGATGGCCAGGTAGTCCCCGCGCAGCCGCAGGGACGGCAGGCCCACCAGGAAGCCGCACAGCGCGGCGGCCACGCCGCCCGCGAGCAGCGCCACGGTGAAGAGCACCTGGTCGCTGGCCGCCACCGGCAGGAAGGACAGCGCCACCTCCTTGAGCGAGAGCGACGTGACGCCCGCGATGTACGCGCCCACGGCCATGAAGCCCGCGTGGCCGATGGAGAACTGGCCCGTCATGCCGTTCACGATGTTGAGGCTCACCGCGAGGATGATGTTCACCCCCACCACGGACAGCAGGTACGTGGCGAAGGGCGAGGTATCCAGCAGCACCTCCGCCAGCGCCAGCACCGGCACCGCGATGAGCACGGGCAGGATGCCGCGCAGGGCCGGGGGCACGCGGCCCACGGCCTCGTCGGTCAGCGCCGTCACGCCTCCAGACTGGGCCGCCATCAGACCTTCTCCGCCGCGACGCGGCCGAAGAGGCCGCCCGGCTTCACCAGCAGCACCAGGATGAGGAAGCCGAAGGCCACCGCGTCACGCCAGGTGCTGGCCGCGTAGCCCACCACGAACTCCTCCACCAGGCCCAAGAGCAGCGCGCCCACCACGGCGCCCGGCACGTTGCCGATGCCGCCGATGACCGCCGCCACGAAGGCCTTGAGGCCCACGTACAGGCCCATGAGCGGGCTCACGGACGTGTCCTTGATGGCGTAGAGCAGGCCCGCGCCCGCCGCCAGCGCGCTGGAGAGCATGAACGTCAGCGCGATGATGCGGTCGGTGGGGATGCCCATCAGCGCCGCGGTGCGGTGGTCGAAGGACACCGCGCGCATCGCCTTGCCGAAGCGCGTGCGGTACACGAGGAGCTGGAGCCCGGCCATCAGCCCCACGGCGATGAGGAAGCTGATGACCTGCCAGTTCCACACCACCACGTCGCGGTCCCCCACGATGAACCACTCGCTGGGGGTGATGACCTCCGGGAAGGCCCGCGGGGACGCGCCCGGCAGGAAGCCGATGTCCAGTTGGAAGCCGTACGACAGCGCGAACGAGATGCCGATGGCGGTGATGAGCGCGGTGAGGCGCGGCTTCTCGCGCAGCGGACGGTAGGCGAAGCGCTCGATGAGGAAGCCGAGCAGCGCGCAGCCCGCCATGGCCACCGCGAAGATGACGACCACGCCCCACAGGGAGCGCTGCGCCTGCCGCCCGAGGGCGAAGGCGGTCGCGTAGCCCATGTAGACGCCGACCATCATCACGTCGCCGTGGGCGAAGTTGATGAGCTTGAGGACGCCGTACACCATCGTGTAGCCCAGCGCGACCAGGGCGTAGATGGTGCCGGCGGCCAGACCGTTGATGAGGTGCTGGAGGAGCTGCGACATGCCGGAGGAGGCCCTGGACTACGGAGAGATGGTGGTGACGTAGGTGGACTTGCCGTCCTCGACCTTCAGCACCACGGCGGACTTCACCGCGTTGCGCTTGTCGTCCAGCGTGATGTTGCCCGCCACGCCCGGGAAGTCCTTCGTCTGCGCGATGGCCGCGCGCACCGCCGGGCCGCTGGTGTCCGGGGCGCGCTTCAACGCCTCGATGGCGACGCGCGCGGCGTCGTAGCCCAGCGCCGCGAGCGCGTCCGGCACCGCGCCGTTGTTGTCCGCCTTGTAGTCCGCGATGAACTTCTTCACGCGCGCGTCCGGGTTGTCCGGCGAGTAGTGGTTGGAGAAGTAGCTGCCCTCGATGGCGCTGCCGCCCAGCTCGAAGAGCTTCTCCGAGTCCCAGCCGTCGCCGCCCATCAGCGGCACCTTCAGGCCCAGCTCGCGCGCCTGGCGGGCGATGATGCCCACCTCGCTGTAGTAGCCGGGCACGTAGATGCCCTCCGGCTGCGTCTTCTTGATGGCGGTCAGCTGCGCGCGGTAGTCCGTGTCGCCCTGGCTGTAGCTCTCCGTGGCCGTGATCTTGCCGCCCAGCTCCGTGAACTTCTGGCGGAACACCTCCGTGAGGCCAATGGAGTAGGCGCTCTTGTTGTCCTGGAGCACCGCGACCTTGTTGAGCTTGAGGTTCTCCCGCGCGAACTTCGCCATCACGAAGCCCTGGAACGGGTCGATGAAGCAGACGCGGAAGATGTTGTCGCCCTTCTCCGTCACGGAGGGGTTGGTGGACGACGGGGTGATCATGGGCACGCCGGCCGCCTGGGCCTTCTCCGCCATGGCCAGGGAGCTGGACGAGGCCACCTCGCCCAGGATGAGCACCACCTTGTCCTGGGTGATGAGGCGAGTGACGGCCTGCGCGGCCTCCTCGGGCTTGCTCTGGTCGTCGTACACGCGCACGACCAGCTTCTTGCCCTTCACGCCGCCGGCCGCGTTGGCCTCCTTCACCGCCAGCGCCACGCCGTTGCGGGTGGAGATGCCGAACGTCGCCTGACCGCCCGTCAGCGCCCCCACCTCGCCCAGCACGATGACGTCGTCATCCGCCGGGGGCGCGCCGCCGCCCTGCGCGGTGGCCGGGGCCTGCGCCGGGGACGCGCCTCCCGCCGCTCCCGTGGGCTGCGTCTTCTTCTCGCAGGCGACCGCCAGGACGGCGAGCGCGGCGAGGAGCATCGGGGCAAGTCGTCGCATGCGGGGGCTTCCTCCGGGGGTGACGAGGTGCAAAGCCCCGGTTTTCTAGGGGAGCCCTCCCCATGGGTCAAGCGCACAGCTTGGCTCCCGAGTCCCGCCAACCTCCAGGAACATCGCCGTCTCGAACCCGTGCCTCACGGTGGGTGCGCCCCCACCAGCTCAAGGCTCCAGCCAGTAATGCTCCCGGCCCGACGGCCCCCGGCGGATCCTCGGAGGAGGGCCTTGGGGCCCCGCTCCCTCCGCTTCGCCGTCTTCCCACGGCGCCACGTCCTCGTGCGTCAGGTCCCGCCCGGAGGAGGAAGGAGCCTCCTCCTCCGCTGACAGGGCGGGCGGGGCTTCGGCCGCGGTGAAGGCCCAGCAGACGGGCTCCACGCCTGACGCCGCTCGCGGCGAGGACGCCGGGAGGGCCGCGCCAGCGCGGCGGCGCACGAGCCGCCCCGCCACCAGCAGTCCCACCGCGCCCGCCACCCACCCGAGTCCCCGGCGTGGCCTCATGGCTCGCATCGCAGGCTCCTCCTTCATGCGAGCCGGAACCTCCAGGCTCACGCCCACACAGTGGGGTGTGGCGACGCGCGCGGCCAGCGCGTGAACCGCGGGTGTGGCCCCTGCACGCCTGCCCTGCCGACAGGAAGCGGGGAGACACCCGGAACCCTGTTGCCCACGGCGGGCGGCATGCCGAGCCCCTGGACCATTCAGCGGCAGGGGTTTTCTTGGGCGTCATTGAACCCACTTTTCGGGTGTGGCCGTGGCGGACACCTCAACGTCCACTACCTCCCAGGGGACCCTCTCCAGCGTGCTGGACGTGCCTGGTGCTCCGCTTCCGACCACACCCGACCCGACGTGCAGGCACAAGGAGCCAAGTCAATGATGATCAAGCGCAACGACATCAAGGAAGGGATGACGGTCCGCAGCAGCGACGGCGAGAAGCTGGGCAAGGTCTTCGCCGTGAGCGAGGGCGAGTTCCACATCGAGAAGGGGATGTTCTTCCCGAAGGACTACCTGGTCCGCTACGCGGAGGTGAGCGACATCCGCAACGGGGAGATCTTCCTCAACCACGGCCGCGAGGCGCTGCGCGGGCTGGCGGACTCCACCGACCTGAGCGCGGGCCGCGGCAGCGGCACCAGCGTGGGCGCGGTGGGCGCGACGACAGCGGCGGCCACCGGCACCGCGAGCGGTATGGGCGCGGGGCTGAAGACGGGCACCCAGCGCATGGGGGACGTTGTCCAGACCGGCGCGGAGAAGGTCGGCATCAAGGACAGGGAGCTGAGGGACCGCGACCTGCGCACCCAGGAGCGCATCGCGAACGAGGACGTCACGCTGCGCACGCACCATGAGGAGCTGGGCGTCACCAAGCACCAGCGCGCCGCGGGCGAGGCGCAGGTGCGCAAGATCGTCGTGGAGGAGCGGAAGACGGTGGAGGTGCCGCTGCGCCACGAGGAGGTGGAGGTGGTGCGCCGGGCGGTGAAGGACGACATCCCCGGCGACGTGGCGTCCTTCCAGGAGGAGACCATCCGCATCCCCCTGAGCGCGGAGGAGGCGGAGCTCACCAAGCGCGCCTACACGGACGAGGAGATCACCATCCACAAGCGCCCCGTCGAGGAGCGCCGCACGATGGAGGGCCAGGTCCGTCACGAGGAGCTGGGGGACGTGAAGGTGGTCCGCACCGAGCCCGACGTGGACGAGGAGACGCGCCGCACCGGCTACCGCGCGAACCCGGACAGGGATCCGCTCAAGCGCTCGTAGCGTCGCCAGGACGGGAAGCATCGCGGACCTTGTGCTCCGCCCCCGCATGCCGCGCCTTCACGCGCGCGGCGTGCGGGGGAGGCGGCGCACCTCGGCGCGTCAGCGCCGAGCGCGGGTGGGGGCCTCGCGCGCGCGGTCCACGGCGGTCTCCAGCCGCTGCGAGTCGCGCAGCCGGTCCGGGAAGAGCCGGCCCGCCAGCGCCGCCAGCGCCGTGTCGCGCGCGGGGGGACACACGGACACCAGCCGGTCCGCCATGACCAGGGCGTTGTCGAAGCGGGCCTCCGGGGCCTTGGACAGCGCGACCGACAGGACGCTCCACAGGGGCGCGGGCACCTCCGGGGGCTTCGTCAGCTTGTCCTGGCAGATGGCCTTCATGGTGGCCAGCTCGTCGTCGCGGTCGAAGGCGCGCCGCCCCGTGAGGGACTGGTAGAGGATGAGCCCCATGGAGAACAGGTCGCTGCGCGCGTCCAGCCGCAGCCCCAGCGCCTGCTCCGGGGACATGTAGAGCGGCTTGCCCTTCACGATGCCCGGCAGCGTCACCGTGCGCTGCGCGCGCACCTTGGCCACGCCGAAGTCCAGCACCTTCACCTGGCCGTCGAAGCCAATCATCAGGTTGTGCGGCGACAGGTCGCGGTGCACCAGCTCCAGGGGCGCGCCGTCCTCGCCCTTGAGCGCGTGCGCGGAGTGCAGCCCCCGCAGCGCCTGCGACACGATGGCGGACACGAGCGCCGGCTCCAGCGGCCCCTTGTTGGCGCGCAGCAGCCGGTCCAGGTCGATGCCGTTCACCAGCTCCATGGCGATGTAGTGCGCGCCCTGCGCCTCGCCGAAGTCGTAGACGTGCACCAGGTTGGGGTGCGACAGCCGCAGGCCGATGCGCGCCTCGTCCAGGAACTGCTGCACCATCTCCGGCTGGGCCGTCAGGTGGGGCAGGATGCGCTTGAGCGCCACCAGCCGCCCCAGCCCCTCCGGCCCGCGCGTGCGGGCAATCAGCACCTGCGCCATGCCGCCCGTGCCCAGGGGCCGGACGATCTCATAGCGGCCGATGCGCCCGCGGTTGACGGGCGTGCCGTCCACGTCCAGCTCGTCCAGCCGCTCCAGCGGGCCGCGCCCGTCCGTCAGCGCCAGGAAGGACAGCACCGCCGAGTCCAGCTGTTCGCCGATCGCCTCCACCAGCCCCATCACCCGCGCGCCGCCGTCCGCGAAGTCCCCGTCCACCACCAGGCCCAGCCCGCCCAGGTTCAGCCGCCCCAGGGTGAGCTGCTGGCAGAAGAGCATCCGGCCTTCGCGCAGCGGCCGGGGGCCGCTCCAGTGCGCCGCCTCGAAGACGTCCACGCCCAGCTCGCCCAGCACGCGCGTCAGCACCGGGCCCCGCGTGCCCCGGAGCGACACGAAGCCCGCCTTCGCGTGCACCATGCGGGCGCACTGCGTGAGGAACACGTCCAGGCCGGTGTCGAGGTCCAGCCCCCGCTCCAGGCAGTCCTCGATGATGTCGTCGGCCATCCGGTTCACGGCCATCAGGCCGCGCAGGAAGGCCAGCTCTTCTTCCGGGGATTGGAACGCCACGCGTCCATCAATACCTGAAAATCCGGCGGGGATGGAGCGCTCAGCGGGTGGGGCGTCAGACGCGCTCGCGCTCCACGCGGCCCCCTGGCGCCAGGCGCTCCGGCAGCTCCGCGGAGGCCCGCGTGACGGGGTGCTCCAGCAGGCCGTGCCGGTCCAGCATGTGCTCCAGGTGCGCCACGCGCGCGCGCAGCCCCTCCAGCTCCCCGGCGGCCACCTGCCCGCGGGCCTGGACCTCTCGCACGCGCAGCCACGTCTCCATCACCGGCTTGAGGGCGAAGCGCAGCGTGAGGCCGAGCAGGGGCATGCCGATGGTCATGCCCGTGACCAGGATGATGGTGACGGCTTCGGTCAACTCCATGGGGAGGCTCCGGGGGGAAGGCGAGGCGGCCCCCCGGCCTACGCGCGGGAGGACCGGGCGATTGCACCGCCCGGCCCGCGCCCGGGGCAAGGCCTCAGCCGGACTTGGCCTGGTCCGTGTAGATGGCGTCCGCGATGCGGTACGCGCTGCCCTCCAGGCGCTGGAAGGCCTCCTTCAGGACGCCGGCGTCGGAGGTGTTGAGCACGGAGCGCAGGCGCTCCAGGTCCGCCTGGATCTCCTCGCGGTCCTTCTCCGACAGGAGGTTGGCGTACTCCTCCAGGCTCTTCTCCGTGGTGTAGATGAGCCCGTCCGCGTTGTTGCGCAGCTCCGCCAGCTCCTTCTTCTTCTTGTCGTCCGCCGAGTGCGACTGGGCGTCGTTGATCATCGCCTGGATCTCCGCCTCGGACAGGCCGGAGTTGCCCACCACGCGCACCTGCTGCTGCTTGCCGGTGCCCAGGTCGCGCGCGCTCACGTGCACGATGCCGTTCGCGTCGATGTCGAAGGACACTTCAATCTGCGGCACGCCGCGCGGCGCGGGCGGGATGCCCACCAGCTCGAAGCGCGCCAGCGTCTTGTTGTCCGCCGCCATCTCGCGCTCGCCCTGGAGGACGTGCACGGACACCAGCGGCTGGTTGTCCACCGCCGTGGAGAACACCTGGCCCTTCTTGCAGGGGATGGTGGTGTTCTTGTCGATGATCTTCGTGAAGACGCCGCCCGCGGTCTCCACGCCCAGGGACAGCGGCGTGACGTCCAGGA
The DNA here is from genome assembly GCF_041903675.1 of Corallococcus sp. RDP092CA. Lineage (NCBI taxonomy): Bacteria > Pseudomonadati > Myxococcota > Myxococcia > Myxococcales > Myxococcaceae > Corallococcus > Corallococcus sp. RDP092CA. Next base: position 84,468 of record NZ_JAYESI010000005.1, on the reverse strand, counting down.
GGAGGACGTCCTTCACCTCGCCCTTGAGCACGCCGCCCTGGATGGCGGCGCCCACGGCGACGACCTCGTCCGGGTTGATGCCCTTGTGGGGCTCCTTGCCGAAGAACTCCTTCACCTTCTGCTGCACGCGCGGCATGCGCGTCATGCCGCCCACCAGGAGGACCTGGTTGATGGCCTGCGCGGTGACGCCCGCGTCCTTGAGCGCGATGCGGCACGGCTCGATGGAGCGGTCGATGAGGTCCGAGACCAGGGCCTCGAAGGTGGACCGGTCCACCGTCTCCGTGAGGTGCTTGGGGCCGGACGCGTCCGCGGTGATGAACGGGAGGTTGACCTCCGTCTCCGGGGCGCTGGACAGCTCGTGCTTGGCGCGCTCGGCCGCCTCCTTCAGGCGCTGGAGCGCCATGCGGTCCTTGCGCAGGTCCAGGCCGTTGTTCTGCTCCGCGAAGCGCTTGGCCAGGTAGTCGATGAGGCGCTGGTCGAAGTCCTCGCCGCCCAGGAACGTGTCGCCGTTGGTGCTCTTGACCTCGAACACGCCGGCGTTGAGCTCCAGGATGGAGATATCGAACGTGCCGCCGCCCAGGTCGTAGACGGCGATGCGCTCCGTGGTGGCGTCCTTCACCTTGTCCAGGCCGTACGCGAGCGCGGCGGCCGTGGGCTCGTTGATGATGCGCAGCACGTTGAGGCCGGCGATGCGGCCCGCGTCCTTGGTGGCCTGGCGCTGGCTGTCGTTGAAGTAGGCGGGGACGGTGATGACGGCCTCGGTGACGGGCTCCCCGAGGTAGTCCTCCGCCGTCTGCTTCATCTTCATCAGCACGATGGCGCTGACTTCCGGCGGGCTGTAGCCCTTGCCGCGGATCTCCACCCACGCGTCGCCGTTGGGGCTGGGCGCGACCTTGAAGGAGGAGACGCCAATGGCCTTCCTGGCCTCCGGCGAGTCGAACTTGCGGCCGATGAGTCGCTTGGCCGCGAAGACGGTGTTCTCCGGGTTGGTGATGGCCTGCCGCTTGGCAATCTGGCCCACCAGGCGCTCACCGGAGTCGGTGAAGCCCACCATGGAGGGCGTGGTGCGGCTGCCTTCGCTGTTGGGGATGACCACCGGCTCGCCGCCTTCCATCACGGCGACGCAGGAGTTGGTGGTGCCCAGGTCGATTCCAATCACCTTCGCCATGACTACTGCCCCCCCCCGGAGGAACTGTCGGACGGCGCGGTCGCCTGGGGCGCCGCGCTGCTGCCTTCTTCAGAAGAGGCCCGCGGTGCTTCGGCGCTGGCCGCGGGCGCGACCGCGGGCTCCGGTGGCGGAGCGGCGGCCTCCGGCGCGCGGGCGACGACGACCATTGAGGGACGCACCAGGCGGTCGTTGAGGAAGAAGCCGCGCGTCACCTCGTAGAGCACGTGGCCCGACGGGACGTCCGTGGACTCCACCTGCTGGATGGCCTCGTGCAGGCGCGGGTCGAAGGGCTGGCCCCTGGCGGAGAAGCCCTTCACGCCGTGGCGGGCGAGCGCGTCCTCGAAGGACTTGCGCGTCATGGCCACGCCCTTCTGGAAGCTGTCGAAGTCGGTGGACTTGCTGGCGGCGTCGATCGCGCGGTCCAGGTTGTCCACCACGGGGAGCAGGTCCTTGAGGAGCTTCTCCACGCCGAACTTCTGGACGTCCTCCTTCTCCTTCTGGGCGCGCTTGCGGTAGTTCTCCAGGTCCGCGGCGGAGCGGATGGCCCGGTCCTGGAAGTCCTTGGCGCGCTCGTGCGCCTCCTTCAGGCGCTCCAGCGTCTCGCGGGCCTTGGTCTGGCTGAAGTCCAGCTGCGCGCGCAGCGACTCCACCTCCTGGCGGAGCGCGGCCGCGTCCTCGGTGGGGGGAACGACCTCGGGGGTGGAGGCGTCCGCCTCGGGAGCCGGGGCGGAGACGTCCAGCTCCACCTCCGTCTCCGAGCCCGCGCTGTCCGCGTCTCCGTCCATCCGACGCTCGACGCTGCGAACCGCCTCGTCGATCACGTCCTGCCCGATGTCCGTCTGGATGCTGTCCTTGTCATTGGTACCCGACACGGCGCGCACTATCTCACGCGACGCGGAGCGATCCAACAGGACCCGGGGCGGTCGCGCATGGCCGGCGTGCGGGCAGGCGCGACTTCATGGGGAGCGGAACTTCACGTCCCTGGCGCGGGTTTCTTGCGGCCCATCGTTTTCTTGGAAGCCGACTTCTTCGCGGGCCGGGCGCCCTTGGCGGCGGAGGCGGGCTTCTTGCGCCCGATGGACTTGTTGGCGGCCTTGGGGGCGCCGGCGCCCTTCGGGCGAGCCGGGCGGCTGGGGGCGGCCTCCTCCTGGGCGGCCTGGGTGGCCCGGGCCTCGGAGGCGGGCGGAGGGGTGGCGCTGGAGCCGGGCTTGAAGGCCTCCTCGACGGAGGTCTCCACGCGGCGCACGGCGGTCTCGATCTTCTCCGCGGCCGTCTTGGTGGTGGCGGCGGCCCAGGTGCGCAGCTGCGCGAGGCCCTCCTTCACCTTGGCCTGCTTCTCCGGGTCCTTCACTTCCTTGAGGAGGCGCTCGGCCTCGCCACGGAGGTCGTCCGTGGTGCGCTTGAGGTCCTCGCCGGTGCGCTTGAGGAAGTCCATCAACTGCCTGTCCCACTTCTCGGCCATGACGCGTCTCCTCCGTCGTCTGCTCGAACCCATCCAACTGCACGTGTGGACCGCGCGCAAAGCCTTCCGCGCTGTCCGTGTAGGACGGCGGAGCGCGCCATCGATTGCCATGTGGCAGTGCGTCAGGGGCTCCGCCGCGGCGCAAGCGGGGGGACTCGCGACAGTCCGATGCAGGACACGTTAAGGTGCGTGCCCTCTTCCGGGGAAGCCGCGTTGGGGCGGGCCCGGTGCTGGAGCGTTCTTCTATGTCGTCCCGGTCCCTCCGAGCGTTCGCGTCGCTCATCCTCGTCACCTCCCTCGTCACGCTGGCTGGCTGTGGTTCCGAGGAGGCGGAGTCAGCGGGGCCGGTGCTGCCCCAGGTGACGCTGCCGGCGGCCACGGTGGGCGCGGCGTATGAGCAGGTGCTGACGGCGACGGGGGGCGCGGCGCCGCTCACGTACTCGGTGGACCAGGTGCCGCCGGGCTTCTCCTTCTATGGAGACAGCGGGCGGCTGGTGGGGCCCGCGACGACGGCCGGCGAGTGGTCGCTGACGGTGGTCGTGCGCGACGCGAAGGGCGCCCAGAACACGCGGGGCTATGCGTTGAAGGCGTGGCCGGCGCCGGTCATCACCACGACGTCGCCGCTGCGGGCCGTGAAGGAAGGCAGCGACTACACCTTCACCTTCACCGCCACGGGCGGCGCGCAGCCCCTGACCTGGTCGCAGGAGGGCGGGGCGCTCCCGGACGGCCTGGAGCTGTCGGAGGACGGGGTGCTGTCCGGCACGCCGCGGGGCCCGGCGCTGTACGAGTTCACCTTGCAGGTGAAGGACGCCAACGGGGCCCTCGCGCAGGCGGTCATCCAGTTGCCCGTGCAGACGTCGACCGGGGAGCTGCCCGACGGCGGCCCGGTGACGGACGGCGGGACGAAGACGGATGGCGGCACGACCACGGACGGTGGCACGACCACGGACGGCGGCACGACGACGGCGACGCTCAAGGTGGGTAACTGGAACATCGAGTGGTTCGGCTCCACGGCCGAGGGCCCCACCGACGAGGCGCTCCAGCTGGCCAACGCGACGGCGGTCATCGCGGACGCGGGGCCGGACGTGATGGGCCTGGCGGAGATCGTCGGCGTGGACGCGTTCAACTCGCTGAAGAGCGGGCTGTCCGGGTACAGCGGCCTGCTGGCCAGCGGCTCCTACTACGGCTCGGAGGACCAGAAGGTGGGCCTGCTCTACAAGACGGACGCGGTGCAGGTGGTGGGTTCGAGCATCGTGCTGACGAGCTGCGCGCAGGACTTCGCCTACCGGCCGCCGCTGCGCGTGGACCTGAAGCTGCTGCGGAGCGCCACGCCGGTGGACCTGACGGTGATGGTGCTGCACATGAAGGCGTTCGCGGACTCGGACTCGTACGCGCGGCGCCAGGGCGCGGCGGCGTGCCTCAAGAACTACCTGGACACGTCCCTGCCGACGCAGAACGTGATCGTGCTGGGCGACTGGAACGACGACGTGGACGCGTCCATCTACACGCCGTACGCGTCGCCCTACGTGGACTTCGTGAATGATCCCGCGCGCTACAAGTTCCTCACCCAGCCGCTGTCGGAGTCCGGGGTGCGCTCGACGGTGAGCAACAGCCAGTTCATCGACCATCAGCTGGTGACGAACGAGCTGGCGGCGTACCACGTGGCGAACTCCACGGAGGCGCTCAAGCCGAGCATCGCCAACTACAAGGCCACCACGTCGGACCACTACCCCATCTTCAGCCGGTTCAACTTCGGCACGGCCGCGCAGGCGCGCAGCGTGAGGCTCACCGCGCCCAACGGCGGCGAGACGCTCCAGGCCGGCAAGACGTTCAACATCACCTGGACGTCCAGCAACGTGTCGCAGGTGGACCTCACGTACACGCTGGACGGGACGGTGTGGCGCTCGGTGGCGACGGGGCTGACGGCGTCCACCGGCCGCTACACCTGGACGGTGCCGAGCGAGGCCTCCACGACCGCGCGGGTGCGCGTGGCGGACTCCACGCGCGCGGACGTGGCGGACGTGAGCGACGGGGTGTTCACGATGACGCGGCCGGTGCCGCAGGTGTTCATCAACGAGTACCTGGCGCAGCCGCTCAACGGCGCCGCGGGGACACCGGACTACGATCAGCAGTTCGTGGAGATCTACAACGCCGGGCCGACGTCGGTGGACCTGAGCGGCTGGAAGATCCACGACGCGTCGTCGTACCAGTCCGGGGCGCCGAGGCACACGTTCGTATCGGGCACGGTGCTGCCGGCGGGCAAGGCCTACGTGGTGTACTCGGGCGCGTCCGCGGTGCCGGTGGGGGCGCAGTACGCGACGTACGCGAACAACAATGGCTACGGGCTGCGCTTCGACCGGGGCATCAACCAGGGCGGCGCGGGCGACATCGTGTACCTGGTGCGCGCGGACGGCACGGTGCAGGACAGCCACTCGTACCAGAGCGCCGACATCTCCGTGTACCAGGGCTATTCGTTCAACCGTTCTCCGGACGCGAGCGCCACGGGGACCTGGGGCTACTGCTACGACCTGTTCTACTACCCCGCGACCCCGGGGCTCCGCGCGGACGGCTCCACGTTCTGAGCGGCCCCCGGTGACATGACTTCCACCCGGGGTTCTGCTTGGGTGGAAGCATGGATGTCTGGAGTCAGGTGGGGAGGAGCGTCACGGCCGTGGCGCTCTGTCTGTGGCTCACGGCCTGTGGAGGCGCGCGTGCGGCGGTGGCCCCGCCTTCGCGGGCGGAGCTTCCGCGCAGCGTGCTGCTCCTGCGAGAGGCCCCGGATGGGAGCTTCACCCAGGAGTGGCGGCCCGCGGAGCACTTCGGGTTGGCCAGCTACGTGAAGTCGCCCGAGGGCCGGCGCATCGTGCGGACCGCGCGCTCCGTGCGGGACTGCGATGCGGAGAACCGCGAGTGCATTGATGAATGCATGAGCCGGCCCCTGTCAGGTCACTACAGCCACATCACGAAGCGGCCTGGGCTTGGAGGCAAGGAGGAGTACTGCGTCCACCGATGCAAGCAGCCCTACATGGACTGCATCGACCTCGAAAAACTCCGGCCCCAGGAGCTCTCATCCCTGGGTGCGGTCTCCGAATGGGCCCGACGCAACCAGCGCGCCATCCTGGTGGGGAGCGTCGTGGTCATCGCAGGGGTCGCGTTCGTCGTCGTCTCCGCGGGCGCGGGACTCATCGTCCTCGCCCCCGCCTTGCTTCTCGCGACGGCATCCATGACCCCAGCCCAACACCTGGTGGAGAGCGCTCCATGATGCACTTCTTCGACAAGCTGGAAGTGCTGGGGCGGCACTCCTCGGAAAGTACCTCCGAGGAGGAGAAGCAGGCCTTCCGCTTCGCGATGGATGCCATCTACTTCATCCTGGGCACCGGGCAGGGCACCGCGCTGGAAGCCTATGTCCAGAACCAGGATGCCTCCGCGCCTCCATTGGTCATCGCCCGGTTCAAGACCCGAGAGGAAGCAGAAGCCGCCATGGACGCGCGGACACCCCCAATCGATTCGGCGCGCATCCTGATTGGGGATGACTACTACTCCGCCATGTTCGTCCCGGCCACGGGGCGAACCCAGCTGGTCTTCATGCCCCCCATCCTGGAGCAGTACCTCCAGGAAATGGCGGACCAGCGGCGCAAGCCTTCGGGGCTGTCCTTCGCCACGAAGGCGGAGGCGGAGGCGTGGATGAACCAGCAGCCCACGCCTCCCCAGCAGGTGGTCATCGACATCGCGGGGGCGCCGTATCTGGCGGCCTACCACCACCGCATCGACTACCGCGTCCTCTATCCCCTGCCCGCCCCCACGCCCTCCCCACCGGAGACGTGAGGACGGAAGGGCGGTGACTACAGCCGGAACTGCACGCGCACGCCCGGCTGGATCCAGACGTGGATCTGCTTCTCGTCGCTGGTGAGCTCGTCGCTCGTTTCGAGGTCGGCGACGCGGACCGCGCCCTCGGAGTACTGCCCCACGGACGCGGAGATGTAGGGCCCCACCGCGATGGAGCGGGTGAGCTGGAGATCCACGCCGAAGTGGGCGTGGATCAGGTCATAGCCCTCCAGCTTCAGCCAGTTGTTCGAGGAGCTGCCGCCCACGTCCAGCTTCGCGACCTCGTAGCCCAAGCCCACGCCCACCCAGGGCGCGATGAAGGAGTCCGGGAGGAAGTGGTAGTCCAGGTCGACGCCGACGCGCAGGACCTGGCTCTTGCAGTCCACGACGTCCGAGCACAGGTCGCCGGGCCCGGAGCCGAAGCCGTACTGGAAGTAGGCGCCCAGCGAGAGCCGCCGGCTGAAGAACCACGAGACGTCCACCTGCGGAGCCACGGTGGTGCCAAAGGTGTCGCGCAGCGACTGGTCCGTGAAGGCATCTCCCACGGGAATGCCCATGGCGCCGCGTACCCCCAGCGCGAGCCCGGACTTCTTGGGCTCCTGGGCCGCCGCCGGCAGTGCGCCCAGGAAGGAGGTCAGCGCCAGCGATGCGATGATGTGTCGAGCAGTCATGTCGTCCACGGAGTTGGGGCCGTCATCCGACGGCGTTGGGTGTTGGCGGCGGCACGCTCTGCAAGCCCGCGGCCAGGGCTTCCCTGGCGTGGACGCCCCGGGCTTCGAGTACGGCGGGGCGCGGGAATGCCCCTGAAGCGCGACAGGAATGTCAGCTTTCCTGCTCAGTCACCGGTGGCGCGCGCCGTGCGAGGGTCGCCGACCCCGCCATGACCTCCGCCCTCCTGAGCGGAGACTCCGACGTCATCCGCTGGCTGCGCTCCGAACGCGAGGCCCGTGGGCTGGCACGCATCGAGCTGTCCGCGTCGTTGAAGTATCGGGGCCGGGTCCTGGATGACACGTTGTTCTTCACGGCGCCGGACGGAGCGCTGACGTTCGGTTCGCTGCCAGAGGCGCCGCGCGCCCGGGTCCAGGCGCTGATGCAGCAGCATCACGCGGCCGCCCCCGGGCTGGGGGACATCGCGCTGTCCATCGTCTGCGACGCGCACGCGCCGCCGCGCATCCAGTTGGCCGACGCGGTCACGCGGGAGCAGGACGCGAAGGAGCAGGCCCGAGCAGCGGCCCACTTCGACTCCCGGCACTACGGACGCGCGCTGGCGCAGCGGGTGGCGGAGCTGCTGGACGCGGGGGCGGACCTGTCCATCACCGTCGACCCGCGCGACGGCGTGTCCCGCGCGCTGTGGAGGTCCGGGGATGGCACATACGCGCACGGGCTCCAGTCCATCCAGGGGGACTCGCGGCCGAAGCGGACCTTCGCGTCACGGGAGGAGCTCATCCGCTGGCTGGCGGAGCAGAGCGACGAGTCCCTGGCGAAGGAGGGGAACCCGGACGACCCGCGCATGTGGGGGGCGCGACGTTCAACCGCGCGTTCTTCGCGCGGAAGACGGGCCAGCGGTCTCAGGTAGGTATTTCTCTCAAGGATGCTTGAGGTAGGCTGGGCTTTCCCTTCCCCAACCGCCGCATCCAGGTTTCCCAGGCCCGTGGACTCCCTTGCGTGTCACCCCTATCTGTTAGGTTTGAAGGATGGAGGTGACCCGTGATGTCGCTGTCCACTTCGGTCATTCCCCTGGTGCTGGCAGCCCTGCTGAGCACCACGGCGGTGGCGCAGTCCCACAGTCCCGTGGCCCGGGAGCGCAAGGCCCGGCAGCTCACGTTGCGCGCGGAGGAGCCTCCGGTGCTGCATCCCCTGCATGTCGCCGCCCATGAAGTGACCACCGTCACCTTCGACTCGCCCATCGTTCCGGAGTCCGTGGACCGGCGCGTGCTCGCGCCCTTCTTCTCCCGCGTGGCGGTGCATGAGGACGTGCTCGTCCTCAAGGCGTCCATGGACCTCCCGGCGGGCAGGGCGCCCGTGCTCACCGTGCGCTTCGCGGGAGCCGGTGCTCCGGCGCGGGTCGGGTTCGTGCTCACGACCGTGGAGGCGGAGGTGGACTCGCAGGTGGAGGTGCTGCGGCAGGGGCGCACCGCGGAGGAGCTGGGAAAGGAGCTCGCGGACCTGCGGGCCCGGTGCGCGGTCACCGAGGCAGGGCTCGCGACGCTGCGCGCGCAGTGCGCGCTCACGGGCCTGGGCGGCGCGGTGTTGACGGGGGCCATCACCCGGAAAGGCGTCGCGGTGGACTACCTCCGGGAGCCGTCTGTGAGGCTGGGGATCATCGCCGAAGGGACCCACGTGCTCTACCGCTCCGAGAGCACCCGCGCGCTCGCGACCTCGTTGCGGAATCCCGTCGGGGCAGCGCCCTGGACCCCAGGCTTTGCTCGCATCACACCGCGGGGACCTGACGCGGATGGCCTGCCCGCCCGTGAGCTTCCCCTGCTCATGCAGGTGCGACAGCTGGCACCTGGGGAGCGCGCCACCGTGGTGGTGGAGTGGAACACCCTCCCGGGCCTGCCTCCGGGCACGCACTTCACCCTGGAGCTCTTGGATGTGAAGGGCGAACGCGGCCTCCGCTGGGAGCAGGTGGCGCCATGAGTCCGCGCGCGGCAATGCCTGGCGACCCGGTCGGGGCTGAGCATCCCGCCTCCACGAAGCCCGCCCAGAAGGCTGTCGGCGCAGCCCTGCCTTCCATGCAGCTGAGGGTGGATGCGCTTCCTGCTGGCACCCTTATCGGATCCTGGCGCGTCGTCCGACGACTGGCGTCAGGTGGCTATGGCACGGTCTACGTCGTTCAGGCGAAACGCCGTCCTCGTGGCAGGCGGTACGCCTTGAAGCTGGCTCGCCAACCCGACAGCCCCTGGTTCTCACGCGAAGCGGAGGTGCTGGCCCGCCTGCGGCATCCGGGAGTCCCTCGCCTGGTGGATGCCGGCGCGTGGCGGGCGGGCACCGGGAGCCACCCCTTCCTGGTCATGGAGTACGTCGACGGGGAGTCGCTGTATGAGTGGGCCCGCGCTCGCAACCCCACGGCTCGGGAAGTGGGCGCACTGCTCGCCCAGGCCGCGGAGGTCCTGAGCTTCGCGCACCGGCGCGGCGTCCTGCACCGCGACTTCAAGGGAGACAACCTCCGCGTCCAGCCGGGTGGACGGCTGACCCTGCTGGATTGGGGCGCGGGCTGGCATCCGGAAGCGACACCCCTGACTGGAGCGGGCCAGCTTCCTCCCGGCACGGCGCACTATTTGAGCCCGCAGCTCCACCGCTGGCGGCTGGCAATGCCCGCGCGGGACTGTCCTCGCTACGGCGTAGCGGATGAGTTGTACGCCGTGGGCGTCACCTTCTATCGGCTGCTGACCGACACCTATCCAGCGCTTCCGCTGGATGGGGAGGGCCCCGTGCGCGCAAGGCCCCAGCCGCATGTGCCGGAAGCCCTGGCTTCCCTCGTCACGCGGCTGCTCGCCTTCGCGCCGGAAGCGCGGCCTTCGAGCGCCTCCTCGCTGGCCTCCGACCTGCATCAGGCCCTGGCGCATGCGGAGACCTCCTGGGACCTGCCCCTGTTCGACTGGGCCACACCGCCCTCCCCTTCTTCACGCACGACCCAGGAGGCGCCTGGGCTGGCGGGCCCCGTGGCTCCGGGACATGAGGTGCCGCTCCAGCACGCACGCCTCCAGCGCCTGGACCGGCTCCAACGCCTTCGAGAGGCGCGTGAGCTGCGCCGCCGGGCCCCCGGCCACGTCGCCCGCATGGAAGCCCAAGCCATCCTCGCCGCGAGCGCGGTGCGCCGCCGTCAAACCCAATGGGTCCACTGGCGCTGGGGGACTCTGGGAGTCCCATGCGTGCTGGCCATGGCGTGGTGGGTCTGGAGTCTGGGGGCCTTCTCCGGGGCCGGCGCCGATGCGCCAGCACGTTCCCCTCCGCCTCCCGTGGCGCGGGGGCCCAGGCCCGACCAAGCTGCCGCGTCCGAAGCGGCCTCTCCTTCCCCTGCGCCGCTTCCGTTGGAGAAGGAAGCCATGAGCATTCCCTTGAAGCAGGACCGCCCGGTCCATGGCCGTTCGCTGGCGCGAGGCTGCACGCTCGCCCTCGGAGCGGCATCCACTTTCATCGCCTGCGCGGGCGCGCAGGTCACGCCCAAGCCCCAGCGATGTCCCCCGGAAGCCCTGGAGGCGATCAAGACGCTGGACCTGTGGCGGGATGGAAAGGCAGACATCACGCTCGACATCCGCTACCCCTTCCGCCCGGATGCGCCCCTGGTCTCCGTGAGCGACGGAGACATCGTCAGCGTCCAGCAGGAACGACACGGCCGGCTGCCGGCGGGCACCCTTCTGTACGGGCGACTGTGGACGCGAGGAGAGCACGTGGTGGGCCGCTACACCCGGGCTGAGACGCCTGACGGCCACACCTACCCGGTCTGCTTCGTCCTCGGGAACAGCGACGGCTGGTGGCCGAAGGACCCGAGCTCCAAGCCCGGCGCCCCCCTGCTGCCCCGGACCGTGGGCTACACCGTGGTGGACGCGTTCCCGTAAGACGCGGCGTTTCCAGGTCGCGGTTCACCCGCCGCAGGCGCACGGCCAGCCCCGTGCGCCTGTGGCACGAGCGCGGCTGTCCTCCGCGATGCAGGAGTCGAACCCACGGCCCCTGGCGCCGGAGGCCCGGGGCCGGGCTCAAGAAAACGCGCGCCGGGCGCGTGGGAACGACCCGACTTTCGGGGTCATTTCGTATCTCCTTTCCAGATGGGGCCCGGCCGGGCACCTCCATGAGACACGGAGCCCTCCGCGTGCTGCCAGGAACAGAACGGTCCGTCTTGGAGGCCTTCCGCCGGGGCGACACCGCCGTGCTCACCCAGGTCTACCGCACCTACTCGCCCGAGGTGCTGCGCTACCTGTCCCGGCGCTTCTCCGTCCACTCGGAGACCGGCACGCGCTCCGTCGCGCTCTCGCCCCTGGACCTGGACGCCGCCCATCAGGAGACCTTCGTGCGGGCCTTCCGCCCCCACATGCGCCAGGCCTACGACGGCGTGCGCCCCTACCTGGGCTTCCTCCTCACCGTCGCCCGCTCCACCGCCATTGACTTGATGCGCGCCTCCGGCCGCGTGGCCCGCGAGGCCATCCCGCTGGAGGAGGCGCCGGAGCTCACGCACGCCTCCACCGAGGCCAGGAGCCCGGAGGAAGAGGCCCTGGGCGCCGAGGTCCGCACGCTCGTGCGCCGCTTCCTGGAGGGCCTGCCCGCCGAAGGACGCGCCCTCGCGCAGCTGCGCTTCATGGAGGGCCTGTCCCAGGAGTCCGCCGCCGACCAGCTGAAGCTCACCCGCGGCGAGGTGCGGGTGCGCGAACGCCGCCTGCGGTTGCAGTTCACCGAACACCTGAAGGACTCGGGGTGGCTGGACGGCGACGACGTCCCGGGACGCCTGCAGCTGGGCGCCCTGCTGGCCACCCTGGCCCTGCTGTGCGCCATCCCATTCGGGGGCCTCCCATGAAGTGGTACGAACGCCATGTGGACGCGTCACTGACGCGCTGGTCGCTGGGGGAGCTGTCTCCCTCCGAGTCCTCGCGGCTCCTGCGCCACGCCCACGCCTGCGCCCGCTGCGGCGCCCGCTACGACAAGTGGGCCCGCGCCCACCGCGTCCTCGAGTCCGGCCAGACGGACCTCCCCACCGACCTGGAGCTGGAGACGCTCACCGCCGCGGGCATGGAGGCCGCCCTCGACGCCGCCGCGCCCCCGGACGCCGCCCCGGCCCGGTGGCCCACGCTGGCGGTGCTCGGCGCCACGCTCGCGGCCCTCTTCCTCGCCGTGGTGGTGACGCCCACCTCCGTGGAGCCCACCGCCCCCGCCGACCCCGAATGGAGCCCGCGGGGGGCCGTGCAGGACCCGCCCCCGCCCACCGCGCCGCTGGCCCAGCCCGTGCTACGCGTCTTCTGCGCGGCGCCGGGCCAGCCGCTGCGCGAGCTGCGCACCGGGACGGCGTGCACGCCGGGCGCCACGCTGGCCTTCGCGGCGGGAGCCCGCCCTCCCTACACCCACGTCGCGGTGCGCGTGCGCGTGGGCGACCGCGAGGAGCTCGACGGCCCCTTCCCCCTCAGCGGCAAGGCCGGCGAGGAGCGTCCCCTGGAGCTGACGGTCGCGCTGCCCCCGGGGGCCGGGATGGCGGAGGTCACCGCCACGTTCTCCGAGCACCCGGACGCCACCCTGGCGGCCCTGCGCGACGGGGCGACAGCGGGAGTGGTGGTGCTCAGGCAGGAGGTCCGGGTAAAGGATGCTCCATGAAGAAGCTGGAAGTCCTCCTGGGGGCGGCGCTGCTGTTCGCGGCGCCGGAGGCACTCGCGGACACCGTCCGGCGCGCGCTCGTCATCGCCCACAACGGCAGTGACGACCCCTCGCTCGCGCCGCTCCGCTACGCGGATGACGACGGCGTGCTGTGGGCGGAGACGCTCCAGCGGCTGGGCGTGGACATCACGCTGCTGGTGGATGCCGACGAGCCCACGCGCAAGAGCGGCAGCCTCGCGCTGCGGTCCGCGCAGCCTCCCACGCGCGCCGCCGTGGAGCAGGCCGTGGCGCGGCTGCGGGCAGCGGCCCTGGCGGACCGCGCGGCGGGACACCAGACGGACGTGCTGATCATCTACGTGGGCCACGGCAACACGGACGACGCGGGCCGCGCCTACTTCACGCTCGCCGACGCGCGCCTGGACCGGACCCGCCTCTATTCGGAGGTCGTGGATCCGCTGGGCGCGGACTACGTGCACGTCATCGCTGACGCGTGCCGCGCCTCTGGCGTGGTGGGCAGCCGCGGCGGCACGCCGGACGCGGCCGTGCTGGCGGAGCTGCGCGGGGTGCTGGCGCGAGAGCAGCTGGCGTCGCGCCCGAACGTGGGCGCCCTCTTCGCGGAGAGCGAGGACGGCGAGACGCACGAGTGGTCCCGCATCCGCGCGGGCGTCTTCAGCCACGTGGCCCGCTCCGGCCTCCTGGGCGGCGCGGACATCAACGGCGACGGGCGGGTGGAGTACAGCGAGCTGGCGGCGTTCGTGGCCGCCTCGCTGCACGGCGTGCAGGGCATGCCCGCGCGCCTGTCCGTCAACGCCTTCGCGCCCACGGCCGCGCCGCGCCGCCCGCTGGTGGGGCCCGCGCCCGAAGGCCCCCAGGTCACCTTCCCCGCCGGCTTCGAGTACGCGCGCCTCTCCGTGGAGGACGCGGACGGCCAGCGGCTGGTGGACGTGCGGCGCTCGCCGCAGCAGTGGACGCGGCTGCTCCTGCCGCCGCGCGACGTGTACTGGGTGCGCACGCCGGACGCGGAGGCGCGCGTGACGCTGGCGCAGCTGTCCTCGGGCGCGCCCGAGCTGCACCCGCGCGAGCTGCGGGAGCGAGGTCCCGCGGAGGAGGCGCTCCGCCGGGGCCTGTTCGCCGTGCCGCTGGACCGCTCCTTCTACGACGCGTACGTCACCGCCTTGGGCCTGGTGCCGGTGGACTTCAGCGCCCCCGTCCAGCCGCCCGTCATGGGCGGCGGGGCGCGCTCGCCGCTGGCCGCGGCGCCGCCGTCCCACTGGACGTCCCGGCTGGAGCTGGGCCTGGGCGCGGGGCGCTCGCCGCTGGGGCTGGCGAAGTTCGCCGCCGGGCCCAGCCTGTCGTGGCGCGCGCCGTTCTCGCAGGGCCGGCTCTACTACGGCGTGCGCGGCGCGTACGGCGTGACGCCGTTCGCGGCCACGGACAGCATCCGGCTGCACCGCTTCACGGTGGAGGCGATGGTGGGGCGGGAGCAGCTGGCGAACACGCCGCTGTTCGCGGAGGTGGGGCTGGGCTGGGGCCTCCTGGGGCTGACGGCGCCGGGCTTCCGCCAGGCGGACCCCACGATGCTCACCTGCCACGCGGCCGCGGGCGTGACGGGGCGGCTCGCGGGCATGTCCCTGCGGCTGTCCGCCCAGGTGGGCATGGATCGCGTCACCGTCAACGGCCGGACCGGCATGGATCCGCAGTACGGCCTGGAGCTCTCCCTGAGGCGCTAGCGGACGCGGGCCGCCGGGCCCGACCGTGTCCGCGCGTGGGTGCGCGCCGTCGCGCCCACCGCGTCAACCTCGAGCCCTGACGGTTCTCCCGTGTCCCGCTCCCTCCTCGTGCACACCGCCCTGTCGAGCGCCGCCGTCGCCGCCGTCGTGCTGGCCGGCTGCGACCCCATCTGCACGAATGGGGTCTCCCGCCCCGGGCAGGGCCCGGTGACCCGGAGCGCCTCCGGCACCTGCGTGCAGGTCGTGGTCACCCACCCCGACGCTGGAGACGAGGATGCCCCGGACGGGGGCGATGGAGGCGAGCTCCCCGACGCGGGCGATGGCGGTGGGGAGCCCGGGCCGGACCCGGATGGGGGCCCCTGCACCGCCGGGCGGGGCTGGACGACGCGGGTGCTGGACGAGGAGAGCGACAACATCTCCGGCAGCTTCGTCTTCGACGCGCAGGGCGTGGGCCACTACGCCTACTCGAAGAACGAACGCCTCTACATCGGCACCACCCGGCCGGGCGACGTGCCGGTGCAAGTGGAGGGCGTGACGCGCCCCTTTGAGATGTCCATGGCGGTGGCCGCGGATGGCACGCGGCACCTGATGTTCGAGCAGGGCACCGCGGTGGGCTACGCGCACGACACGGGCGGGGGCTGGCAGTCACAACTGCTGGTCACGGGGTGGTCCTCCGCGCTCGCGCTCGATGCCCGGGGCGAGCCGTACCTGCTCATCGGCCTGCTCCCTCCCCAGAAGGGCTACGTGCTCGGAACCCGCGACGCCCAGGGGCGCTGGACCATGACGCCGCTGGAGGGGGTCGGGCTCCGGGGCGACCGCGAGCGCATGGTGGTGGACGCCGCGGGGCACCTCCACATCGCGCTGGTGCGCGCGGACGACCTGGACAACCAGGTCGTGTACGCGAGCAATGCGTCGGGGACCTGGACCGAGGAGCCGCTGGACTTCCGGCTCCTCATGAGCTCGCCGCGCTACCGCGTCACGCTCGAGGTGGACGCGACGGGGCGGCCCTCGCTGGTGGGCTCCAACAGCCAGGGCGCGTGGCTGTGGACGAAGGAGGCCAGCGGCTGGAGGTCGTACGGGCTGGGGGCCTACATGAGCCGCGGCCCCGCGCTGGTGCGGAGCGCCACCGCCCCGGAGGTCCGCCACGTGCTGCTGGATGACGCGGACGCGAGCGCGTTCGAGAACGGGAGCACCAGCCAGGTGGTCGTGCGGAGGCTCTCCGGCACGTCCGCCTCCAGCGTGACGCCGCCGCTCGTCCTGGAGACGCGGGACGGGGGCAACGCGTTCCCCGGTCCCTCCGCGCTCCACGTGGATGACCAGGACCGGATGCAGGCGGGCTTCTTCTACGTGCACTACGAGAAGGACCTGGACGGAGTGGCGCAGCCGACGACGCGCGGCCTGCGCTACGTGCAGTACTGCCCGTGAGCCCCGCGCGGGGACGCGGTTGCGGGCCACGGAAGCGGGCGCCTACAGTCGCCGCGCCTTGAGCGAGTCCGCCCCGTCCCTCCATCCCCCGCCCCCCTCCACCTCGCGCCGGGCCCTCGCCGTGGCGCGAGCGCTGGCGGTGCTCGGCGGGCTGGGCTGGTTCCTGTGGCTGGGCGGTGGGCCGGTGCTGCCGCCCACGCGCATCGACTGGATGATGCGCGAGGACTGGGCCGCGCACATCTTCGGCTGGCTCTTCTTCCGCAACGCGGACTGGACGCTGCCGCTGGGCGCGGCGCCCAACCACTTCTACCCCTACGGCTCGTCGGTGGCGCTCACGGACGGCAACCCGTGGCTGGCGCTGCTGCTCAAGCCCCTCTCGCCGCTGCTGCCCGTGGACTTCCAGTACACCGGGCCGTGGCTGGCGCTGTGCTACGCGCTGATGGGCTACTTCGGCGCGCGGCTGGTGGAGACGGTGTCCCCGCGCCCGGTGCCCGTGGTGCTGGGCGGCACGCTGCTGGCGCTGTCGCCGGTGATGGCGGCGCGCTTCGGCCACCCCACGCTGTGCGCGCACTGGCTGCTGCTGGCCCTGCTGTGGCTCAACCTGCGCGACCTCCCGGACGCGCGCGCCGCGACGCGGAGCCTGGGCCTCGCCGCCCTCTTCAACGCCATCGCGGCGGGCACGCATCCGTATTGGGTGGGCATGCTGATGCCGCTGACGCTGGCGCTCGGGGTGCGGCTCGTCTGGAGCCGGAAGCTCGGCGCCGGGCGCGTCGCGGCCCTGTGCGCGGGCATCGCCGCGCTGGACGTGGGGCTGTTCGCCCTCTTCGGCTACTTCGGCGGCGGCGGGCTGGGCGCGGAGGGCTTCGGAGAGTTCTCCGCGGACCTGGCCACGCTGGTGAACCCCATGGGTTGGGGGCGCCTGCTGCCGGACCTGCCCGCCGCGCCCCGGCAGGGCGAGGGCTTCGGCTACCTGGGCGCGGGGGCGCTGCTGCTCGGGGGGGCGGCCTGCGTGAGCCTGCTCGTGCGCGGGCGCGAGGCGCGCACGCTGGACTGGCGCCGGGTGCTGCCCGCGGCGGTGATGGCGCTGCTGATGGCCGTCTACGCGCTGTCGTCGCGCGTGACGTGGCTGGGCCAGCCGGTGGCGGACCTGGGCGCGCTGTACGCGCCGCTGGTGAAGGCGACGAACGCGTTCCGCGCCTCCGGCCGCTTCGTCTGGCCGCTGCACTCCCTGCTCTTCGCCGGCGCGGTGCTGGTGGTGGCGCGGCTGTGGCGCGGCGTCCCCGCCGTCGCCGCGGCCGCGTTGACGGTGGCGCTGGCGCTCCAGGTGTACGACGTGCGCGAGGGCAAGAGCGCCCTCTTCAAGCCCGTGCGCTTCCACCGCCTGACCTCCGCGGACTGGGACGCGCTGCGGGGCCCCTACCAACACCTGGCCCTCTTCCCGCCGCAGGTGCAGTGGGTGTGCCGCTATGACGAACCGCTGGTGAACGCGCTGGCGTACCAGGCGTACCGGCTGAAGCTCACGTTCAACAGCGGCTACGCGTCGCGCACGCCGGCGGCGCTGGCGGCGGAGTGCCACGCGTCCCTGCCTACGGGCGGACTGGACGCGAGCACCGCGTACGTGGTGCTGCCGCAGCACGCGCGCCCCTTCCTCGACGCGGGCGCGCGCTGCGGTGTCGTGGAGGGGCTGCCGGTGTGCGTGGCGGGCGGCAACACGGATGCGTTCGCGCAGGGGCTCGCGCGTCAGCCGCTCCGCTGACGCGAGGTGACACTGAAAGTAGCGGCCCTCAGGGCGTGAGGGCCGCCGTCGCGGCGGCCATCACCTGCTTCACCGGCACGCCGGCCGCACGGGCCAGCCGGACGCAGTCGTCGAACTCCGGGTGCGCGTTGAGCACCCGGCCGTCGCGCAGGCCGCGCTTCACGCGGACCCGGCCCCACGGCGTCTCCACCTCCACGAAGTCGCGCTCCAGCGCGTGGCGCTCCACCCGGTGGTAGCGCACGCCCAGCGACGTGGACTCCCGCAGCAGCGCGTCCACCACCGCCTCGCGCAGGCCGCCCTCCACCAGCGCGCCCAAGAGGTGCGCCGGCCGGCCCTTCTTCATCACCACCGGGGACACCCACGCGTCCTTCGCGCCCACCTCCAACAGCCGCTCCACCAGGTGCGCCAGGAGCTGCGGCGTGGCGTCATCCAGGTTCGCCTCCACCACCCACAGCCCTTCCGTGGCCGGCGTCTCCACGCGGCCCAGCGACGCGCGCAGCACGTTGGGCCGGTCGCGGAAGTCCTTCGTCCCCACGCCGTAGCCCACCTTCTCCACGATGAAGTCCGGCGGGTGGCCAATCCGCGTCAGCACCTTGAGCAGCGCCGCGCCCGTGGGCGTCGTCAGCTCGCCCACGCCCTCGAAGCGCACGGGCACGTCGCGCAGCAGCTCCAGCGTCGCGGGCACGGGGATGGGCATCTGGCCGTGCGCCACGCGGATGGTGCCGCTGCCCAGCGGCGGCGGCGCGGCGTGCACCTCCGGGTCCCCCAGCAGCTCCAGCACCACCGCGGCGCCGCAGATGTCCACGATGGAGTCCACCGCGCCCACCTCGTGGAAGTGGATGGCGTCGATGGACACGCCGTGCACCTTCGCCTCGGCCTCGCCGATGGCGCGGAACACCGCCAGGGCCCTCGCCTTCGCGCGCTCCGGCAGCGTGGGCGCGGCTTCGATGAGCTGGCGGATGTCCGCGTAGGCGCGGTGCGGGTGCGCCTCCTGCGCGTCCAGCACCACGTCCAGGTGCGTGCCGCTGATGGCGTGGCGCACCGCGCGCGACACCGCCAGCCTCCAGCCCGGCACGTTGAGGCCGGACAGCGCCTGCGCGAGCGCGTCCGGCGACACGCCCAGGTCGATGCCCGCCGCCAGGAACATGTCCCCGGCGATGCCGCCCACCGGCTCCAGGTAGAGGATGCGTCGCATGGCGCCTCAGCTCCGGCCCTTGGTGCGGGAGACGAGCGCCGCGTAGAAGCCGCCGCCGAACCCGTTGTCGATGTTCACCGTGGCCACGTTGGAGGCGCACGAGTTCACCATCGCGAGCAGCGCGGAGACGCCCTTGAAGTTCGCGCCGTAGCCCACCGACGTGGGCACCGCCACCACCGGGATGCCGACCAGCCCCCCCAGCGCGGACGCGAGCGCGCCCTCCATGCCCGCCACCACCACGGCCACGTGGCACTCCTGGATCTCCTCCCGCCGGCGCAGGAGCCGGTGGATGCCCGCCACGCCCACGTCGTAGACGCGCCGCACGTCCGCGCCCATGGCCTGCGCGGTGAGCGCGGCCTCCTCGGCCACGGGGATGTCGCTGGTGCCCGCCGTCACCACCGCGACGCGGCCCGCCTTCGCCTTGCGCTGGGGCAGGTGGAAGATGCGCGCCACCGGGTGGTACTCGCCCTTGGGGAAGCGCGCCACCAGGGCCTCCGCCTTCTCCGGCTGGAGGCGCGTCACCAGCACCGTCTGCTTGCGCTCCACCAGCGCGCCGACGATGCCCAGGAGCTGCTCCGCCGTCTTGGGCTCGCCCAGCACCACCTCGGGGAAGCCGAACCGCAGGTTGCGGTGCGTGTCCACCGTCGCGTAGCCCAGCTCCGCGTACGGCAGGTCCTTCAGCTTGCCCACCGCGTCGTCCAGGCTGACCTTGCCCGTCTTCACCTGGCCCAGCAGGGCCCTGAGCGCCTTCTCGTCCATGGGCGAGCGGTCTACCCCACCCGCCCCCGGGCCTCCAGGCGGACCTAGAGGCCCAGCCGGGACAGGAGCGCCTGGGCGCTCCCGCGCTCCAGCACCAGCAGCATCTGGCCGCCCAGGGACGTGGGGCCCGTGGCCGAGAAGCGCGCCGCCAGCACCACGCCCGGCCCCGGCTCCACGTCGCCCAGCACCCCGGCCAGCACCGGGCGCACGGGGCCGCGCTGGAGCTGGGGCACGGAGGGCAGCAGCCGCCAGCCCGTCAGCCGCCCGATGGCGGACAGGCACGCGCTGGCGAGGATGTTCGCGGCCTCGGCGAGGGCGCTCTCGCGCTCCTCGGGGGACGCGGGGTGGCCGCGCAGCAGCGCGGACTCCAGCGCCTGCGCGTCCCCGGACGGCAGCGCCAGCACCAGCGCGCCCCGCAGCTCGCCCGTCATGCCCAGGCGCACGGCGACGGCCGGCGCCTCGTCCGCGAAGAGCGCGGGGCCGTGGGCGGCGTCCGTGACGCGCACCTCGGGGACGGACAGGTCCACGCGCCCCCCCACGAGCCGGGCCAGCGCGTTGGCGCCGTGTCCGCAGCCGATGTTGGCCACCTCGCGCAGGGCGTCGAGCTGCGCGTCACTGGGCAGGGGGAGACTCACGCGGTCAATAACCTCGGGACGTCCAGGATGAACACGGGACGGCCGCTGCCCAGGATGGTCACGCCGGACAATCCCGGCAGCAAGTCCAGGGGGCGGGACAAGGGTTTGAGCACGACTTCCTCCTGCCCCAGGAGGCGATCCACCGCCAGCGCCACCTTGCCGGTGCCGGCGTCGCCCTCCATCACCACGAAGGGCCGGTAGCCGGGCTTGGGCGCCGCGGGCACGCCCAGGAGCGCCTCCAGCGCGTGCACCGGCAACAGGCCATTGCCATGGGGCAGGAGCGCCGTCTCCCGGCTCTTGCTCAGGGACCGCGGATCCGCCTCGGTGGCGCCCACCACCTTGGCGATGGGCAGGCCGAAGACCTCCTCCCCCACCTCCACGAGGAGCAGGTGCACCACGGCGACGGTGAGCGGCAGGCGCAGCGTGAAGACGGTGCCCCGGCCGCGCTCGCTGTCGATTTCGAGCGTGCCGCCCACGCTCTCCACCACGCGCTTCACCGCGTCCATGCCCACGCCCCGGCCGGAGATGTCGGTGATGTCCTTGGCGGTGGAGACGCCGGGCAGGCACGACAGGAGGAACGCGTCGCGGTCCGCCATGCGCTGGGCGGCGTCCTCGGAGATGAGGCCGCGCTGGAGCGCCGCGGACTTGAGCTTCGCGGGGTCCATGCCCCGGCCGTCGTCCTCGATGTCGATGATGACGCGGTCGCGCGCGCGGCGCACGGTGACGGTCACCCGGCCGCGCGGGGGCTTCTTCGCGGCCGCCCGCTCGTCCGGGGACTCCAGGCCGTGGTCGATGCAGTTGCGCAGCAGGTGCAGCAGCGGGTCGGCCAGCTCGTCGAGGATGGCGCGGTCGAGCTCGATTTCCGCGCCGGTGATGACCAGCTCCACCTCGCGCTCCTTGCGGCGGGCGAGGTCGCGCGCGGCGCGGGGCAGCCGGTCGGTGATGAGCGACAGCGGCGTCATGCGCGCGCTCATGACCTTGTCGTGCAGGTCCTTCACCAGCGTGTGCAGCCGGTAGACGCCCTCCTCCAGCGCGGGGCGCGTGTTCTCCGGCAGCACCTTGCCCACTTCGCGCAGGCGCGCGGTGGCGAGCATCAGCTCGCCCACGGTGTCCAGGAAGTAGTCGAGCAGCTCCGTGCGCACGCGCACCGTGCGCGAGCCCGCGTCGGCGGTGGCGCGCGCCGGGTCGGACGCGGGCGCGGCGATGGGGAGCGCGGGCGGCTCCGGGACGGCGGGCGCGACGGAGACGACCTCCACCTCGGCCACGTTGCGCAGGGCCGCCTGGATGCCGGCGTCACCCACGGAGGTCTCCACTTCCACCTGGATGTAGCCGTCCGGGATGCGGCCGGCCTTGAGCTCCTCCAGGGGGGGGCGCAGGTCCACGAGCGTGCCCAGCGTGGACAGCCGCTTGTGCACGAGGAACGCGCGCACGCCCGGCACCTGGCAGGCGGGGGAGATGCGCAGGCGCACGGCCCAGCGGGGGGCGCTGGCCTTGCCGTCCGCGACGCTGGCCACGGCCTTGAGCCCCGACGCCAGCGCCATCACGGAGGCGGAGGCGTCGCTCTCCGGCACCGCCGCCAGGGACCGGGCGACCGGGGCGCCGTAGAGGGCATCCGGGCCGCTCAGGTCGCGCGGCGGCATCAGCGTGGCCGGCGGCAGCACCGCCAGGCCGGAGGGCGTCACCGCGCCGGAAGCGCTCGTGCCCACGGCGCCCGGGGCCGCGTCACCGCCGGGCGTTCCCGGACCCGACGCACCGGCCGAGGCACCCGAGCCCGCCGCAGCGGCACCCGAGGCGCCCGTGTTCGCGGCACCCGGACCAGCGGCTCCCACGGCGCTGCCTGGAGCCGCCGCTCCTGTCGCCGAGGCGCCACCGGCCGTGATGCCTGAATCCGTCCCTGTCGCCGAGGCACCACCGGCCGCGCTGCTCGGAGCTCCCGCACCCGACGCACCGGCTCCCGCGGCACCAGCGCCCCCCCCCGGGGGCCCTGAACCCGGGGCCGGACCGGCGGGGCCCCCTGGCGTCCCGGACCCCGGGGCGCCCGACGAGCCCGCGCCTCCCGAGCCCTCGCCGTCGTCACCTCCGGAGGGCGTCTTGAGCGCGGTGACGTGGGCCACGCGCGTCGCGGCGGGGGCGTGGCCGGTGAGCGACCGGACGCGGGCGCCCAGCTGCTTGAGCAGCGCTTCGGCCTGCTCCGGCTCGCGGTTGGCCGCCACGGCGCGCACCTGGGCGGTGAGCATGTCCGCGGCGTGCAGGAGCAGGTCCACCAGGTCCCGGTCCAGGAGCTTGCGGTCCTGCCGCACCGCATCCACCAGGTCCTCCACCCGGTGCGCCAGCATCGCGATGGGCTCGAAGCCCATGGACGACGCCATGCCCTTCACCGAGTGGGCGTGCCGGAACATCGAGTCCACGGTGCTGGCGGTGGCCTCGCGCTCCAGCTCCACGAGGTCCCGCCCGAGCGCCTCCAGGTGCTCGGTGGCCTCCGAGATGAAGAGGCCCAGGTACCGGGACATGTCCATCGTCATGACCCGGCACCTCCTTCATGCGCGGACCCGACCGCGACCCGGGTGGGCGCGGCCCCTCGCGCGCCGATTCAGGCCTCGCCCAACACCTTCTTGACGACCGCCAGCACGTCCTCCGCCCGGAACGGCTTGACGATGAAGTCCGAGGCGCCCGCCTCGATGGCCTCCATCACCAGGCTCTCCTGCCCGAGCGCCGAACACATGATGACGACCGCGCTGCTGTCGGCCTTGATGATTTCCCGCGTCGCCTCGATGCCGCTCTTGAACGGCATGACGATGTCCATCGTCGTGAGGTCCGGCTTCAACTCCTTGAACTTCTCCACGGCCTCCAGGCCGTTGGCCGCCTCACCGACGACCTCGAACCCTCCAGACGCAAAGATGTCCTTGATCATGTTGCGCATGAAGATGGCGTCGTCGACGACCAGCACCCGCTTAGCCATGTGAAGAACTCCGCCTCCGTTTCAGGCCTAGAGGGAGCGCACCCTATCACCGGCCGTTTCCAGGGGGCTACTCACTTGGAGGGAGTGAACAAGGCAACGACCGCCGCATCAAGTCCTTCCGGATCCAGCACGGTCACTCCCAGGCCGCCCAGGCGGGCAATGCCGCGCACCGCGGGCATGGCCTTGCCCGGCGCCGCGCTCACGCGCTCCACCGCCTCGATGCCGTCCACGTCCGTGACCAGCAGCCCCAAGTCCCTGCGACCCCGGTCCAGTAGCACGACCCGGCACTGGGGCGTGGGACCTTCTGGCAGGTGCAGGAGCTGCCGCAGCTCCACCACGGTCACCACCCGGCCGCGCAGGTTCATCACCCCGGTGATGGCCGCCGGGGCGCGGGGCACCCGCGTGTAGCGCTCCGGGGGCACGACGACCTCCCGGACGGCCGACAAGGGCAACCCGTAGCGTTCCTTCTCGACCCGGAAGATGACGTGCCGCACGGTGAAGCCCCTTGCGCCGGAAGGCGGCGACAGGCGGGGGGGACGGGGCGCTCAGGGCCCCAGGCGGAAGCTGCGCACCACGCTCTGCAGCTCCACGGAGAGGTTGGTCAGCTCGCTCGCCAGCGACGTCATCCGTGACACCGCCGCCGTCTGCTCCTGGATGACGGCCTGGATGGCCTCCGTGGAGCTGGCGTTGTTCTTCGCCACGAGCTTGATCTCCTCGATGGCCTTCACCATCTCCTCGCTGCCCTTGAGCTGGTCGCGGGTGCTGTCGGAGATGAGCGTCACCTTCTCCGCGCCCTTGCGCGCGGTGTCGGTGATGGCCCCCATGGAGCGCATGATGTCGGTGAGGTCCTCACGGCCCTCCGCCAGCTCCGCGATGCCTTCCTTCATGGCGCTCACGACGGAGGTGGACTGGCCGGAGATGTCGCGCGCCAGGCGGGAGATCTGCTCCGCGGAGCGGCCCGCGCTCTCCGCCAGCTTGCGCACCTCGTCCGCCACCACCGCGAAGCCGCGGCCGTACTCGCCCGCGCGCGCCGCCTCGATGGTGGCGTTGAGGGCCAGGAGGTTCGTCTGCTGCGCCACCTGGGTGATGGCGTCGACGATCTTGGAGATCTCCTGCGTCTTCTCGCCGAAGGCGAACACCTGCTGGCTGGCGGACTCGATGCGGTTGAAGACCTTCTTCACCTTGTCGCCCGCGAGCCGCGCCGCCTTGGAGCCGTCCTCCGCGCTGCTGCTGGTCTCCGCGGACGTGCGGGCCGCGTCCAGGGCGCTGGCCGCCGTGCGCTCGATGCTGCCGGCCATCTCCGTGATGACCTTGGAGGCCCGCGACACCAGCTGCGACTGGGTCTCCGCGCCGCTGGCGATCTTCTCCATCGACGAGCCCACCTCCTCCGTGGACCCGTTGACGTTCTCCGCGCTGCGCTGCAGGTCGATGGCCGTGTCCGCCACGCTCTTGGCGGTGTCCTGGATCTTGCCCACCAGCTCCCGCAGGTTCTCCTGCATGCGGGAGATGGCGCCCGTCAGCTCGTCGATTTCGTCGCGGGTGCTGTGCACCTCCGCGGCCACGGGCTTGGACAGGTCGCCCTGGGAGATCTCGAAGGCGGAGCGGCTGAGCACCTTCACGCGGGTGACGCGCGCCAGCAGGGACGGCAGGAACGTGGCGCAGCCGAAGGTGATGAGCACGCCCACGCCCACCCGGACGATGAAGCCCCAGCGGCCCCAGGACGCGTCGAAGACGCTCTCCGTGCACAGGAGCCACGTGCCCAGCAGCAGGCCCAGGAGGATGTACCCGGTGGTGATCTTCCGGTGCAGGGACTGCTCGCGGACCACCTTGGGGCCCTCGACGGCGCGCAGCAGTCGCTGCACCGGCTCGCGTCGGGGGGTGAGGCCGGAGGAGGGGTCGTCGCGAAGGGGGCGGCGCACGGAGTGCCTTCAGCGGGAGGGGCGGAAAACAGCCCAGGGGTTTAGCCTTGCTGTCCGGTACGGGTCAATCATCCGGCCGGCTCCGCCTGCCTGACCGGGCGAAGTGATCGTATCCCCCGGGCGGGTCCAGCAGGCGCCCCCCTGAGTCCCGAAACCGCAACCTCCGCTCCCGGGTCAGCGCCCCCACGCGCGTCACCGCCTGCCCGGCGCGGGCGCAGGCCCGCTCGAACGCCCGCGTGCGCGAGGGGGGGATGGCGAGCAGCAGCTCGTAGTCCTCCCCTCCCCGCAGGGCCCCCTCCGGCCCCAGCGCCGCGCGCACGGCGGGCGACAGGGGCAGCCGGTCCAGCGCCAGCTCCGCGCCCACCCGGGACGCGGCGCACAGGTGACCCAGGTCCTGGGCCAGCCCGTCCGACACGTCCATCCCGGCGGAGGCGAAGCGCGCGGCCAGCCTGCCCAGGGCGACGCGGGGCGCCGGGCGGCGCTGGCGCGTCACGGCCGCGCCCCGCCGGACGCCGGCCTGGAGGTGCTGGAGCCCCAGGCGCGCGTCGCCCAGCGTGCCGGAGACGTAGAGCCCGTCCCCGGGCCGGCCCCCCGAGCGGGTGAGGGGCGGATGGGACAGCTCCCCGGTGACGGTGAGGGTGACGGACACCTCGCGCGCGGAGGTGAAGTTGCCGCCCACGAGCTGGATGCGGTGGGCCTTCGCGAGCGCGGCCATGCCCCGGCCCAGCGCGGACACCTCGCGGGCGGGGAAGTCCCGGGGCAGCGCGAGCGCGCAGACGAACCAGCGCGGCGTGGCGCCCATGGCGGCCAGGTCCGACAGGTTCACCGCGAGCGCCTTGTGGCCGATGTCCGCGGCGGAGAACGTCGCGCGGGTGAAGTGCACGTCCTCCACCACGGCGTCGGTGGTGACGCACAGCGCGCCCTTCGAGGGGGCGAGCACGGCGCAGTCGTCCCCGGGGCCCACCGGCACCCGCGCGCGCGGGAAGCAGGCGAGGAAGCGTTGGATGAGGTCGAACTCGCCGGGCATGGACGGCACTGAAGACCACGCCCGCGCCCGGGGACGCAATGACGACCCGCGAACGGCCAGGCGGGGCCCGGGCCCATGGCGTTGACGGTGTCAGGGGGCCCAGGCATAGGACAGGGAGTGCCCTCCTCCTCCACACCCATGGACCTGCGCCGCCGGTTGGTGACGGAAGCGCTGGGGTGCGCGCTCTTGGTGGTGGCGCTGGAGGGGTCGCACCACGTCGCGGAGCACCTGGGCGCGAGCGCCACGGAGGGACGCCTCTTCATGTCCCTGTCGTGCGGCGCGGTGCTGGCGTGCCTCCTGTGGGTGCTGCGGCCGCTGTCGGGCGCGCACCTGAACCCGGCGCTCACCTTCGCGGACGCGCTGGGGGACCACACGCCCTGGCGCGAGGTGCCGCTGTACGCGCTGGCGCAGCTGTCCGGCAGCCTGGTGGGGCGGCTCGTCGCGCACCGCATGTGCAACGAGCCGCTGCTGCTCACCGCGAGGATGCCCGCGGCGGACGGGGCCCGCTTCCTCACGGAGATGGTGGCCACGTTCGGGCTGCTGGTGGTGGTGCGCGGCTGCGTGCGCACGCGCCCGTCGGCGACCCCGCTGGCCATGGCGGGGTACGTGGCCGCGACGGTGTGGTTCACGGACTCGCGCTCGCTGGCGAACCCCGCGCTGGTGCTGGCGCGCGCGGCCAGCGCCCACGCGGGCGTGATGAGCCCCTGGGAGGTGGAGTCCTTCGTCGCGGCGCAGCTCCTGGGCGCGGCGCTGGCGGTGTTCCTCTTCCGGTGGCTGCTGGGCGGCACGCCGCGGCCCGCCGCCACGGCCGTGGAGACCGTCGTCTTCGAGTGCGCGGAAGCCGGCCCCGCGCACCTGGCCGCGGCCCTCTTCAACGCGCTGGCGCACCCGGACCGGGCGCGCGCGGTGGTGTCGCCGCCGCCGGGCTCGGGCCTGGATGACGGGCCGCCGCCGGCCGTGGAGGCGCTGATGCGGGAGGCGGGCCTGCGCGCCGCGCCGCGGCGCGACCGGAGCATTCCCGCGGCCCACTACGTCCTCATCGACGTCGCGGGTCACGCGCCCGGCATGGACGCGCGCGTGCGGGAGCGCTGGTCGCTGCCCGCGCTGTCATTGAAGGACGAGGCCGGCGCGAAGGCGCTCCTGGCGGCGCTGCGGCCCCGGCTGCATCAGCTGCTCGCGCGCCAGGGCTGGGAGCGGCTCCAGGTCGTGAGCGGTGGCGCCGCGCCGGAAGGCCCCCGCGCCCTCACCTGACCGCGGGCCGCGGCGGGCCGGCAGCGGCGCGAAGCGTGGAGGTCCAAGGGTTCGCGCGTGACGGGGTGCGGCGTTGACGTCGGCCCGACAGGCGAGCATGAGAGACAAAGAGAGGTTCTTCGCATGATGGAAGGCTTGCCCCCCGTCGTCTCCTGGCCGCCCCTCCAGACGCTGATGCGGCTGACGCTCGCGCTCGCGGTGGGCCTGTTCGTCGGGCTGGAGCGCGAGTGGCGCGGCAAGGAGGCCGGCCTGCGCACCTTCGGCTTCGCGGCGCTGCTGGGCGGCATGGGCGGCCTGCTGGGCCCGAGCTTCGCGCTGCTCAGCCTCGCGCTGCTGGGCGTGCTCCTGTGCTTCCTCAACTGGCAGTCGCTGCGCGCCAACGGCGGCGCGGAGCTGACCACGTCCGCCGCGCTGCTCGTCACGGGCTTCACCGGCGTGCTGTGCGGCCTGGGCCACACGGTGACGCCCGCGGCGGTGGGCGTGACGACGGCGGGCCTGCTCGCGTGGAAGGAGCGGCTGGCCACCTTCAGCCACAAGATCACCGCCGAGGAGCTGCGCAGCGCCATCCTGCTGGCCATCCTCGCCTTCGCCATCTACCCGGTGCTGCCCGCGCAGCCGGTGGACCCGTGGGGCCTCATCGAGCCGCGCGCCGCGTGGGTGACGGTCATCCTCATCGCGGCCATCGGCTTCGTGAACTACCTGCTGTGGAAGGTGTTCGGCGCGCACGGCGTGGAGGTGACGGGGTTCCTGGGCGGGCTGGTCAACAGCACCGTCACCGTGGCGGAGCTGGCCAACCGCGTGCGCGAGACGTCCGGGCGCCTGCTCGACGTGGCCTACCGGGGCGTGATGCTGGCCACCGCCGCCATGGCGCTGCGCAACGCCGTGCTGCTGGGGCTGCTCTCCCTCCGTGCGCTGGTGGACTCCGCCATCCCGCTGGTGCTCATCCTCCTGTCCAGCACGGGCCTGGCGCTGGTGCGCTCGCGCGTGGAGGCCACGCCCGGCGCGGAGCCCCCCACCCTGCCCCTGAAGTCGCCCTTCTCCCTGCCGTCCGCGCTGAAGTTCGGCCTCATCTTCCTGGTGCTCCAGGTGGTGGGCACCGTGGGCCAGACGCTCCTGGGCCGCTGGGGCTTCTACGCGGTGAGCGCCGTGGGCGGCCTGGTGTCCAGCGCGTCCGCGGTGGCGTCCGCCGCGTCGCTGTGCGCCAACGGCATCATCTCCCCCACGACGGCGGGCGTGGGCGCCATCATCGCGTCGCTCGCCAGCGCCGCCATCAACTTCATCCTCGTGGCGCGCGTGTCGGAGCAGCGCTCGCTCACGCTGCGGCTGGGCCGGGCGCTGGGCGTCGTGATGGTGCTGGGGCTCGTGGGCGCGTTCGTGCAGACGCGGCTGCCCACGTTCCTGCCGGCGGACCCCGGAGGCGCGGGCCTGCTCAAGCCCCACGCCTCCGGACAGCCCCTCGCGGACGAGCCGCGGTGACTCAGACGCAGGAGTAGGTCGCGTCCGTCCAGCCCCGCTCGCCGGCGGACGGGCGCTGCACGTACCGCGGCTAGAAGCGGTCCGGCTCCGGCACGGGCGGCGCGGCGGTCAGCCCGCGGTCGTGCATGGGCGGGTGCAGCGGCAGCTGCACGATGAAGCGCGAGCCGTGGCCGAACTCGCTCTCCACGCGCACCCGGCCGCCGTGGCCCTCCACCAGGCTCTTCACGATGGCCAGGCCCAGCCCCGCGCCGCCGAACTCGCGCGTGGAGCTGCCGTCCACCTGGTAGAAGCTCTGGAAGATGCGCTCGAACTCCTCGGCGCGGATGCCCACGCCGGTGTCCTCCACGCTGATGCGGTAGCCGGGCACGCCCAGCTCCTGCTGCATCGCCGCGTCCGACAGCGTCACCTTCACCCGGCCGCCCGCGGGCGTGAACTTCACCGCGTTGGCCAGCAGGTTCACCACCACCTGGCGCAGCTTGTCCAGGTCGCCCGCGAGCCTCGGCTGCGGCGTGTGCGGCAGCCGCACCTCCAGCTCCAGGCCCTTGCGCTGCGCCTGCGGCAGCACGCTGGAGACGGCCGTCTGGATGACGTAGCCGGGGTCCACCGGCGCCATGGACAGGCGCAGGCGGCCCGCTTCAATCTGGCTCAGGTCCAGGAGCGAGGAGATCATCGAGAGGAGCGTCTCGCCCTTCTCCACGATGGTGCGCACGTACTGGAGCTGGTCCGGGTTGAGCGGCCCGGCCAGCCCCTCCGCCATCATCTCCGAGTAGCCCAGGATGGACGCGAGCGGCGTGCGCAGCTCGTGGCTCACCGTGCCCAGGAAGGTGGACTTCAGCCGGTCCAGCTCCTTGAGGCGCGCGTTCGCCTGGAGCAGGCGCGCGTTCTGCGCCTCCAGCTCGCGGTGCACCTCCAGCGTGGACTCCAGGTGCAGGTGCGTGGCCAGGTACGCCTTCTGGCCGCTGGCGACGAGCGCGCCCAGCACCTGGCCGAAGTGGCCCAGCACCTGCGCGGCGGTGCGCTCCGGCACGCGGCGCACGCGGCCCAGCAGCTCCTGGGCGCGCTCCAGGTCCAGCCCCTGGATGCCGGTGAGCGTCTCCGGGAAGTCCGTCAGCTCCTCCGGCGTGAAGGGCCCCAGGATGACCCGGCCCAGCAGGTCGCCGTCGTAGCGCACCGGCATCACCACGTAGCGCAGGCCGGTGAAGCAGGTGAGCGCGATGAGGCCCGCCGCTTCCGACACGTCGCCGTCCGCCACGCGCCCGCCGGCCTCCGGCAGCACGGGGCCGTCCTTCACCCGGCCCACCATGGCGGTGCACGCGTGGCGGCCGTCCGGGAAGGAGAAGACGTAGGCGCAGAAGTCGCCGTGGCCCACCTTCACGTCCGCCAGCTTGTTGCCGCGCGTGTCCAGCACCTTGATGCCCACGCGGTACAGGTCGCTGAAGCCCTTCACCACCTCCGTGAAGGACGGCAGGTCCAGGAGGTCGCCCAGGGACAGCCGCCGCTGGAGCGCGGACTCGCGCCGGGGCGCGCTCGCGCTGTTCCGGGGCCCGCCGCCGGCCGCGCCGTTCATGGCGCCCTCCCGCTCTCCCGGCCGCCGGGCATGGCGCCGGGCGCGTACCGCCCCTCCAGCGCCGTGCCGCTCAGGTCGATGTGCCGGAAGATCTGCCCCAGGAACTCCTCCTCGGTCAGGCCCACGTTGCGCGACAGCTGGGCCCGCGCCTCCAGCGCGCGCCAGGCCGTCTGCACCACGGCGTGGAAGGTCTCCACCACGCCCTCGCCCCGCACGGCCACGGAGCCCACCACCGGCTGGCTGCCCCGGCGCTGCACCTCCGCCAGCTCCGCGTCCGTCAGGCTGTCCGGCAGGTCCCGCTTGTTGAACTGGATGACCACCGGCACCTGCTGGGGATCCAGCTCCATCTCCCGCAGGTTCTCCTGCAGGTTGCGCCAGTAGGCGTTGTTCTCCTGGGCCGCGCCCCGCCGGCTGTCCGCGATGAACACCACCGCGTCCGCCCCCTGGAGCACCACGCGCCGGGTGGCGTTGTGGATGACCTGCCCGGGCACGGTGAAGAGCTTCACCTTCACCTTGAAGCCCGTGGAGGTGGAGAAGAAGACGGGGAGCAGGTCGAAGAAGAGCGTCCGGTCGTCGTGGGTGTCCACCGACAGGAGGCGCCCTCGCACGTCCGGCCGCGCTCGCGCGTGCAGCTTGCGCAGGTTGGTCGTCTTCCCGCTCAGCCCGGGGCCGTAATAGACGATCTTGAGCGTCAGCTCGCGCTGGGCGTGGTTGAGTTGCAAGGGGCGGGACTCGGACCGAGGGGGACCCGGACAGCCGTTTTATAATGGCCCCACGCCCCGCGCGGAAGGCCGCTCGCGGTCCAGGCGGCGGGGCGTGACGCGTCTTCCCGGAATGACGCTCTCCCAGGTGGCGTTTCGAGAGATTCCTGCTCCCCGCTTTGGGAGGAGGACGTCTCCCCACACGGAAAACAGGACACTGCGCGCGGAATGATCGCGTGCATGGGTACGGGGGGACCGGTTAGGATCGCGGACGCGACGGAGGAGCAAGGCGATGACGATGAAGCAGGTGGACCCTGGCGTCGAGGTGGCGGCCCCCACGCCGGTGCTGGAAGGAGCGACGCCCCCCAACGAGCTGGTGAATGGGGTCAAGTTCGGTCCTCCCACCGACGAGGACCTCACGACGGTGTCGGCCCTGCGCGCCAACTCCGAGCCGTGGAAGAGCCGGGGTGAGACGCAGGAGGAGAGCCTCAAGGCCCTCACCCAGCTGCGGCCCTTCCTCCACGTGGCGCGCAGCCAGAACCAGGTGGTGGGCTACGTGACGGTGGAGCGCGACGGCCCGGTGCCGGGCGCGGCGTACCTGCGCAACATCGTGGTGAAGCCGGAGCTGCGGCGCCACGGCGTGGGCGCGATGCTGCTCGACAAGGCGCTCGAGGCGGCGCGCGACATGTACCGCAAGACCATCGCGCTGCGCGTGGATCCGGCGAACGCCCCGGCGGTGGGCTTCTACCGCAAGGCGGGCTTCACCACGGTGGCCACGGTGGTCTCCAAGAAGTCCGGCAAGCTGCGGCTCCTGATGTCGCGCGAGCTGTAGTCCGCGTCACCCCAGCGAAGCGGGTTGGACCCGACGGGAGCGGCCCTCACACGGCCACTCCCGTCGTGCGTTTGCGGGCATGTCCCCCCGGGTGACCTGGGGCGTGGCGGTCGACTATCCTCGCGGGAGTTCCCACCCCGCCGGGCCTGACGCACGGCAGCGGTGGGGCCTCTCCCGAATGAAACCGCTCGCGGAACTGCTGCGTCATCTGTCGCGTCCTGGAATCACCGAGCTGGCCCTGGCCAGTGGCCGTCCGCCGATGGTGCGCGGCGCCAACGGGTACGAGCCCGTCGACCCCGGGGCCCTCTCCACCGATGAGCTCGTGAAGGCCCTCCATGCGATGGTGGGCGCGGCGCGGGCGTCCACGGTGTCGGAGACGCCGGTGCAGTGGCAGGTGAACGCCACCGGCCTGGGCTCCCTCAACATCGCGGCGGTGCGCCGGGGCGAGCTGATGAACGTGCGCCTCACGCGAGGCGCGGAGGGCGCGGCGCAGGCTCCGGCGGCACCAGCGGCGCCCTCGCGGACGCCCTACGCGGAAGTGCCCGCGGTGGCCGCCCAGGCCCCCTCGCGGACACCCTACGCGGGAGTGCCCGCGGTGGCCGCCCAGGCCCCCTCGCGGACACCCTACGCGGGAGTGCCCGCGGTGACCACGCCGGACGTGGCGGCGCGGGCCGCGCAGCCGGGTGGCGTGGGCTCGGGCGCCACCGCGCAGCCCGGCGGCTTCGGCGCGGGGGGCGCTCCCCCACGCGGAGCTTCCGGCCCCGCAGGCGCTTCGCCCCAGGCGGGCGCGGCATCCGCCTACGGCGCAGCGGCGCCTCATGCGGGCGCCACCGGATACGCGGGGGCTCCGACCCACGCGGGCGCGGCGACCCACACGGGCGCGACAGCTCACGCGGGCGCGGCGGCCCATGCGCCCACCGGCGCGAATCCCCCCGCGCGGATCATCCCCATCTCGCGCGCGGCCTCCGCGCCGGGCCGCGACCTGGCCGTGCTGCTGGAGCAGGCGCGCAGCATGAACGCCAGCGACCTGCACCTGGTGGCCGGGCGCCCTCCGCTGCTGCGCCTCGCCGGGGAGCTGCTCCCGCAGGACACGCCGCTGTCGCCGGAGACCGTGGAGCGCCTGCTGCTCCCCATCATCCCGGAGCGGCTGCGGCACGTGCTGGAGAAGGACGGCAGCGTGGACTTCGCGCTGGACTCCGAGGACACCGGCCGCTTCCGCGTCAACGTGGGCCGCCAGCGCACCGGCCTCAAGGGCACCTTCCGCGTCATCGCCCGCGAGATCCCCACCCTGGAGTCGCTGGGCCTGCCCCCGGACATCGCCAAGGCCACGCACCACCACCAGGGCCTCATCGTGCTCACCGGCCCGTCCGGCCACGGCAAGACGAGCACGCTCGCGGCGCTGGTGGACATCATCAACCGGGAGACGACGCACCACGTGCTCACCGTGGAGGACCCGGTGGAGTACGTGCACCCGCGCAAGCGCGCCCTCATCAGCCAGCGCGAGGTGGGCACCAACACCCGCACCTTCGCCAGCGCCCTCAAGGGCAGCCTCCGCGAGGACCCGGACGTCATCGTCGTGGGTGAGCTGCGCGACACGGAGACCGTGCGCATGGCGCTCGCCGCCAGCGAGACGGGCCACCTGCTCATCAGCACCATGAACACGCCCAGCGCGGCGAAGACCATCGACCGGCTCATCGACCTCTTCCCGCCGGGGGATCAGCAGCAGGTGCGCCTGTCGCTCTCCAGCGGCCTGCGCCTCATCGTCAGCCAGCGGCTGATGCCCAGCGCGGACGGCAAGTCCATGGTCGCCGCCGCCGAGGTGCTCACCGGCTCCGTGGCCCTGGGCAACCTCATCCGCGACAACAAGACGTATCAGATCCCCTCCCTCCAGCAGCGCGGCAAGTCGCTGGGCATCATCCGCTTCGAGGACTCGCTCGCGGACCTGGCGCGCTCCGGCAGGGCGACGCTGGAGACCGTGAAGGGCTTCGCGGAGAACCCGGACGAGATCGAGGCCATGGTGACGGGCAAGCGGCCCGGCTCGGCCCCCACCGTGCCCCCGCCCGCCAGCGCCCAGGAGGGCGCGCGGATGCTGTCCAAGGTGGGCTCACTGCTCGGCAAGAAGGGCGCCTGACATGACGGACACTCCCCGCATCGCGGCCTGGTTCGACCTCCTGCTCGACAGGAAGGGCAGCGACCTGCACCTGAGCGTGGGCTACCCGCCCATGGGCCGCATCCGCGGCGAGCTGGTGGCCCTGCGCGACGAGGCCCTCACCTCCGACGAGCTGGAGTCGCTGCTCTTCGAGATCTGCTCGCCCGAGCAGAAGCGCCAGATCGTCGAGGAGCTGGACCTGGACTTCGCCTACGGCTACGGCACCAAGGCCCGCTTCCGCGCGAACTACTTCTACAAGATGACCGGCATCGGCGCCGTGTTCCGCACCATCCCCAGCAAGGTGCTGTCGCTGGAGGACCTGAAGACGCCGGAGGTGGTGCGCAAGATGGCGGACCGCCGCAGCGGGCTGGTGCTGGTGACGGGCCCCACGGGCAGCGGCAAGTCCACCACGCTCGCGGGGATGATCAACCACATCAACAAGACGCGCGCCGCGCACGTGCTCACCGTCGAGGACCCGGTGGAGTTCGTGCACGAGTCGCTCAAGGCCCAGGTCACCCACCGCGAGGTGGGCCCGCACGCGTCCAGCTTCGCCACCGCCATCCGCTCCGCCGGCCGCGAGGACCCCAACGTCATCCTCATCGGTGAGCTGCGCACCAACGAGACCATGAAGCTGGCGCTCCAGCTGGCCAGCTTCGGCGTGCTCGTCTTCGCCACGGTGCACACCAACAGCGCCCCCGCCACCATCGACCGCATCATCAACTCCTTCCCCGCGGACGAGCAGGGCCAGGTGCGCGGCATGCTGGCGGAGTCGCTGGCCGGCATCGTCGCCCAGCAGCTCATCAAGACCGCGGACGGCAAGGGCCGCGTCGCCGCGCTCGAAATCCTCGTGGGCAGCCCCGCCATCGCCGCGATGATCCGCGAGGGCAAGGTGTTCCAGATCGCCTCCAAGATGCAGGCCGGCCAGGGCCAGGGCATGCAGACCCTGGACATGCACCTGGAGCGCCTGGTGAAGGACGACGTCATCCTCCCCGACGCCGCCCTGGAGAAAGCCCAGGACAAGGAGAATTTCGTGAAGGTCATCCAGCGGCTGAAGCCGGACTGGGCGGTGCCGGAGACGCTGAAGGCGTGAGCGACGCCCCGGGCGGGGGAAGGCATTTGCATTCTCCCCCCGACTTCGCCTTTGTTCGGAGGTGAACTTGGACCCGCCCCGGCGGGGAGGGTCCCACACTTCCGAGGGGGAAGTCCGTCATGAATGAAGAGCAGGCAGAGTTGATGCGGCAGGCGATGGAGCAGCAGCAGGCGCAGTCCGCCGGGCCGTTCGCCATCGTGATGTCGATCATCTATCTCGCGGTCATCGCCGTCGCGATCGCGGGGATGTGGAAGATGTTCGTCAAGGCGGGGCAGCCCGGCTGGGCGGCCATCGTCCCCATCTACAACCTCTACATCCTGCTCACCATCGTGGGCCGGCCCATCTGGTGGCTTGCGCTGTTCCTGCTGTGTCCGCCCGCGGGGCTCATCGCGGGCATCATCGTGAGCATCGACCTGGCCAGGTCCTTCGGCAAGGGCACGGGCTTTGGCATCGGCATCGCGCTCCTGGGCTTCATCTTCATCCCGATGCTGGGCTTCGGTGATGCGCAGTACCAGGGCCCGGCCGCTGCTGGCGGCGGTGGCATCGCCACGGCGTAGTCCCCCGCGGCGTTCCAGCCGTGAACGGCGGCGGTGGAGTGGCCCATGCGGCACCTCACCGCCGTTCGTGTTTCATGCGTCCGCCATCGCCCGGGAGCCCGACTTCCAGTAGAGCGGGCGGGATGCCTGCACCGCGAGCCTCCTCCCACCCCTCGCTCACCTCCCGCTGCGTCCTGGCGTTGCTGCTGCCCGGAGTGGCCGCCGCGCAGGCACCTGGGGAAGGGCTACTGGCGCGGGTGGAAGCAGCATCCGCCGCGGCACCTCCGGAGGCCCCGGCGGCCCCGACCGTTGGACCGGCGCCGGCCCCAGCGCCCCTGCCCACAGCGACTGCGTCGGACGCCGACGCGCCTCCCGACACCGGCACGGGCACGGTCATCACCGCGACGCGCCTGCCGCGGCCCCTGCGCGACGTGCCCGCCACCACGGTGGTGATTCCCCGCGCGGAGATGGAGCGCAGCCCCACGCTCACGCAGGACGCGCTGCTCCGCACGCTGCCGTCCGCGGCCACCTTC
Organism: Corallococcus sp. RDP092CA; assembly: GCF_041903675.1. Classification (NCBI taxonomy): domain Bacteria; kingdom Pseudomonadati; phylum Myxococcota; class Myxococcia; order Myxococcales; family Myxococcaceae; genus Corallococcus; species Corallococcus sp. RDP092CA. The sequence goes on along the minus strand of NZ_JAYESI010000005.1, from coordinate 48,173 downwards.
CGCCGCACGCCGTCCCTGGTCGCGGACCCCACCGCGCAGGGGCTCAACCTGCGCGGGCTCGCGCCCTCGGGCGTGGCTCGCGGGCTGGTGCTCCTGGACGGGCTTCCCTTCAACGACCCCTACGGCGGCTGGGTCTTCTGGCGCGCCCTGCCCCGCCTGGGCCTGGACCGCGTCGAGGTCGTCCCCACCGGCGGCTCCGCGCTCTATGGCAGCGCCGCGCTGGGCGGCGTGGTGCAGCTCTTCTCGCGGCCCATCACCGGCCCGGTGCTCGACGCCGACGTGTCCGTGGGCAACCTGGGCACCGGCTTCGCCGCCGCGCGCCTCGCGGACCGCTGGGGCCGCGTGGGCGCGTCGCTGGAGGTCGAGGGCCTCACCAGCGATGGCTACGCCATCGTCCCTGAAGGCCAGCGCGGCCGCATCGACGGCGACACGCCCTCCAACCACGTCAGCGCCCAGGCCCGCGTCGAGGCGGAGGCCACGGACCACCTCGCCCTCTCCGCCCGCGCGGGCGTGTTCCGCGAGACGCAGAACGGGGGCACCCGGTACACCATCGCCAGCGTGGACCTCGCGTGGTTCGCCGCGAGCGCCCGCCTCCGCACGGACGGGGCCGGCGCCTTCGAGCTGGGCCTCTACGGACGCAGCCAGGACTTCTCCCAGGACCGCGCCCGCGTCAGCTCGGCCCGCAACTCCGAGTTCCTCTCCGCCTACCAGGGCGTGCCCGCGAACGACCAGGGCGGCTCGCTCGTCTGGACCGGTCCGGAGATGACGCTGGGCGGAGCCCACGTGCTCGCCGCGGGCGTGGACGCGCGCCGCGCGCACGGCAAGGCCGACGAGCTGCTCCTCCCCGCCACGTACACCCCCACCACGCTCTACGCGCGCAACACGCGGGGCACGCAGGTGTCCGGCGGCGTCTTCGTGCAGGACCTCTACACCGTGTCCCCCGCGCTGGAGCTCGCCGGCACGCTGCGCTGGGACGCGTGGCGCGACCTCGACGGCCACCAGCTGGAGAGCTTCGCGAACGGCACCACCACCGCCAGCGACTTCGCGCCGCGCACCGCCCGGCAGCTCAGCCCGCGCCTGGCCGCGCGCGTGCGCCCGCTGGACTGGCTCACCCTGCGCGCCTCCGCCTACCGCGCCTTCCGCGCCCCCACCCTCAACGAGCTCTACCGCCCCTTCCAGGTGGGCACCGTCCTCACCGCCGCGAACCCGGGCCTGGGCGCCGAGCGCCTCTGGGGCACCGAGGCCGGCGTGGAGGCCACCGGCCCGCGCGGGCTCACCGGCCGCGTCACCGGCTTCTGGAACGTGCTGGACGCGCCCGTCACCCACGTCACCCTCGCCGCGCCCCTGCCGGACGGCGCCACCCGCCAGCGCCAGAACCTGGGCCGCGCCCGCGTGCGCGGCGTGGAGCTGGGCGCGGACTGGCGCGTGTCGCGGCGGTGGACCGCGCTCGCCGCGTACACCTTCGTGGACCCCGTCGTCACGCGCGCCCCCGGCCAGCCCGACCTCGTGGGTCTCCAGCTTCCGCAGGACCCCAGGCATCGCGGCGCGCTCGCGGTCACCTTCGACGACCCGTCCATCGCCTCCATCACCGCGCAGCTGCGCGTGCTCGGCCCGCAGTACGAGGACGACCTCAACACGCGCGGCATGGGCGGCGCGGCGGTGGTGGACCTGTTCGTGAGCCGCCACCTCCTCTGGAAGGTGGACGCCTTCGGCGCGGTGGAGAACCTCTTCGACCGGCGGTACCTCGCGGGCCGCGCGGGCGTGGACACGCTGGCCCCGCCCTTCCAGGCGCGCGTGGGCCTGCGCCTGCGCGACGTGCTCAGCGAATCGAGCGCACGGGCGGCACCGGGCGCACCGGGCCGTTGAACCAGCGGCTCAGCTCCGTCGTGTCGTCCATCCGCTTCGCGGGCGGCAGGCTGGAGAGGAACACGCGGCCGTAGCCCTTGGTCACGATGCGGCGGTCCAGCATCGCCACGATACCCCGGTCCGCCTGCGTGCGGATGAGCCGCCCGAAGCCCTGCCGCAGCGCCAGCGCCGCCTGCGGCAGCTGGTACTGGTCGAACGGCTCCTCCCCGCGCGCCTGAAGCTGGCGGATGCGCGCGGCCACCAGCGGGTCCCCCGGCGACGCGAACGGGAGCCGGTCGATGATGACCAGGCTCAGCGCGTCCCCGGGCACGTCCACGCCCTCCCAGAAGCTGTGCGCGGCGAAGAGCACGCTGGGCGTCTGGCGGAAGGCGTCCAGCAGCTGCTGCTTGGGCCGCTCCCCCTGGAGCAGGGCCTGATAGGGCAGCCGCGTCGCCGTCAGCTCGTACGCGCGCACCATGTTGCGCAGGGACGTGAAGAGCACGAACGCGCGCCCGCCCGTCACCTCGCACAGCTGGAGGATCTCCTCCGCCGCCGCCTCGATGAAGCCCGGGGCGCTGGGGTCCGGCAGGTGCGTGGGCAGGTACAGCGCGGACTGGCGCGGGAAGTCGAACGGGCTGGGCACCGCCAGCGTGCGCACGCGCGTCACCGGCTGGCCCTCGTCGTCGTACAGGCCCATGCGCCTGGCGAAGAAGTCGAAGCGGCCGTCCGCCGCGAGCGTCGCGGAGGTGAACACCACCGTGTCCAGCGCGCCGTAGAGCCGGTCGCGCAGCTCCTTCGCCACGTCGATGGGGCTCGCGCGCAGGAACAGCCCCTTGCCGCGCGCCTCCGCCCAGTAGACGTGGTCCGCGGACTCGGACTTCTCCAGGAAGGTGAGCTGCTCCGCCATCTCCTCCGAGCGGCGGTGGATGGCGGCCAGCTCCGGCTCACGCTCGCTGCCCGCGAAGGAGGCCAGCGCGGCCAGGCCCTCGCGCACCTGCTCCAGCGCGCCGGACAGCTTGCCCATGGTCTCCGGGCGCAGCGCCACGGTGGACTCCTGGCTGGACAGCCCCAGCGCGCGCGGCGCCTGGAGGAACAGCGCGTCCGCGTGCGAGCGCACCCGCTGGGCCAGCGCGGAGAGCGTCGCGTGCCGCTCGTCCTTCGCCGGCAGGGCCGCCACCGCGTCGCGCGACAGCTCCTCCAGCCGGTAGTTGGACACGCCGCACCCGAAGTGGCCGCTGGCAGCGTCCTCCAGCGCGTGCGCCTCGTCGAAGATGACCGCGTCGTAGAAGGGCAGCACGCCCTCCGTGCGCTTGCCGGAGCTGCGCAGCGCCAGGTCCGCGAAGAACAGGTGGTGGTTCACCACCAGCAGGTCCGCGGCCTCCGCGCGCTTGCGCATCCGCGTGACGAAGCACGTCTCGTACTGCGAGCAGCGCGAGCCCAGGCACGTCTCCGACGTGGTGGACAGCCGGGACCACGCCGCGAAGGACTCCGGCAGGTCCAGCTCCGCCCGGTCCCCCGTCTCCGTCTGCGTCACCCACTTCTTGAGCAGCGGCCACTGCCTCGCCTCCTCCCGGGAGACGAACTGGGGGTCCTTCTCGAAGGACTCGTAGCGGTGCAGGCACAGGTAGTTGCCGCGCCCCTTGAGGTACGCCGCCTCGAAGCGCAGCCCCAGCTTCTCGCTGAGCAGCGGCAGGTCCTTGAAGAACACCTGGTCCTGAAGCGTCTTCGTGGCCGTGGACACCACCACCTTGCGCCCCGACAGCAGCGCGGGCACCAGGTAGGCCAGCGTCTTGCCCGTGCCGGTGCCGGCCTCCGCCAGCAGGTAGCTGCCCTCGGAGAAGGAGCGCTCCACGGCGCGCGCCATCTGGAGCTGCTCCGGGCGGTGCTCGTACGCGGGCAGCGCCTCCTCCAGCGCGCCACCGGGCCCCAGCAGGCTGTCGACAGAGAGAGGGCGGGGCGCGGGCGCGGACATGCTTCGGTTCGGGGGCAGGAGGACGGAAAGGCGGCCCCGCAGGATAACAGCGCGCGGCGTCCCCCGCGCGTTCCCTGACGCGGGCGGAGGGCCCTGTCCCCCGCCCGCCCGGGAGGCGGGCCAGCCAGCCCACCGCCGGCCTTCCTCCTAGAAGGCGCCGCGCAGCACCTGCGCGAGCACGAGCAGGAGCACCAGGGCCACCACCAGCACGGAGCCCATCACCACGTTCTTCACCTTGCGCGCCGTCGCCGGCGACGGTCCGTCGGAGGCGAGCGGCACCGCGGTCGTCACCCGGCGCACCACCTCGTCCCGCCCGCGCTGCGCCTGGGCGTCGTGCGGCGCCCGGGCGAGCCGCAGGCGGTACAGCCGGCCCGCCATCGCCAGCTCTCCCCGCAGCAGCGCCTGGGCCAGCAGGCGGTCGTGGGCGTCCCAGTCGTGCCACGCCTCCAGCAGCGCCCGCCACTCCCCGGCCAGGACCTCGGAGGGCTGGTGCTCGTCCGGGATGAAGTTGGCGAAGACCAGCCCGCACGCCGAGCAGGACACGGCGTCCTCGCGCATGGGCGCCACGCACTTGGGGCAGTGGCCCGGCGGCGCCTGGAACGGGTCTCCCTCCAGCGCGGACGGCGCCTCCGCGCGCACCACGCGCAGCGCGGCGACGCCGGACCACGAGGGGACCCCGGCGAGTTCCACCGCGGGCACCACGGCCGCGGCGGCGTCGCCTCCGAGCGCGACCCGCTCCTCGGCGCGCGCGGAGGCGGGCCCCGGCGGCGAGGCCGGCCTGGAGGTCGAGGGGGCCGCCCGCGTCCACGCCCCACACGCCGGGCACGCCACGGCCAGCGCGCCGTCCTCGAGGACGTAGGCCTCCACCTTGACCAGCCGGTCGCAGCTCTCGCACTGGTACTTCATGACCACACCTCGCGCAGGGGGACGGGCATCGCGCACCCTACCAGCGCCAGCAGGCACAGGGCGCAGATGACCTTGCGCGAGCGGCTCAAGGGCTCCTCCGGCCGCAGCACCTCCGGGTGGCCGAAGCCCACGACCTTGCTCGCCACCACCAGCCACAGGCCCCACGACGCGGTGACGAAGACGGTGAGGAAGAGCAGCACCCCCGCCACGCCCTGGCCCACCCAGCGGGCCCTGGGCCCCAGCACCGCGAACGTCAGGTGTCCGCCGTCCAGCTGCCCCACCGGCAGCAGGTTGAGCAGCGTCACCAGCAGGCCGAACCACGCGGCCATCACCACCGGGTGCACCACCACGTCCTTGCCCTCCGGCACCGGCCCCAGCGCCAGCCACGTCAGCGCCTTCATGAAGAGGTTGTCGCCGAAGAGCGTCTGGTGGCTCGTGTAGACGGGCTCCATCGCGGGCGCCGCCTGCGTCACCTTCTCCATCCCCCAGCGCAGCAGGTTCTGCCCCAGCACCCACAGCGAGGACTCCCCGGGGAACGAGGACGGCACCGACGGCGAGTCCACCACCGTGGAGTGCAGCAGCCCCCAGTAGAGCAGGGGCAGCGCCACCACCAGGCCCGCCAGCGGCCCCGCGGCGCCGATGTCCACCAGCGCGTTGCGCGTGGGGATGCGCCCGCGCAGCCGGATGACCGCGCCCAGCGTGCCCAGGCTCCCCGGCACCGGCAGCGGGATGAAGTACGGCAGCGACGTGTCCACCCGGTGCCACCGCGCGAGCACGTAGTGCCCCATCTCGTGCGAGCCCAGGATGGCGAGCAGCGACGCGCTGAAGAACAGCGCCTGCGTCCGGTCCTCGGCCAGGAGCCCCCCCTCGCTGAACGGGAACGAGCGGCCGAAGAGCAGCAGGTACGCGAGGAACGTCGTCCCCAGCGTCGCCGCGAACAGCAGCAGGTGCAGCCAGACGCGGGGCGGGGTGGGGCGCGGAACGGAAACCGGGTGCATGCGCGAAGATGCCTCACAGCCGCAAGGGGGGCGACCGGTCCTGAGTCTCCCGGCGGACGAATTGTCCAACACAACTCGGAATAACCCGGCCCGGGTCCTTGACTTGGAAATGTCTTCTGCTACGAACCGCGCCGCTGGGGGTCTTACCGAACGGCGGAGCGCCTGTCCGGGCTGTCCGCCACCTTCCAAGCCATTGTCTGTTGGGGAGATAACCATGAAGAAGTTCATCCTGTCCGCCGTCGCCGCCGCCTCCCTCGTGGGCTGCACCAGCGTCGAGTCCGCCGTGGTGTCCGGCTCCGAGATCGCCGCCAATGGCGAGGCCGTGGCCGTCATCCAGGGCAGCTCGCTGGGCCTGACCGCCATCTTCCACATCATCGACATCGTCCAGAGCGACCTGGACACGGTGGTCAACAAGCTCCTCATCACCGAGGCGAAGGCCATGGGCGCCTCCAAGGTGGACCTGAAGTCGGCGAGCACCACGCCCCGTCACGGCATCTTCGCCCTGTTCGGCACCATCATCGGCATCACCAGCTCCTCCGCGACCGGCGTGGCGGTGAAGTAGTCCGAAGCTGCCTCCTCACCGAGGCAGTCCGAAGGCCCCCTGGGAACAGCGGGGCCTTTTTCCATTTCCAGCCCCCGGACCTTCCGCCATGCGCGCCCTCCTCCTCGTGCCCCTCGTGTGCGTCCTCGCCTGCCGCTCGTCCTCGTCCGGAGGCGCGGACGACGCGGAGCTGATGGCCCAGGTGCGCGAGAGGCTGGCCGCGCGCGACGCGAAGCTCCAGGCCTACCAGTTGGAGGGCACCCAGGCGGAAGGGGACGCCGTGTCCGCGGGCTTCACCTTCGCGTACCGCGCGCCCCAGAAGATGCGCGGCACCGTGTCCGCGCCCCAGGCCCGGCAGGTGTGGTGGGACGGCAAGCACCTGTACGAGCAGGTGGAGGCGACCCGGCAGTTCACCACCTTCACGTCCCAGGTCTCCGCCCAGAAGCTGTCCGCGTTCCTCACCGAGATCTTCACCCCCTTCGTGCCGGAGGGCTTCCGCGCGCCGCTGCTGCTGCGCAGCGCGAAGGCGAAGCGCGTCACCGGCCTGCCCCAGGCCCGGGAGGCCGTGGAGCTGTCCATGGCGCTGGAGGGCGAGGCGGCCGGCGGCCTGGAGGTGACCTATGTGCTGCGCTGGCCCTCGCTGGACTTCCTGGCCAAGCGGACGCGCGCGCCGGACGGCACCCTGGGGGAGGTGCGGATGGAGGAGGAGCACTGCGACGCGGCCCTGGGCCTGTGCGTGCCGAAGAGGCTCACGCGCTGGCTGGGGGACGCGAAGCAGGGGGAGACGGCGCTGTCGAAGGTGGACCTGAAGACCTCGCTGCCCAACGACGCCTTCACCCCCGCCGCGCCGGACGGCTACAGCGTGCAGACGCGGACACTCGTGGACAGTGAAGCGCAGGAGAATGGACCGAAGTCTCCCTCCGGCGGTTGACCCGCCCACCGTCCGTCGCCACCTTGGGCGGCGGAGGTTTGCCGCGCATGGTCGAAAACGTCATCTTCGACGTGGATGGGACGCTGGTGGATTCCGTGGACGAGCACGCCGAGGCCTGGCGCCGGTCGTTCATCGAGTTCGGGCGGGACATTCCGTTCGCCCACGTGCGCAGCCAGATTGGCAAGGGCGCGGACCAGCTGCTCCCCGTCTTCTTCAACGACGAGGAGCTGGAGCGCTTCGGCAAGGACCTGGAGGAGTACCGCTCCGCGCTCTTCAAGCGCGAGTTCCTGCCCAAGGTGCGCGCCTTCCCGCGCGTGAAGGAGCTGTTCCAGCAGCTGCGCAAGCGCGGGCGCAAGCTGGCCCTGGCCTCCAGCGCCAGGGACGACGAGCTCAAGCGCTACGTGGAGCTGTGCGGCATCGACGGGCTGTTCGAGACGAAGACGAACAAGGACGAGGTCGACAAGAGCAAGCCGCACCCGGACATCTTCGAGGCGGCGCTCCAGAAGCTGGGCAGCCCGGACCCCGCCACGGTGGTGGTGGTGGGAGACGCGCCGTTCGACGCGCTCGCCGCGGGCAAGCTGCACCTAGCGGCCGTGGGCGTGCTGTGCGGCGGCTTCCGCGCGGAGGACCTGCGCACGGCCGGCTGCCGCACGCTGGCGAAGGACCCCGCGGAGCTGCTGCACCGCCTGGATGAGGACCCGGAGGCCTGGCCGTGGGACGCGGCGACACGGGGCACCGCCAAGGACGAGGAGTCGCGCTGAGGCCCGTGGAGGGGTGAAGGCGCCCCCGGCGGCCACAGCTCCGTGGCCACCGGCGGAGCCCTTCAGGGGCTACCTGCGCGACCCGCCCCGCTTCGCGCGCGAACGGGAGGTCGTGCTCTTGCGAGCGGTCCCGCGACGCGCCGGGGTGCTCCCGCGGGCCGTGGAGCGCTTGCCGGCGGTGCCGGTGCGCGCGGTGGCCTTGCGGCCGTGGGGGGTGCGCCGGGCCCGGGTGGGCGAGGCCTTCCGGCGGCTGGAGGTGCTGGCCCGCTTCGCGGTGGCGGCGCGACGCTTGCCGCCCACGCGCCCCGCCTTGCGCGCGTTCTTGCGGGCCGCGGGGCGCCGGCGGGCTACCTTCGCCTTGCTGCCGGAGCCGCCCTTCATCCCGCCGCCGGTGAGCTTGTTCACGGTGGCGTACGCGCGGGCGGCCGCGGTCTTCTCGCTGACGCCCTTGTCCTCGTAGCCCTTCTCGATGTGCTCGGCCATGCGCTTCTGTTTCGCCGAGTACTTGTCCTTGCTTCCTCGTGCCATGCAGTGCCCTCCTGGAGAACGTCCCGGCGCGGGTCCGAGGCACGGAGTCCGCGTCGCCTGGAAGGTGAACACGCCTCCCCAGGGAGGGAACCCGCCAGCGCCCTACCCCTGTCCACCCGTGGAACCTCTTCGCGCGCGGGGCTGGGGAATGGACAGTGCGCCTGCCCTTTCCGCCTGGGTCCCGCTGGTGCCGGAGGGGCTCCGTGCGCAGCTTGGAGCCGCCGCACGGAAAGCAGAGGCCTCCCCTGGAACCCGCACTCAACGCGCCTCCGCGCCTCCGCCACCTGGACGAGGGGCCCGCGGTCCTGGTGGTGAACACGCGCTCGCGCTCGGGGCGCGAGGCCTTCGAGCGCGCCCGCGAGGTGCTCACCGCCCACGGCGTCCCGCTCATGGCGGCGCACGCGCTGACGCGGCCCCGGCGCCTGCGCAGGGTGGTGGAGGAGGCGCTCGCCCAGGGGGCCCGCCGCGTCCTCGTGGGAGGAGGCGACGGCACCCTCAGCTGCGCGGCGCAGGCGCTCATGGGGCGCGACGTGACGCTGGGCGTGGTGCCGCTGGGCACCGGCAACGACTTCGCGCGCTCCCTGGGCATCCCGGACACGCTGGAGGCCGCGTGCGACGTCATCGCCGGGGGCTACACGGCGCGCGTGGACGTGGGGCTCGCCGACGGGCGGCCCTTCCTCAACGCCGCCAGCCTGGGGCTCACCACCGCCATCGCGAAGCGGCTGACGCAGGCGCTGAAGCAGCGCGCCGGCAAGCTGGCGTACCCCATGGCCGCCGCCGCGGAGGTGCGCACGCTCCAGCCCTTCCACGTCCGGCTCCAGGCGGATGACCAGGCCCTGGAGGTGGACGCGCTCCAACTGGTGGTGGGCAACGGCCGCTACCACGGCGCGGGCAACATGGTGGCGCCGGACGCGACGCTGGACGACCGCCGCTTCCACGTCTACGCCATCACCGCGTCCCCCGTGGCGGACGGCGGGGAGCGCACGGGGCTGGGCCACCTCCAGGACGTGGCCACGCTGGCGCGCGTGGCGCTGGGCATGCGCAGCGGCGGGCACCTGGAGCACGCGTCCGTCGTGCACCTGCACACCTCCAGGCTCGCGGTGGAGACGGCGCCGCCCATGGAGGTGAACGCGGACGGGGAGAACGTGGGCATGACGCCCATGCGCTTCCAGGTGGTTCCCGCGGCGCTGCGCGTCTACGCGCCCGCGCCGCGGTAGGGGCGGCTACACCTTCTCCAGCACGCTGGAGAGCACCTGGGCGGTGAAGTTCACCAGGGGGATCACGCGCCGGTAGTCCATGCGCGTGGGCCCGATGACGCCCACGGTGCCGAGCACCGCCTCCGCCGTGCCGTAGGGGCTGGCGATGACGGTGACGTCGCCGGCGGCGGAGAACTCGCTCTCCGCGCCGATGAAGACGTGCATCTCCCGGGTGCGCTGCACGCGGTCCAGGAGGTGCAGCAGCTTGTGCTTCTCATCCAGGGCGCGGAAGAGCGCGCGGATGCGCTCCACGTCCGCGAACTCCGGCTGCTCCAGGAAGGAGCCGGTGCCTTCGATGAGCACGCGCTCGGGCGCCTGGAGGTCGGTGGCGGCGGCGCCCAGCCGGAGGGCCTTGGCGGTGAGCGCGTTGTAGAGGGCCTGCTCCTGGTCCATCTCCGCGCGGATGCGCTCGCGCGCCTCCTCCAGGGGCACCTGGTGCAGCAGCTCCGAGAGGTAGTTGCTGGCCTTGACGAGCTCGTCGGACGTCACCGGGAAGTCCAGGTTGAACGCCTTGTTGTGCACCTGGCCGTTCTGGCCCACGAGGATGGCGAGCACGCGGTTCTCGCGCAGGCGCAGGAACTCGATGCGCTGGAACACGGCGGCGTCGGGGCGGGGCGTGAGGACGACGCCCGCGTGGCGCGTGAGCGAGTGCAGCACGCGGCTGGCCTCCGACAGCACGTCGTCCAGGCTGGACTCGTGGACGAGGCCGGCGTGGATGAGCTCGCGGTCGCGGGGGGCGGGGTCGCGCAGCTTCACCAGGGTGTCCACGTAGAAGCGGTAGCCCCGGTCGGTGGGCACGCGGCCGGCGGAGGTGTGGGGCTTCTCCAGGAAGCCCAGGGCCTCCAGGTCGGCGAGCACGTTGCGCATGGTCGCGGAGGAGACCTCGAACTCGCCTCTGCGAGTCAGCTGCTGGCTGCCGACCGGGCCGCCGGTGGTGATGTACTCCTGCACCACGGCTCGGAGGACTTCCTTCTCGCGCTCACCCAGGTCGTCGTCGGGCATTCCCGCTCACGCTCCAGAGGCCGTTGGCCCGACCTCCGGGTCTCCGTGCCTCCTGTAGAATTCTAAAAGGGGCGCCCGGGGCATTCAATTGGGAGGGCCGTTCAGGAGAGCAGGCAGGCGGGGCGTTGGTGCACCTGCCCGCGGGGCGGGTACGGCAAAGCGCACATCGCCCTGGAGGGAGGTGGGGGTTAGAAGGCCGCCGCCGTGACGACCGCGACCGCGTCCCCCGAAGCCGCCGAGCCCGCGCCCCACCGGGGCCTCCTGCTGTTCAGCCTTTTCTCGCTCTACGTCATCTGGGGGTCGACGTACCTGGCGATGCGGTTCGCGCTGGAGGGCCTCCCGCCGTTCCGGATGGCGGGGCTGCGCTTCCTGCTGGCGGGCGGGCTGCTGTTCGCCGGTTTGCGGTTGCGGGGGCAGATCACACCAGCTCATGCGCGAGGATCCGGGTCCCGCGAGTCAAATCGAGCTCCAGCGCTCCCGGGGCGAAGAGGATCTGCGCTCCCCAGCACAGGGCCTTGGCCCCCAGCCTCGCGACCAGGGGATGCTCGTGAAGGCGCACAGTGCGCAGGTCGGATCCGAAGGCGCGCTCGAACCGGACACGCAACCGACCTGGGAGCGCCTGGCCCCGAGCGCAGGCCTGCGCCAGGAGCGATGGGGAGAGCCAACGATGCCGAGCATCCAATGTCCGTGCTCCCAATGTATCGGTGCGTATCCCGTGAAGGGTCTATTACACCAGGGCCTCCCAGCTCACGCGAGCCGCTGACGACATCGCCAGAGGAGGCAATAGAGTCCGGCGCGTGCGTCCCGCGATGAACCTCTGGGTGGTCTGCGTCCTGCTGACAGCGTGTGCCGGCGGTTCACGGCATTCCCGGCATGGGGAGTTGGGCTTCGTGGATACGGAGACCGCCGCGAAGGTGCGGCACGCGGCCTACGTGGCGGAGCAGGCCGCAGCGTCCGCAACCCGGGCCGCTGCGTCTCCCCTGCTCCGAGCCATTCCGGCAGCCATGCTCGCGGCGATGCAGCAGGACCATGACGCGGATGAACTGGAGAAGCAGCTCGCTGGATGTGCAGTCCAGGCGGAGCAGTCGGGCAATGCGCGCTACTTCCGCGACAGACCTCCGACACGCCAGGAGTGCGCCGAGGTGGTGGGGCAGGACCACTGCGGCAAGCCTGTCACCCGGGCCATGCAACTCGGCAAGCAGAAGCACGTGCTCGCCCTCCAGTGCGCCGAGAAGGTGCTGAAGGAGCTGTGGCCCGCGCCCTTCAGCATCGAGCAGCGCTACCGCTACTACCCGAACGCCCGCTTCCTGGAGACCATCAGCCGGGCGAAGGAATCTCAGCTCATCGCCGACGGCTGCACCGAGGAACTCCGGGGGACCATCAAGCCGGACCTCGTCCTGCACGGAGACCGTGACCTGCTCAAGTCCGCGCTCACCCTGGACTTCAAGTTCCCGTGTCCGGACACAAATGAGCCAACCTGGACGAGGTATGGCACGGGCACCTTCGCCGGCATGTCCCAGCGGACCGTCTACGAGGAAGCGCTGGGAGGGAAGGCCTTGCTCATTTCGCCCCGAACAGGAGTCAAAGAGGTGAAGCCATGACAAGGGAGTACCCTGTCATCCGCCTGTGGTCGAAAGGTTCGCCTCCGATTCCTGCCGCCCGCGATGGCATCGGCCTCAGCTTCTTCATCCATCGCGACCACAAGGAGATCGCGCCTGCGGTGTGGCGTGCCCTGCAAACCTATCTCCGCGCCATTCCTCCGGGCTCGCTGGGCTGGTACGGCACGGATGACGGTGACATCCTGGAGCTGGATGACAAGGGTTGGGAGATCGCTCGCCAGCAAATACTCGAGCGTCCCTGGGGCACCAGTGGGAATGCGGACCTCTCCGAAAGCCCGGGCGGAGGAGAGATCTCCAGCGGATACATTTTTGAGTACGAAGGCCATCCACTCGACACGCCGTTCGGCACGGCTCCCGTCAACGCGGTGTCATTCACCTTTCCCACGGACTACCTCCAGGGAAACGGTGCGGCTCACCTGCGCACCTTGGCACTGGAGCTCACTCGGGAGCTGCCCTTCAACTTCGGATACGCCAGCTTCGCCATCATCTCATCTCATGGAATGTGGAGCGCGGCGAAGTGGTCCATCGTCGAGGCACTCCTCGCTCGCTATCCAGGCTTGGATCTCCATCAAGGCACCGGCTTCAGGTCCATATTGGGAAACCGCGCCCTGAGCCCCGCGTGGCTCACGTTCCTGGGCCAGCCCCTGCTGGGACAACTGGGCGGCATCGAAGCACTCCAGAACGCCCTCCCCTTCCCGGAGGTCTCCCTGCTCCCCATGGACGGTGACCGCGTGCTCGTCGCCCTCGACGATTGGCCAGACCCCATCGACACGCAGGCGAAGGCCATTCCCCCCCAGTACCGCGCGCTGGCCCGCCTGATGGAGCCCTTCCTCTTCCAATACGAAGGCGAAGGGCTCCCTCTCTACAAACAAGACACGAACCAGTGGGTCCGCCGGTTCCTCTAGCCCCGCTGGCCCGGGCGGCAGCTCCAGCACCCCAGGGGTCGCCCGCGCCGCGGCCGCTCAGCTCGGCGTGCGCAGGGACTCCGTCGGCGTCGCCGCCTGGGCCTCCGTGCGCCGGGGCAGCCAGACGTTGAAGGTGGAGCCCTGGCCCGCCTTCCCCGAGGACTCCGCCCAGATGCGCCCGCCGTGCTGCTCCACGATGCCCTGGCTGATGGTGAGCCCCAGCCCCAGGCCGCCGTACTTGCTGCCGTGCGCGCGGCCGAAGCGCTCGAAGATGAGGCGCTGCTTCTCGCTGGGGATGCCCACGCCCTCGTCCTTCACGGACAGGTGCACGCCGGTGTCGCCCTCCGCCACCAGGCGCACCAGCACCTGGCCACCCTCCGGCGAGTAGCGGATGGCGTTGGACAGCAGGTTCGTCAGCACCTGATCCAGCCGCCCCCGGTCCCACGTCCCCTCCAGGTGCTCGGGGACCTCCACCTTCAGCTCGTGCGTCTGCGACAGCACCGCCATGCGGTCCCGCGTCTCCAGCACCAGCTGCGACAAATCAAACGGCTCCAGCTCCAATGACAGCCGCCCCGCCTGCAGCCGGCTGATGTCCAGCAGGTCCTCCACCAGCTTCGCCATGCGGTCGATCTGCCGGTTGATGATCTGCAGCGACTTGCCCGGGCCCGCCTCCGTCTGCCCCCCCAGCTTGAGCAGCGCCAGGTGCGCGTGGCCCTTCGCCGCGGCCAGCGGCGTGCGCAGCTCGTGGCTCGCGGCGGCGAGGAACGCGTCCTTCGCCTCGCTCGCCAGCCGCAGCGCCGTCTCCGCGCGCTGGCGCTCGGTGATGTCGCGCGCCACGGAGATGAAGCGGCCGGGGCCCTCGCCTTCCGCCACGTACTGGAGCACCACCTCCACCGGCACCTCCGTGCCGTCGCGGCGGCGGTGGTTGGTGGAGTACGTCTGCGACGGCAGCGTGCCGGACATCAGCGGCGCCAGCAGCTTGCGGAAGCCCGTCTCGTCGAAGGCGCTCTCCACCTCCAGCACCGACAGGCCCACCAGCTCCTCCACCGAGGAGGCCAGCTGCTTGGCCGCGCCCGCGTTCGCGTACGCCAGCGTGAGCGTGTCCGGGGTGAACATCAGGACGCAGTCCAGCGTCGCGTCCAGCGTCGTCTTGAAGCGCCCCAGCGCCTCCTCCGCGCGCCGCTTGTCGTCGATGTCCGTGGCGATGGCCAGCCACCCCACCAGCTGCCCGTGCTCGTCGTGCTCGGGCACCGCGCGCGCCAGGTGCCAGCGGTAGACGCCGTCCTTGCGCCGCAGCCGGAACTCCTGCGTGTTGTGCTGCATCCGCACCAGCGCGTCGCTCCACACCGCGCGCATCCGCTCGCGGTCCGCCGGGTGCACGTCCTGGAGGAAGGAGGAGAGCGACAGCTCGAACCCCTCCTGGTGGCCGGTGAAGTCCCGCCAGGCCCGGTTGGCGTACGTCAGCGCCCCGTCCGCACGCGCCGCCCACATGGGCTCCGGCAGGGACTCGGTGAGCCGGCGGTAGCGCAGCGCGCTCTGGCGCTCCAGGGCCTCGCGGTCGCGCTGGCGCAGGAGGGCCGCCTGGCGCTGGAGCTGCTGTTCCTTGAGGAACAGGTCCACGAAGACGCTGACCTTGGAGCGGAGGATTTCCGGGTCGAAGGGCTTGAGCAGGTAGTCCACCGCCCCGTGCGCATAGCCCTTGAAGACGTGCGCCGCGTCCCGGCTGAGGGCGGTGAGGAAGATGATGGGGATGGTGCGCGTGCGCTCGCGCTGCTTGATGAGCGCCGCCGTCTGGAAGCCATCCAGGCCCGGCATCTGCACATCCATCAGGATGACCGCGAAGTCGCGCTGCAGCAGCTTCTTGAGCGCCTCTTCACCGCTGGTCGCCTTCACCAGGTCCTGACCGAGCGGCTCGAGGATGGCTTCCAGCGCCAGCAGGTTGGCCGGATGGTCGTCCACCATCAGGATGGCCGCGCGAGGGCTCGCCGCGGCTTCCTGGGGACGCTCCGGAGTGTGCTCGGTGGAGTTCATGTGCGCGATGGGGGAGCGCGTAGGTCAGGTGGCCCGATACACGGCGAACAAGGCTAGGGCTGCCCCCTTCCAGACGGAAGTGGCAAGGGGGCAGAAGGATGGATCGCGCTCGTTGAGTTTCAAGCACTCACCCACAGCCGAACGAGCTCCAGCAGCTTGTCAGTATCCACCGGCTTGGGCAGGTAGTCACTCGCGCCGGCCGCCATGCACTTCTCGCGGTCGTCCTTCAGCGCCTTCGCCGTGACGGCGATGATGGGGAGGCTGGCGTACTTGGGGTCCTTGCGGATGGCACGCATGGTTTCATAGCCGTCCATCTCCGGCATCATCACGTCCATCAACACGACGTCCACGTCGGGGTTCTGGCCGAGCATCTCGATGGCCGCCCGCCCGTTCTCCGCGAAGATGACCTGCATGCTGTGATTTTCCAGCACGCTGGTGAGCGCGAAGATGTTGCGCATGTCGTCATCCACCAGGAGCACCTTCTTGCCCGCCAGCGGCGCGTCCTGGTCACTGCGCTGCGCCAGGGCCGCGCGCGCCCGCGCCGGGAGGTTCTCATCCAGGCGGTGCAGGAAGAGCGCGGTGTCGCTGAGCAGCTGGTCCGGGCTCTTCGCGCCGCTCTTCAGGATGACACTGCCGGTGTAACGCCGCAGGCGGGACTCGTCCTTGGGCGTCAACTCACGGCCGGTGTAGACGACGATGGGCAGGTCGCGGAAGCGCTGCTGGGTCTTCACCTCCTCCACCAGCTTGATGCCGTCCATGTCAGGCAACAGGAGGTCGATGACGAGGCAGTCGTACTCGTTCTCCTCCAGCTTCTGGAGGGCCTCCTGGCCGGACGCCACCGCGGTGACGACGACGTCGCCGCCGTCGCTGAGCAGCTGGGTGAGGCTGCTGCGCTGCACGTCGTCGTCCTCGATGACGAGCAGGCGGCGCTCGCGGCGCTCCAGGAAGCGCGACAGCTGGCCGAAGACGCGCTCCAGTCCCTCCTTGCTCACGGGCTTGGTGAGGTAGCCGAACGCGCCCTGGGTGTTGCCCAGGTGCTTGTCCATCACGCTGATGATGTGGACGGGGATGTGGCGCGTGCGCGGGTTGCGCTTGAGGCGGTCCAGTACGCTCCAGCCGTCCACCACGGGCAGCTGGATGTCCAGGGTGATGGCGTCCGGCTGGTACTCGTGCGCCATGGCCAGGCCGCTGTCACCGCGCGTGGCGACCAGGGCCTTGAAGCCCTTCTCTCGCGCCATCTGCACCATGATGCGGGCGAACTTCACGTCGTCCTCGATGATGAGCAAGGTGCGGTCACCCTCGCGGATGGACTCGCGGTCGTCCTCCACCACGACGGGCGTGTGCGCCCCCTCCACCTGGGGAGGCAGCGCGGCGTCCAGCACGTGGGCCTGGGACTGTGGCTCCGACGCCGGGGTCGGCGGCGGCGGCGCGACCGGCGGCGGCGTGAGGGTGCCGGAGGCGGACGAAGCGACGAGCGTCTCCGGCAGGGTCGCCACCGTGCGGCCGGGGGTGTCCCCGCCCTGCGACACGTCCTCGTCCGCGCCCTGGTACTCCGGCGGCAGGTAGAGGGTGAAGGTGCTGCCCTTGCCCGGCTCGCTCTCCAGGCGGATCTCGCCGCCCAGCAGCTTGGCGATCTCGCGGCTGATGGACAGGCCCAGGCCCGTGCCGCCGTACTTGCGGGCGGTGGAGCCGTCCGCCTGCTGGAAGGCCTCGAAGATGATGCGCTGCTTGTCCTTGGCGATGCCGATGCCGGTGTCCTTCACCGCGAAGGCCAGCACCTGGCGCGAGCGGCGCAGCGCCTCGTGGTCGAAGCGGAGGCCCTTGTCCGCCAGGCGCACGGTGAGCTTCACGCCGCCCTCGTCGGTGAACTTGAAGGCGTTGGAGAGCAGGTTCTTGAGCACCTGCTGCAGCCGCTGCGGATCCGTGCGCACGTGGCGCGGCGTGCCCGCGAGCACCTCCACCTGGAAGGTGAGGCCCTTCTCGTCCGCCACCGGGCGGAAGCTGCGCTCGATGAACTGGTTGAGCTCCGTGAGGACGATGTCCCGGGGCTCCACCTGCATCTTGCCCGCCTCCACCTTGGACAGGTCGAGGATTTCATTGATGAGGCTGAGCAGGTCCCCGCCGGACGCGTAGATGGTGTTGGCGTACTCCACCTGCTTGGCGGAGAGGTTCCCGTCCTTGTTGTCCGACAGGAGCTTCGCGAGGATGAGCAGCGAGTTGAGCGGCGTGCGCAGCTCGTGGCTCATGTTGGCCAGGAACTCGCTCTTGTACTTGGAGATGATGGTGAGCTGCTCCGCCTTCTCCTCCAGGCTGACGCGCGCCAGCTCCACCTCGCGGTTCTTCTCCTCCACGCGGGTGTTCTGGTCCGCCAGCTCCCTCGCCTTGTCCTCCAGCTCGATGTTGGTGCGCTTGAGCTCGTCCTGCTGCTGGGTGAGCTCGCGCGACTGGCTCTGGAGCTCATGCGTCAGGCGCTGCGACTCGGCGAGCAGCGTCTCCGTGCGCATGTTCGCCATGATCATGTTGAGCACCACGCCGATGCTCTCCATCAGCTGATCCAGGAAGATCTGATGGATGGCGCTGAACGGGTGGAACGAGGCCAGCTCGATGACGGCCTTCACCTCGCCCTCGAAGAGGACCGGCAGGACGATGATGTTGAGCGGCGCGGCCTCCCCCAGCCCGGAGGAGATGGTGATGTAGTCCGACGGCACGCGCGTCAGCAGGATGGTCTTCTTCTCCAGCGCGCACTGGCCGACCAGGCCCTCGCCCAGGCGGAAGCGGTTCGCCAGGTGCTTGCGCTCGCGGTACGCGTAGGTGCTGGTGAGCTTGAGGGACGGCACGCCGCCCTCGGGGTCGGAGAGGAAGAAGGCGCCGTGGTGCGCGGACACCAGCGGGGTCAGCTCGCTCATGATGAGGCGGCTGACGGCGTCCAGGGACTTCTGGCCCTGCATCATGCCGCTGAACTTCGCCAGGTTCGTCTTGAGCCAGTCCTGCTCCTGGTTCTTCTGCGTCGTCTCACGCAGGTTGACGATCATCTGGTTGATGTTGTCCTTCAGCGCCGCGACCTCGCCTTCGGCGACGACCGTGATGCTGCGGGTCAGGTCGCCCTTGGTCACGGCGGTGGCCACGTCGGAGATGGCGCGCAGCTGGCTGGTGAGCGTACCGGCCAGCTGGTTCACGTTGTCCGTCAGCTGCCGCCACGTGCCGCGCGCGCCGGGCACGCGGGCCTGGCCGCCCAGCTTCCCTTCGATCCCCACCTCGCGAGCCACCGTGGAGACCTGCTCCGCGAAGGTGCCCAGCGTGTCGGTCATGTTGTTGATGGTGTCCGCGAGCGCCGCCACCTCGCCCTTCGCGTCCACGATGAGCTTCTGGGTCAGGTCGCCGTTGGCCACCGCCGTCACCACGCGCACGATGCCGCGCACCTGCGTGGTGAGGTTGGAGGCCATGAAGTTCACGTTGTCCGTGAGGTCCTTCCACGTGCCGGCCACACCGGGCACGCGGGCCTGGCCGCCCAGCTTCCCTTCCACGCCCACCTCGCGGGCCACCGAGGAGACCTGCTCCGCGAAGATGCCCAGCGTGTCGGTCATGTTGTTGATGGTCTCCGCGAGCGCGGCGACCTCGCCCTTCGCGTCCACCACCAGCTTCTGCTTGAGGTCGCCGTTGGCGACCGCGGTCACCACCTTGACGATGCCGCGCACCTGCGTGGTGAGGTTGCGGGCCATGAAGTTCACGTTGTCCGTGAGGTCCTTCCACGTGCCGGACACGCCCTTCACCTCCGCCTGACCGCCCAGCTTCCCTTCCGCGCCCACCTCGCGCGCCACGCGGGTCACCTCCGAGGCGAAGCTGTTGAGCTGGTCCACCATCGTGTTGATGGTGTTCTTCAGCTCCAGGATCTCGCCCTTCGCGTCCACGGTGATCTTCTTGGACAGGTCGCCGTTCGCGACCGCCGTGGTCACCAGGGCGATGTTGCGCACCTGGCTGGTGAGGTTGGAGGCCATGCTGTTCACGTTGTCCGTGAGATCCTTCCACGTGCCGGCGACCCCCGGCACCGCGGCCTGACCGCCCAGCTTGCCGTCCGTGCCCACCTCCTTCGCGACGCGCGTCACCTCCGAGGCGAAGGCGCGGAGCTGGTCCACCATCGTGTTGATGGTGCTCTTGAGCTCCAGGATCTCACCCTTCGCCTCCACGGAGATCTTCTGGGACAGGTCGCCGTAGGCCACCGCCGTGGTCACCTTGGCGATGTTGCGCACCTGGTCCGTGAGGTTCGCGGCGAGGACGTTCACGTTGTCCGTGAGGTCCTTCCACACGCCCGCGACGCCGGGCACCGCGGCCTGGCCGCCCAGCTTGCCCTCCGTACCCACTTCCTTGCCCACGCGCGTGACTTCCGAGGCGAAGGCGCGCAGCTGGTCCACCATCGTGTTGATGGTGTTCTTCAGCTCCAGCACCTCGCCCTTCACGCTCACGGTGATCTTCTGGGACAGGTCGCCGTTGGCCACCGCGGTGGTCACCTTGGCGATGTTGCGCACCTGGTCCGTCAGGTTGCCGGCGAGGACGTTCACGTTGTCCGTGAGGTCCTTCCACACGCCGGACACGCCCTTCACGTCCGCCTGACCGCCCAGCTTGCCCTCGGTGCCCACCTCCTTCGCGACGCGGGTCACCTCCGCGGCGAACGCGCGGAGCTGGTCCACCATCGTGTTGATGGTGCTCTTGAGCTCCAGCACCTCGCCCTTCGCGTCCACGGTGATCTTCTTGGACAGGTCACCGTTGGCGACGGCGGTGGAGACCTCCGCGATGTTGCGCACCTGGCTGGTGAGGTTGGACGCCATCAGGTTCACGTTGTTCGTGAGGTCCTTCCAGGTGCCCGCGACGCCCGGCACCTCGGCCTGGGCGCCCAGCTTGCCCTCCACGCCCACCGTGCGCGCCACGTCCGTCACCTGCTGCGCGAAGACGGACAGCGTCTGGGTCATCGCGTTGATGGTGTCCGCGAGCGCGGCGATCTCCCCCTTGGCCTCCATCACCAGCTTCTGGGACAGGTCACCGTCGGCCACCGCCGTCACCACCTTGACGATGCCGCGCACCTGCGTGGTGAGGTTGAAGGCCATGCTGTTCACGTTGTCCGTGAGGTCCTTCCACACGCCGGACACGCCCTTCACGTCCGCCTGACCGCCCAGCTTGCCGTCGGTGCCCACCTCCTTCGCGACGCGCGTCACCTCGGCGGCGAACGCGCGGAGCTGGTCCACCATCGTGTTGATGGTGCTCTTGAGCTCCAGCACCTCGCCCTTCGCGTCCACGGTGATCTTCCGGGACAGGTCGCCCTTCGCGACCGCCGTGGTGACCTCCGCGATGTTTCGCACCTGGTCGGTGAGGTTGTTGGCCAGGAGGTTCACGTTGTTCGTGAGGTCCTTCCAGGTGCCCGCGACGCCCGGCACCACCGCCTGGGAGCCCAGCTTGCCCTCCACGCCCACCGTGCGCGCCACGTCCGTCACCTGCTGCGCGAAGATGGAGAGCGTCTGGGTCATCGCGTTGATGGTGTCCGCGAGCTCCGCGACCTCGCCCTTGGCCTCCATCTTCAGGCGCTGGGTGAGGTCGCCGTTGGCGACCGCGGTCACCACCTTGGCGATGCCGCGCACCTGCGTGGTGAGGTTGGAGGCCATGAAGTTCACGTTGTCCGTGAGGTCCTTCCACGTGCCGGACACGCCCTTCACCTCCGCCTGACCGCCCAGCTTGCCGTGCGTGCCCACCTCGCGCGCCACGCGGGTCACCTCCGAGGCGAAGCTGTTGAGCTGGTCCACCATCGTGTTGATGGTGTTCTTCAGCTCCAGGATCTCTCCGCGCGCGTCCACGGTGATCTTCTTGGACAGGTCACCGGTGGCCACCGCCGTCGTCACCAGGGCGATGTTGCGCACCTGGGTGGTGAGGTTGGAGGCCATGCTGTTCACGTTGTCCGTGAGGTCCTTCCACGTGCCGCCGACCCCCGGCACCGCGGCCTGGCCGCCCAGCTTGCCGTCCGTGCCCACCTCCTTCGCGACGCGCGTCACCTCGGCGGCGAACGCGCGGAGCTGGTCCACCATCGTGTTGATGGTGCTCTTGAGCTCCAGCACCTCGCCCTTCACGTCCACGGTGATCTTGCGGGACAGGTCGCCGTTGGCGACGGCGGTGGAGACCTCCGCGATGTTGCGCACCTGCGCGGTGAGGTTGCCGGCGAGGACGTTCACGTTGTCCGTGAGGTCCTTCCACACGCCGGACACGCCCTTCACGTCCGCCTGACCGCCCAGCTTGCCCTCGGTGCCCACCTCCTTCGCGACGCGCGTCACTTCGGCGGCGAAGCTGTTGAGCTGATCCACCATCGCGTTCACGGTGGTGCCGATGCGGAGGAACTCGCCCTTCACGGGCTGGCCGTCGATCTCCAGCGCCATCTTCTGGGTGAGGTCGCCTTCGGCCACCGCCACCAGCACGCGGGCGACCTCCGTAGTGGGCTGCACCAGGTCGCCGATGAGGGCGTTGATGGACTGGACGCTGGTGGCCCAGTCGCCCTTCACGTCGCCCAGGGTGACGCGCTCGCCCATGCGGCCCTCGCGGCCGACGACGCGCTCCACGCGGACGATCTCGTGGGTGAGCGTGGAGTTGAGCGTCACCACCGCGTTGAACGCGCGGGCGATCTCATCCATCACCACGTCCTGCGCGCCCGACGGCAGCCGCACGGAGAAGTCACCGGCCTGCACGGCCCGGAGCGCCGCCAGCAGCTGTTGGAGCGGAGGCGAGCCCCCGGGGCGCAGACCATCCCCCGCGGCCGGGCGGCCGTTGCCGTCGCGGCCGCGCGAGGCGGCGCGGCGAGCGGGCTCCGCTCGGGCCGCCTCCGCGCTGCTCAGCAGGCTGTCCGCGGCGTTGCCCTGGGACCGGGCGCCAGGAAGGCCGGTGTCCTGACCCGCCGAGGCCCCGGCTGTCTTTCGGCCATTGGCGCGCTTGCGGGGAGCGGAGGAGCTGGAAACCTTGGTGTCGTCCACGAGTGAAACCCCTGATCGGCGGAAGCGTTGCGACCGGTGCTACAAAACCGGCCCGCGATCCCAGGAACGTCCAATGAGTTCGCGGGTTTGTCGAATGTAAAGCCGGGGTCGAAAGGTCGCCTGTGTCAGGCACTCAACGTCGAGCCTGGACAGGGGTCCCACCATCCCCGAAAGCCCCGGGTTGGAGACATGGGTCCGGGGCGAAACCTCCCCATAACAGCTTCAGGGCGGTGAGGCGGTGCACGGGAAGCCATCACAGCCCTGCACATACAGCGCCCGCCCCGAGAGCCTTCGAGCAGGCGTGCGCGTGCGGGTGGGCATCTCTTCGCGTGCGCCGGTGCGGACATCGAAGCGGAGCGCGGCGGGTCCTGGAGCGTCCTGGGGAGCAGGCCCTCCACAGGCGAGCAGGACCTGATCCGCGGCGTCGAGCCACCACAGGAACTCCACGGCGCACGGGGCCTCCGCCCGCACCAGCTCCAGGGTGCGCGCGTCGTAGACGAGGACGCCGCCGCCCCACTCCACCGCCGCCAGCGCGCCACCGGGGCCGATGGACAGGCGGCCGCCGGGGCCCGGCACCTGCGCCTGACCGAGCACCTTGCCGTCCGGCGCCACGGAGATGAGCTGGCCCGTGGCATCCAGCGCGATGACACCGCCCGCGTGGCCGAGCAGCCACTCCGGCGGAGCGATGTCGCCCACCGGCTGGAGCGCGCCGCGCCGCTCGCGCAGCAGGTGGCCTCCGGCGGCGGCCCACAGGCGGCGCTCACCATCGAAGGTGAGGGCGGTGGTGCCGGGGATCTCCAGCCGCGAGTGCGAGCCATCCGTGCCGCAGACCGCGACGACGTGCGGCGCGAACACCGCCGCGCGCGACGCATCTGGCGCCACGGCCCAGCCCAGCCGCGTGGCTCCCCCCAGCTGCCGCGCCAGACAGTCATTGAGCGCGCCCAGGTGCGCGTCTCCGGCGGGGGAGGCGATGAGATACGGGAGGCTGGTGGTGGCGACGTAGAGCAGCAGGCCCAGGCCCGAGGCGATGACGAGCGTGAGCGGCCATGCACGGGCGCTCATGTTTCGCGCGACGCGCGCGCTCTTGCGGCCCGTCAGCAGGTGCCCTTCCCGTCCGCTCACGCACGCTCCTTTCCGGGCCGGAGGACAGCACAGAAACGAGGCGAAGACTTACCGTCGAGCCCCGAAAGCCCGCCTGCCGGACACCCTGGAGCCGGCCCACGCCCTGCAATCCGTGGAGAGCATGCCTTTCTCAGCGCGTCTCCGTCGGCGGATACCGCTGGGTCACGGCCTCCGTGACCTGACCGGAGCGGCCAGGCTGCCATGTGCCGGCTGCTTCCCATGGGTTGCCCTGTCCGGTGAAGCACACACCTTTACGCCTCAAGCGACGGAAAGGGTTCCTCACATGCGACGCTCTATCGGCACCGCGGCATTGGCTTTCAGCTTCCTGCTCTCCACCAGCGCGCTCGCCCAGCAGGCAGGCGACGGCTCGAGCCCCGGGACGACTCCCGGCTCCTCGGGCGCTTCGCCGGAGATGATCAACAACGGCCAGACTGGCAGCGCCGGCTCCTCGGGCACGGTCACTCCGGGCACCACCAACTCCACGGGCGTGCAGACGGGCAACACCGGCACGGGGGGCGCTGGCACTGGCGTGAACCCGACTCCGGGCACGACCGGCACCGGCACCACCGGCGGCGGCACTTCCGGCACCGGTGGCACCGGGACCAGCGGCATCGGCACGGGCACCGGCACCACCGGCTCCAGCACCGACACCTACGGCACCGGGAGCACCGCCCCGTCGACAGGCACGGGCTCGTACACGTCGCCCTCGACGGGCACCAGCACCGGCACCTACGGCGGCTCCGGCACCAGCACGGGCACCATCGGCGGTGACACCTCCACCAGCACCGGCACCTACGGGGGCACGGGCACTGGCTCCACCAGCACCACCGCGCCGGGGACCGAGGGCTCCGGCTCCACCGTCATCACCCCGGGCGGCACGGGCTCGGGCGGCACTGGGACCAGCGGCGCGACCGGCACGGGCGGCGTGGGCGGCTCCGGCACCAGCGGCTCCGGCGGCACCATCGGCGGCGTGGGCGGCACCGGCACCGGCGGCACCAACGGCGGGTCGACCGGCACCGTGGGCGGCCAGTAGGCCCCTCGCGGTGGGATGTGACGGCGACGGCCGCCAGCCCTCTCGCTGGCGGCCGCCGCCATGTCTGGCTTTACTTCGGCGCGTCCAGACAGGCCATGGCCCGGCCCACGTACTCCATGAGCTGCGGGTCTCGGCCCTGGCGCTGGGCCAGCCGCGGCTCCTGCTGATGCATCGTCTGGAGCGACTTCTCGATGCCGGGGTTGCCTCCCGTGAAGGCGTGGATGAGCTCGCGCCAGCGCGTGGCCAGGGCGCGCACCGGCTCGGAGGCGGGGTCGGCGCCCTGCGCCATCTGCTCGCGCATGCTCGCGATGAGGCGGGGCCACTCGGCCTCCACCTGCTTGATGGCGTCGTCACCCAGCTCCTGGCGACGGGCCTCCAGCTCCTTCAGCTGCTCCGGGGTGTAGTACTTCTCGAACATGGTCATGGCCTCGATGGTCTGTAGGAAGTCGTCGGCGGAGACCGGCTCCGCCGCGCGCAGCTGCCGTGCGAGGGAATCCAGGCGGTCGCAGAGCTGGCGCTGCTCCGCCAGCTGCTCCCGGGCCCGCTGGAGCCGCAGCTCCACCACGCGCAGGGCGGAGAAGTCCGCCCGGCCCAGCGTCTCGGCGATCTCCTCCAGCGAGAACCCGAGCTGCTTGAGCGACAGGATGTGACTCAGGCGGGCGATGTCCGCCGCCGTGTAGAGCCGGTGCCCCGACGCCGTGCGCGCCGAGGGCTTGAGCAAGCCAATCGCGTCGTAGTGGTGCAGCGCGCGGATGGACAGCCCCGTGCGCCGGGCCAGCTCCCCTACCTTCAGCTCCGTGCGCTGCATGCCTCACCCCTTTCCAGCCACGGCCTTCGCGTGACTGGATGGGATGGGTACAACCTCACGTCGCGTGAGGTTCAAGGGGGAAACACACCAGGGTGGCCAGCGGCCGACAGGAGTTGCTAGGGTCCGCCGCACGGAGCGGCGATGCCCGCCGGAGTGTCCGCGCCCCCTTGAGGAGGCCTGTCCAGATGACCCCGCCCCTTGTCGTCGTCGCGGCCCTGTCCGCCACGCGGGCGCCCATCCGCTGAGCCGGTCGCAGCACCGTCGTCCGCCGCAGCGCGAGCCCCGCTTCCTTCACGCCCGGCGCCCCGGAGCCCGCTCCCGCGCGTCCGTGGCATCGCGCTGCCCGGAGTTCCTCAAGTGTCACTCGAAACCCTCGGCTGGGGTCCCGACCTCGACCTCGCGCTGGCCTCTCTCACCTCCCCGTCGTCTTCCTCCCTCGTCCCCGGGCGCGTCGTGCGCCAGCAGCGGGGACTGCTCACCGTGCAGACCGCGGGCCCGGCCTTCCTCGCTCGCGCGGCCGGACGCCTCCTCCATCAGGCCCAGGGCGCGGAGGCCCTGCCCGCCGTGGGCGACTGGGTCCTCCTGCAACCGCCCGCGTCCGGTGACGGCGAGGCGCTGATGCACGCCGTGCTGCCCCGCCGCAGCCTGCTCAAGCGGCGCGAGGCGGGCAGCGAGCACGACGGCCAGCTCATCGCCGCCAACGTGGACGTGGTGTTCCTCGTCATGGGCCTGGACGGCGACTTCAACCCCCGCCGCATCGAGCGCGCCCTCACCGTCGCCTGGAACAGCGGCGCCACGCCCGTCGTGCTCCTGAGCAAGGCGGACCTCGCGGGCGACGCCACCGCGCGCGTCCTGGAGGTGGCGGCCCTCGCCCCCGGCGTGGACGTGCTCGCGGTGAGCGCGAGGACGGGCCTGGGCGTGGAGGACGTGCGCGCGCGGCTCCCTCCCGGCAGGACGGGCGTGCTGGTGGGCTCGTCCGGCGTGGGGAAGTCCACGCTCACCAACCGGCTGCTGGACGCCGCGAGGCTCGTCACCCAGCCCGTGCGGCCGGAGGACGACAAGGGCCGGCACACCACCACGCACCGCGAGCTGTTCGTGCTGGAGCAGGGCGGCCTCATCATCGACGGGCCCGGCATGCGCGAGCTGGGCCTGTGGGGCGACGATGACGAGGGCCTGGCCCACGCCTTCGCGGACGTCCTCGCGCTGGCCAGCGGCTGCCGCTTCAACGACTGCGGCCACCAGGGCGAGCCGGGCTGCGCGGTGGGGGCGGCGGTGGAGGACGGCACCCTCCCCGAGGAGCGGCGCGCGAGCTTCGAGAAGCTCCAGCGCGAGCAGGCCTTCCAGCACCGTCAGGCGGACGCCACCGCGCAGCGTGAGCACAAGCGGCTCCAGCGCAACCAGGCCAACGCGGGCTGGGCGCGCACGCGCTCGAAGCGGCGCGGCGAATAGACAGACACGCGGGGCGCGGCACGGCCACCTCCCGTGCCGCGTCCGGCCCTACCTCAGAGCCCGGGGCTCGACTCCGGCACCGCGCCGGGCGGCGGCAGCGGCGGCGGGGTCGGGGTCCCGGGCACCGGGACCTCGCCCTCCTCCGGCGCGTTCGCCTCGCCGGGGACGGGGACCGGCGTCTCCGGGCCCGACAGCTCCTGACGCGGGCTGAAGTTCGGGGACTCCGACGCGCAGGCGTAGGCCACGGTGCGCGAGCCCACCAGCACCGAGGGCAGCAGCATGCCCACCGCGGCGCAGTTGCCGCGCTCCTCGTCCGTCCGGTTGCCGCCCGCGCACACCGCGCCGCCCACCAGCGCGCCCGCCACCGCCAGGCCCGCCTGGATGAGGAAGTCCCCGGGCGTCACCCGGCTCTGCGCCCACGCGACGCCGTGCTTGCACTCGCTGCCAGGGGGACTGGACACGGGCACCAGGCCCGCCACCGTGAACCACTGCCGGTCCTGGTGGACCTGGGGCTCCGGCCGCAGGTTCGTGACGATGCTCGTCCGATAGCAGCCCGTCTGCCCCAGCATCAGCGCCGCCAGCGACGCCGCCACCGCGTGTGCCTTCCGCATCAGTACCCCCAGTCCCGGTGAGTGACCACCGGCACCGGCGGTCAGGTCCCCGTGCCTAGCCCGAAGGCGGGGGTCACCGGAAGAGGGAGCGGGCCCTGGCGGCGCCGGGCACGCCCGGGTCCTGCGCGCGAAGGGCCGGCGCTCAGTCCGCCTCGCCGTCCGGGTTGGACGCGGCCAGCTTGCGCAGCTTCGCGGCGAAGGGGCTCTCGCCGTTCACCGGCAGCGGTCCGCCGGCCATGCGCTGGCGGCGATCCATGGCCAGGGGACCTTCAGGGGGACCTTCCAGGGCCTCCTTCTCGAAGCGGTCCTGACCGCTCAACACCCGCCCGACGGGGCGGGACGAGCCGACGCGACGATAGGGATCCACGGACATGGCGCTGACCTCCGGATGACGGCCCCGTTCTATCGCGCTTCGGCCCCAGGTGCATCCCACCCCCGGGGATCCTCCAGCGCGCCGCCGATGTGCCGGAGCACCCGCGCGACCAGGTCCACGTCGAGGAGGCGCGCGTCCCAGGTGCAGGTGAGCGTCATCGCCTTGCCGGGCACCAGCGCGCCGGCCTCCACCACGGGCACGTCCCGCACGCGCCCGGGCGCCAGCAGCAGCGGCACGCGCGTGTAGGGCACCATGGCGACGAAGCCCTGCTCCAGCCCCAGCGAGCCCAGGTTCGTCACCGCCACGGAGCCGAACGGATCGAACGGCATGCCCACCCCGCGCAGGTCCACGTTCAGGCCGTACCAGACGAAGGACAGGAGCCGCAGCGCGGGGCCCATCAACCAGCCGGGCAGCAGCGACGAGCGGCGCTTGCCCCGCTCGATCTCCACGTCCTCGCGCGCGCGGACCCGCGACACCCGCGCCTCCAGGGCGTCCGCCAACGCCTCCAATGACTTCTCATCCGCGCGGTGCACGGTGGCGGTGGTCAGGTCCACGCGCGCCGCGCCGCCCGCCGGCTGCACCACCAGCACGCAGACGCCCACGTCCTCGCGCAGCCACGGGCGCTGGCCCCGGAGCACGACGTTGGCCTCCGGATGGCGGCGCAGCGCGTCCGCCGCGGCCTTGGCCACCAGGTGCGTCACCGTCAGCCGGCGGCCCGTGCGCGCGCGGTGCGAGGCCATGAACGCGAGCGCCGGCTCCATGCGGACCTCCAGCGACGCGTAGGCGCTGGGGTCGCGGGGCGCGCGCCACGTCCCCAGCGCGAGCTTGCGCAGGGCACTGGCCGGGGTCGCGGGGTGGAGCTCCAGGTTCACGGGAAGGTCCCCCAGCCTTCGCACGGCGGGAGCACGGCGCGCAACGAAAGCCGGCGCCTGTTACACCTTGTCCCCAGCGCCCCACTCCCCTCCTCCGAGGCCCCTTTCGCATGAGCACCCTCGCCCTGGTCCTGTCCCTGGCCCTGCAGGCCTCGCCGCCCGCGAAGCCCCTCCCCAAGCCCGCCGCGCAGACGGCGCGGACGAAGGCCCCCGCGGAGGACCTCGCCGCCGCCACCCAGGCGTGGCAGGCCGAGCGGCTGCGACACCTGACGTCGCCGGACGGCTGGCTGACGCTGGTGGGGCTCACGTGGCTGAAGGAGGGCGAGCAGACGGCCGGCTCCGCGCCCGACAGCGCGGTGCCCCTGCCCGCGCCGGTGCCGGCCAGGGCGGGGACCTTCGTGCGTCACGGCGACGCCGTGAGCTTCCAGCCCGCGGAGGGCGTGGCCTTCACGCTGGAGGGCAAGCCCTTCACGGGCGGCGCGCTGAAGACAGACGACCCGGGAGCGCCGGATGTGTTGCGCCTGGGCAGCGTGAGCTTTCAGGTCATCCACCGGAAGGACCGGCTGGGCGTGCGGGTGAAGGACTCGGAGGCCGCGGCGCGCAAGCAGTTCCACGGCATCCCGATGTATCCGGCGAGCGAGGCGTGGAAGGTGGAGGCGCGGCTGGTACCGGACGAAGAGCCTCGCACGCTCAGCGTGCCCACGGTGCTGGGGTACGCGGAGGAGATGAAGTCCGCCGGCACGCTCGTCTTCACGGTGGCGGGCAAGGAGCACCGCCTGATGCCCGTGGCGGAGGAGGGCTCGGACGAGCTGTTCATCATCTTCGGCGACGAGACGAACCGCGACACCACCTACGGCGCCGGCCGCTTCCTCTCCGCGCCGCTGCCGGACAAGGACGGGCGCGTCGTGCTGGACTTCAACCGCGCCTACAATCCGCCGTGCGCCTTCACGCGCTTCGCCACCTGCCCGCTCCCCCCGCGCGGCAACCGCCTGGCCCTGCGCGTGGAAGCCGGCGAGCAGCGCGCGGGCGACCACTGAGCCGTTGAAACGCCACCGCCCGTCTCCCCTTCCGGGGAGACGGGCGGAATGGGCCTGCTCCAGGGCGCTGAAGCCTCAGAGCTGGATGTTCTTCTCCAGCTCCGCCATCCGGAAGCGCGCCATCGCCAGGTTCGAGTTCGCGCGGTGCAGCGCGATGTAGAGGAACAGCCCCTCGCGGGACGTGAGCGGCCGGAGGATGTGGTACTGCTCGCCGAGGGTGATGAGCATGTCCTCGATGCGGTCCTTGATGCCCAGGGCCTTCATCGTCTTCATCTTCGCGCGCACCACCTCCGTGTTGCCCGCCGCCGCCGCGTCGACGTTGAACCCCGCGGCCCCGAGGCTCCCCAGCGTCATCCCGCTGTTCGCGTCCACAAGACAAGCCGCGAACGCCCCTTCAATCTTCATCGCCTCTTCCAGCGCCTGCTTCACATTCGCCATGACTTCACCTTCCAGTAGAACGGGGGGACCCGAGATGGACTGCGACTGCGGAACGGCCGGTTGTGTCGGCATTGCTTCGGTTGTCAGCTCCGCCAGCTCGAACGTCAGCTGGCTGGAGTAGGAGCGCGGCTGCGGCACGAAGAGGGCCTGGGCCTCCGTCAGCCCGAAGAGCACCCCCAGCTGCGCGCCCACGTGGCGGCACAGCAGGTCTCGCAGCGTGTCGCGCGGCACCAGGCCCCACGCCACCAGCGTCTCGCAGAAGTTGCCGCCGCTCTTGCGGCACTCCGCCATCACCTGCTCGACGTCGTCGCGGCTCACCAGGTTCGCGTCGATGAGCGCCGTGGAGAAGCTGCGCGCGCCGGGGCCCGTGAGCACCGTCCACGCCACCTTGCGCTCCACCACGAAGATGCGGCCGGAGACCGTGGTGGACTTCACCACCACCTCACCGCCCAGCTTGCTCTCCAGCGCTTCGTTCAGCACTGCGCGGACTACCTGACGGGGCTGGGACGCGACGTTTCGAGGAGCCGGATTCATGGAGAGCGTCCACAGTGACCGCCCGTGTGGGCACGGTCCGTCGAGAGGTCGATGCAGACCGGAGAATAAACAACCCCGCTGCACAATGGCAACTCAACTGTAAAATTCAGGGATAAAATGACTCCCCTGGGGTTGGAGAAACCCCGTACTAACGTCTGAGTGTCTTGTATCGGAGAACCAAAGACAACGGAACAATTCCAGATCAACAAAAGCCTGACGCAGCGCCCCGACAACGCCATGCGTCCGCGGGCGGGCAGGCCGTCCCGCCATGTCCTCCCTCTGGAGACTGGGGGCAGGGAGGGAGCGCGGCGTCCGCCGCCGGGCCACGACAAAAGTCCCTGGGGCGCGCGTGGCACCCCAGGGACCCAGGTCCTGTAAGACCATGTTCCGCCCTGTTGGCGGCTCAGTGCACGGGGGGTGCGCGATCCGCGGCGGCCTCCGGGGCCAGAGGTGACTCCAGACGTGGGGCGATGCCGTCCTTCAGCTGGCGCAGCAGCGCGGCGCTGAAGGCCTCCAGGTCCTCCGGCTTGCGGGACGTGATGAGGTTGCCGTCCTCCACCACCTGGCGGTCCACCCAGCGCGCGCCGGCGTTGATGAGGTCCGTCTTGATGGAGGGGAACGAGGTGACGGTGCGCTCGTCCGCGATGTCCGCCTCCACCAGCATCCACGGCGCGTGGCACACGGCGGCGATGGGCTTGTCCGCCTTGAAGAAGTCGCGCACGAAGCCGACCATGGCGATGTCCATGCGCAGGTGGTCCGGCGAGTAGCCGCCGGGAATCAGCAGCGCGGCGAAGTCCGCGGCCTTCACGTCCTTCACCGCCTTCTCCGCGCGGAGCTCCGCGCCCTTCTTTCCCTTGAGCGTCTTGCCTGCCTCCACGCCGATGACGACGGGCTCGTGGCCCGCCTGCTTGAGCTTGTCGTAGGGGACCTGGAACTCGGAGTCCTCGAAGTCGTTCGCCACGATGACCGCGATGCGCGCCATGGAATTGCCTCCCGCCGGGCCCTGGTGTCGTTGAACCCGCCCGAGCAAGGTGCCCACGACAGGAGCCGGGACAACGCCATCCCGCACCGTCTTCCAGTCGCGAGCGCGCTCGCCTGCCCCCCTTCCGGGTCGGTGGGCCGCGTTCACCAACGCTAGATTGTCCCCATGCGCTCCCGACGCCTGCTCCTGTCCGCCCTCATGGTGCTCACCGCCTCCGCCTCCGCCTGCCGCAAGAGCCAGGCGCAGGGGACGGCCTCCGCCGCGGACTGCCTCCTGGTGGAGGACGGCTGGGGGCCGGACGGCGGCGTGCCCATCACCGTGGACGTGGTGGCCGAGGGGCTGGAGGTCCCCTGGGGCGTGGCCTTCCTGCCGGGCGGAGACGCGCTCATCACCGAGCGGCCGGGCCGCGTGCGGCTCCTGCGAGGAGGCCAGCTGCGGCCCGCGCCCGTGGCCACGCTGCCCCTGTCGGCGAACGGCGAGGGCGGCCTGCTGGGCATCGCCGCGCCCCCGGACTTCGCGACGAACCGCCAGTTCTACCTGTACGTGACCACCCAGGCGGACGGGAAGGCGCAGAACCGGGTGGAGCGCTGGACGCTGTCACCGGACGGCACGAGCGCGACCTTCGAGCGCGTCATCTTCGCGAACATCCCGTCCGCGAAGTACCACGACGGCGGGCGGCTGCGCTTCGGACCGGACGGCATGCTGTACGTGGGCACGGGGGACTCGCGCGACCCGGACCTGTCCCAGGACGCGGCCAGCCCCGCGGGCAAGCTGCTGCGGCTGACGCCGGACGGGGCGGTGCCCCAGGACAATCCCTTTCCGAATTCGCCCGCGTTCCTCCTGGGCGTGCGCAACACGCAAGGCTTTGACTGGAGGGACGCCACCACGCTGTACGTCACCGACCACGGCCCCAGCGGCGAGACGATGCGCTTTGGCCACGACGAGGTGAACGTGGTGAAGGCGGGCGACAACCTGGGCTGGCCCGGCATCTACTCGTGCGAGACGCGGAGCGGGCGCGTCACCCCGTCGCTCACCTTCGACGACGCCATGCCCCCGGGCGGCGCCGCCGTCTACACGGGCAGCGCGATCCCGGAGTGGCGGGGGTCGCTGCTGGTGGGCACGCTCAAGTCCCGGCACCTGCACCGGGTGGAGTTCGACGCGCGGGACCCCCGGCGCGTGACGCGGCACGAGGTGTACCTGCGAGACACCTGGGGCCGCCTGCGCGACGTGCTGATGGGCCCGGACGGCCACCTGTACGTCACCACCAGCAACTGCGACGGCCGGGGCGAGTGCGGCCCGCGGAAGGACCTGCTCCTGCGCGTCCGGCGTTAGCTCACGCTCTCCGCGCTGTAGCGGGCCAGCAGGCCCGTGCGCACCGCGTAGCGGTACACGCGCTGGAAGACCCAGCCGGCCACCACGATGTCCAGCAGCGCCAGCGCGAAGCCCCAGCCGAGCGTGGCGCCGGAGAACTCGCCGCCGGCCACCAGCGTGCGCACGCCCTCGAAGACGTAGGACGGGGGCAGCAGCTTCGCGACCCACTGCATCCACTCCGGCAGCGTGGACAGCGGGTAGAAGACGCCCACGAACGGGGACAGCAGGCTGGGGATGGGCCAGACGAACCACTCCGACGCGGGGCCCAGCCGCAGCACCAGCGCGCTGCTGAGGATGCCCAGCGCGATGCCGAAGAGGAACAGCACCATCACGAAGGGGATGAACATCGCCCCGTAGGCCGCGAAGGACAGGCCGAACACCGCCGTGGACATCAGGAGCATGACGGCGAGGCCGATGGCGCTGGTCACGATGCTCGTCACCACCAGGCCCCCCACGTACTCCGGCAGCGTGAGCGGCGTGGCGAAGACGTTGAGGAAGTTGCGCGACCAGACGTCCTCGAAGAAGCCCGTGGTCAGCCCCTGCATCACGCGCGCGAAGAAGTCCCAGAGCAGCACCGCGCCCAGCAGCGCGGGCACGAAGTCGTAGCCGGAGGAGGTGACCTGGTTGAGGTACCGGGTCATGAAGCCCCACAGCACCATGTCGATGGCCACCCACGCGAACAGCGGCACCACGCGCGCGAAGTTGCCCTTGTAGAGATAGAACTGGCGCAGCGCGATGCCCGCGACGTGGCTCAGGTTCATGGCGCCTCGCTCCTCTCCAGCGACAGCGGCTCGTTGGCCACCGCGATGAACAGCTCCTCCAGCGTGGACCTGCCGTGCTCGCGGGGCAGCGTCTTCGGGTCGCCCTCCAGCAGCACCCGGCCGCGCGCCAGGAAGAGGACGCGGTCGCAGACGGACTCCACCTCGTACATGTTGTGGGACGTCCACAGCACGCCGCTGTCGCCCCTCGCGGCGAAGGCCTTGATGCGGGTGCGGATGTCCAGCGCGGTGGCCGGATCCAGCGACGCGGTGGGCTCGTCCAGCAGCAGCAGGCGGGGCTCGTTGAGCATGGCCTTGGCCAGGGACACGCGCGTCTGCTCGCCGGAGGACAGCACGCCGCACTTGGTGTCGCGGAAGCGCTCCAGGTCGTACTCCTCCAGCAGCGCCTCGATGCGGGCGGACAGCCCCTTCACGCCGTAGATGAGGCCGAAGACGCGCAGGTTCTGGGCCACGGTGAGGTTGCCGGGCAGGGGCGCGTAGACGGCGGCGAAGTTGGTGCGCGACAGCGCCTTCACCCGCTGGGTCTCCAGGTCCGTGCCCTCGATGCGGATGGTGCCGGAGGTGGGCTGGAGCACGCCCAGCAGCATGTTGATGGTGGTGCTCTTGCCCGCGCCGTTGGGGCCCAGGAGCCCCACGATCTCGCGGCGGCGCACGTCGAAGGAGATGCCGTCCACGGCCGCCCGGTCGCCATACCTCTTGCGCAGGGCCGTGACGGAGAGCACCAGGGGGTCCAGCGAGCCGGAGTTCATCAGGGCTGCTGCTGTACCACGCGGACGCCCCGCCGCCAGGGCGTGTTTCAAGGGAGGGAAGGCAGGCGGGCGGGGCCTCGGGGCGGGCGACGAAAAGCGGACGGTGGCCGTGCACGGTCCGCGTGAATCTGGAAAGCTTCGCGCCCTCCCCTGGCACTGATGGAGCCCACGTGCTGCTGGAAGTACCCATCCTCATCGGCCTGATGGTGGCCGCCATCGCACTCGCCATCGCCGCCAAGCGGGCCAGCGTGCCGTACAACGTCGCGCTGGTGCTTGGTGGCCTGCTCATCTCCGTCGCACACCTGCTGCCGGGGGTGCCCCCGCTCAACCCCCAGGTGGTGTTCCTCATATGCCTGCCGCTCCTGCTCTTCGAGGGCGGCATCACCGCGGACCTCAACGGCATCCGCGCGAGCGCGGTCCCCATTGGCCTGCTCTCCACCCTGGGGATGATCCTGGCCATCGGCGCCACCGGCGCCGCGCTGCACTGGATGCTGCACCTGGCGTGGGGGCCCGCGCTCCTGCTGGGCTCCATCCTCGCGGTGACGGACACGGTGTCCATCCTCTACGCCTTCCGTCGCGCGCCGGTGCCCGGGCGGCTGGCGGGCATCATCCAGGGCGAGAGCCTCTTCAACGACGGCACCGCGCTGGTGGCGTACACGGCCATCGCGTCGGTGGTGGCCGGCGGCCTGGCGCCCTCGCTGGGGTCCCTGAGCGGCCACGTGCTGCTCGCCTCGGTGGGCGGCGCGGTGGTGGGGCTGGCGCTGGGCCTCCTGGGCGGCTTCGTCATCCGGCGCGCGGAGGATCCGCTCGCGGAGATCATGGTGACGACGGCGGTGGCGCTGGCGTCCTACCTGATGGCGGAAGAGGTGCACCTGTCCGGCGCCATCTCCGCGGTGGTGGCGGGGCTGGCGGTGGGCGTGACGCTGCGGCGGGAGGTGCCGCCGCAGAGCCAGGTGGCCATCCACTCCTTCTGGGAGTACGCCACCTTCGGCGTCAACACGTTCCTCTTCCTCTCCGTGGGCCTGGACACGCGGCCGGAGGCGCTCCAGGGGCACCTGCCGGGCGTGGGCATCGCGGTGGTGGCGGTGGTGGTGGGGCGCGCGGTGGCCATCTACCTGCCCTTCCTGCTCCTGCGGCTGCTCAAGCCGGCGGAGTCCATCCCGGTGCGCTGGCAGCACGTGTTCCTGGTGGGCAACATCAAGGGCGCGCTGTCCATCGGTCTGGCGCTGGGGCTTCCGGAGACCACGCCCGCGCGCGAGCAGATTGTCTCCATCGCGTTCGGCGTCACGCTGGTGTCCATGGTGGGCCAGGGGCTGATGCTCACGGGCGCGCTCAAGGCGCTGGGGCTGTTCCAGCAGGACGCGGTGGCGCTGGAGATGGCGGAGCAGCGCGGGAAGCTCATCGCCAGCCGCGCGGCGCATGTCGAGCTGGACGCGCTGCACTCGCAGGGCCTGCTGCCGCGCGCGGCCTATGAGCACCTGCGCAGCGAGTACCAGGTGAACATCGCCCGGGCGGAGCGGGAGCTGCGGCGCATCAGCGAGCAGCACCTGGCGGAAGGGGCGAAGGACCTGCTGAGCACGCGCCGGCGGCTCATCGACGCGGAGCGCACGGCGTTGCAGGGCGCGCGGCGCAACGGGCTGATCCCGGAGGCGACGGCGGAGGAGATGCTGGCGCACCTGGACGCGCGGATGTTGGACCTGGAGAAGGTGCTGCACGGCGGGCACGCGAACATGGACAGCAAGGAGCACAAGGCGTCATGAAGATCGTCATCGCGGGGGGAGGACGGGTGGGCGGCGCGCTGGCGGCGCGGCTCGTGTCGGAGCAGCACACGGTGACGGTCATCGAACGCGACGCCGGCATCTGCTCGCGCCTCTTCGAGGAGGTGGGCGTGGTGACGGTGTGCGGGGACGCCACCAACCCGCGCGTGCTGGAGGCGGCGGGCATCGGGACGGCGGACGTGGCGGCGGCGGTGCTGGCGCACGACCCGGCGAACCTGGCCTTCGCCATGCTGGTGCGCTCCACGTCCAGCGCGCGCCTGATGGTGCGGATGCTGGACACGAGCTACCGCGACGCGTACCGGCTGGCGGGCGTGAAGGAGCTGGTGGCCGAGGCGGACGTGGTGGTCTCGAAGATGACCACCGCCATCGACTTCCCGCAGGTGTCCGGGTCGCTGCCGCTCAGCAGCGGCGACGCGCTCCTCTTCGAGCTGGCCATCCCCGTGCGCGCCCGGGTGGCGGGGCAGACGGTGGCGCAGGTGCGCGGCATGGGGGGCTTCCCGCGCGAGTGCATCTTCATCGCGCTGGTGGATCCGCAGGGCCACACCGCGCTGCCGGAGGGCAACACGCAGCTGAAGGCGGGGCACAACGTCATCCTCGTGGCGCGGCGCTCCCAGGTGGCGCAGGCGGTGGAGTTCCTCACGTCGGAGCCACCGCTGGGCGCGGGCCTGGCGTCGTCGCTGGCGATGACCCTGCGCAAGCTGGACTTCCTGGCGCCGCTGAGTGGCGAGGAGCTGGAGACGGTGGCGCGCGGCGCGGAGCTGCTCCAGACGCCCGCGGGCACGGAGCTGTTCCGCCAGGGCGACGCGGGCGAGACCTTCTACGTGGTCATCTCCGGCGAGGTGGCCATGAAGGACGGCAACCGGCAGACGGTGGCCACGGTGAAGCAGGGCGGCTTCTTCGGAGAGCTGGCCCTGCTCACGGGCGAGCCGCGCAACGCCACCGCCGTCACCACCATGCCGTGCGAGCTGGCCGCGGTGGGCCGCGAGGACTTCCGCGGCGTGATGATGGCCAACCCCGCCGTCGCGCTGGAGATGAGCCGCATCCTGGGCCAGCGCCTGTCGCGGCTGGGCGGCCAGGCCCTGCAGCAGCACAAGCGCCGCGGGCTGTTCGGGCGGTGAAGGACGAAGCCCGCCTCAGGGGGCCTGCTTGAGGCGCCCGCACACCGCGGACGCCGCCAGGAAGCCCACGCTGAAGGCGCTGCGGAAGCGGTCGTAGAGCCTCCCCACGCCGGGCACGTTGGCGATCATGTCGCCGAAGCTCCACATCTCCTCGTGCGCGTGGATGAGCGGCAGCACCTCGCCGCCGTCCTCGCCGCGCTGGAGCGTGAAGTCGTAGACCAGGAGGGTGCGCAGCGGGTACGTGTAGAGCCACGCGAGCTGCTTGAGGTTCATCACCCCGTCCACGATGGCCCGCCCGCGCTTCCCATCCGGCTCCAGCTCGACGTTGAGCTGGAAGATGTCGAAGTCGAAGCGGAACATGCAGTGGAAGCCCGCCGCGCCCTTGCGGTAGGTCTCCTTGCCGCCCCCCTTCTGCCAGGGGTCGGTGAAGGTGATGTCCTCCGAGAGCATCGGCAGCAGCTCCGCGTCCAGCACCGACGCGGGGATGGACGTCGTGTAGAGCAGCCGCGTCACCTCGCGAAAGCGCGCCTCGAGCTGCTCGATGAGTGCCTGCTCCGCCTTGCGCATCACGCCTCCCCCCGCGGTTGGACCGCGCCTGAAGGTAGGCACGGGCGTGGGCCGGGGGAAGACGGCCCGCGTCAGCCGCCCAGCTCCGTGAGGAGCTGCGCCGCCTGCTCCTTCACGGTGGCGTCCGCGCCCAGGGACTGCGCCTGCTTCGCGTGCCGGGTGGCCTCCGCCCGGTCGAACGGCTGGGTGGCGCGCGCCAGGTTCAGGTGCGTGAGCGCGTCCTGCGGGTTCGCCTCCAGCACGCGCTCCAGCAGCACGCGGGCCCGCGCGTGGTCCTGGTCCCCCATCAGCAGGCGCACCAGGTCGTTGGTGGGGCCGGGCTCGTGGGGCGCCGCCGCCACGGTCTCCTCCAGGAGCCTGCGGGCCTCGGCGCGCTCGCCCAGGGCCTCGTGCGCCTGCGCCAGCGAGTGGCGGATGTCCCACTGGTGCGGCGCGCGCTGGAGCGCCTCGGCGAAGAGGGCCTTCGCCTCCGCCAGGTCCCCGGCCAGCATGCTCGCCAGGCCGTGCAGGTGGACGTAGCGGACCTGCGCGGGGTCCAGCTCGCGCAGCTCCAGGATGGTGCGGCGGGCCGCGTCCTGGCTGTTGGCCTGGAGGTAGAGCCGGAAGAGGTCCTGCAGCACCGCCACGCGCGTGCGGCCCTGCGCGTGCTCCAGGGCCTTCGTGGCCGCGGCGATGGCCGCGCCGAGCGCGCCGTTGGCCGCGTGCGCGCGCGACAGCATCAGGTGCGGCAGGGACTCCTGGGGCGCCAGCGCCGAGGCCTGCTCGAAGTGCGTCGCCGCCGCCGCCGTGTCCTGGCGCTGCATCGCGATGCGGCCCAGCTCGAAGTGCGGGTAGACGCTGTGGGGCGCCACCACCGTGGCGGCCTCGAAGGCGGCCTTCGCGCCCTCCAGGTCCCCGCGCTCGGCCAGGAGCGTGCCCAGGTTGAAGCGCTCGAAGTAGCCGGCGGTGGGCGCGGCGGCCAGCGCCTTGAGCGTCACCAGCGCCACCGGGTCGCCGGCCTGCGCCTTGAGCATGGCCAGGTGGGCCTGCGCCTCCGTGTTGTCCGGCTGCACCTGCAACAGCCGCGTCACGGCCCCCTCGGCCTCCTTCGCGGCGCCGGTGCTCAGGTGGGTGCGCACCAGGCCCATCAGGCAGTCCACGTCCTTGGGGTCGATGGAGAGGCCCTTCTGGAAGCTCTTCACCGCCTCCGCGGGCTGGCCCTGCTGGAGCAACTGCCCACCCTCTTGCGCGTACCTGGATGCCATGGTCCCCTACCTACCACGAGCCCCCCGATTCCCCGCCTCCCCGCCTGCCCCTACCGGCGCAGCGCGGCCAGGGCGACACCGGGGACCTTCCACCAGGACGGGGACTGCTCGAATTCCACCAACCGCCGGCCCAGCGCCGCCACGCCCTTGTGACCGGGGACCCACGGGGGCGCGGGCAGCGACGTGAGCGGGGCGCGCAGCACCGCCTTCTCGATGGACTCCAGCATGAAGGTGTTGTGCACCCAGCCCTGCCCGCTCTGGACGTCCCGGGGCGACGTGGACGGGTGGCCGCCCCAGGGCAGGCTGCCCAGCGCGTACGCCGCCGCGGGCCAGGTGTTGATGGCCACCGTGCCGTAGCGCAGCTCCCGCACCGCCTTCTCCACCGCCGCGCGCACCCGGGGCTCGCGCAGCGTCCTCGGGTGGACGATGAGCGTCACGTTGAGGGTGCCCCACACCTTCTCGTTGAGGAACGCCACCGCGGCCTCCAGGAAGGCCACCGGCTCGTCGGAGCCCGGCAGGCCCGTCTCCGACAGCACCGTGCACCAGGGCTCGTGGCGGAAGACGCGGTCGTCCGTCCGGGAGGGGTCCACGTCCGGAATGAGCGCGTACGCCAGGTCGCCCTCGCCGGGGTTGCCCACCAGCCGCAGGTTCGGGCGCGCGTCGGTGAACTGGTGCCAGCGCTCCCGCGCGCCCGGGTAGTACGCGCGGCGCACGGGCGCACGGGCCAGGCTCGCCTGGATGCGGTCCACCAGCGCGCCGCGCTTGAGCCAGTCCCTCGGCTGCACCAGCAGCTTCGCCGCGTTGCAGTTGAAGGACGCGTTGTTGGAGACCATGCCCGCGATGTCGTCCGCCTGGAAGCGCAGCTCGCCGTCGGAGTACGGCCCCGGCACCACCACCACGGGGGAGATGTTGCCCAGCTCGCTGGACACGGGCTTGCCGAGCAGCGGTTCGTTCCTCCTCCGGCGCTCGTCGGACTCCGGGCCGGGCGGGCCCCACACGAGCGCGTCGTGGGTCTTGTCGCTGCCGGTGATGTGCACCTCGTCCACCGCGTCGTGGCGGACCAGCTGCGCGCCCTCCTCCGCGCCGCCGTACACGATGGCCAGCGCGTCGCGCGCGATGAGCGGGGCGAAGGCCTGCTCCAGGAACGGGCCCAGGTACGCGTTGACGGGGTTCATCTTGAGCACGCAGACGGTGCCCTCGACGAAGAGCTTGTAGAGGCAGTCCAGCGGCGGGATGGAGTTGACGTTGCCGCCGCCCAGCACCGCGCAGACCCGGCCCGGGTGGGGCTGGCGGTAGAAGGACGCCTGGTGCTCGCGCAGGTTGGCCGCGGTGACGCCGGGCTGGAAGTAGACCTCGCCCGTGGCGCCGGGCAGCAGCATCCCCTCCAGCCGGTCGCGGGGGAACACCCGCGCGGCGAGCCGGCCGTCCTCCAGCGTGCGCAGGTGCTTCGGGGGGATGACGGGCGCGCCGTGCCGCTGGATGTCCTTCAGCGCGTCCGAGAGCAGCCGCAGGGTGCGCACCACCACCATGGGCCCGGCGAGCCACTCCTCACCCGCGAGTGGACCGCCGGGGTCGATGCCCTTCGCCTCGCAGGCCGCGCGCACGCTGGGCTCCGCGATGGCGACGTACGCGTGGCGCAGCTCCTCCAGGAGCCGGATGCGCTCCGTCAGGGCGAGCTTCACCCACGCGCTCGAGCCCTCACGGACCCGGCGCACCAGGATGTCGAGGGTGGTGCGGGACGTGGACTGCGGGACGGCGGCGGACATGGCGACCTCCGAGACAGGCTTCACACCGGGTCCCGGTATAGGGAACCCCCGCGTGCGCCGTCACCGTGGGGCCGCGCCCTCCGTCCTCAGGTGGGCAGAGGCTCGGCCAGGCCCTTGCGGATGGCCTCGTCGATGACGGCCATCACCTTCTTCAGGTTCTCGCGGCTCCGGGCGGCCTGCTGCTCGCCCAGCTCCCCCTGCTGCGCACCGAGCTTCGCCTGCTGCTCGCCGAGCTTCTCCTGCTCCTCGCCCAGCGCCTCCATCTTCCTGCTGAGCGCCTCCTGCTCCTTGTCGAGCGCCTCCATCTCCTTGTCGAAGGACTCGTCGCGCTTGTCGAGCTCCGCCTCCTGGCGGGCGCGGTCGGGGCCGTCCGCGAGCCACTGGAGGCGGGCGCGCTCCACGGCGAGCTCCGCGCGCTTGGAGGCGATGGCGGCGTGCTTCGCCGCGAGCTGCGAGATGGGATAGGCCAGCTCCGCCTGCTTCTGGCCCAGCGCGGCCTGCTGCTTGCCCAGGGCCGCCTGCTTCTCGCCGAGCGCGCCCTGCGC
Source organism: Corallococcus sp. RDP092CA (assembly GCF_041903675.1). NCBI lineage: Bacteria > Pseudomonadati > Myxococcota > Myxococcia > Myxococcales > Myxococcaceae > Corallococcus > Corallococcus sp. RDP092CA. Next base: position 6,701 of record NZ_JAYESI010000005.1, on the reverse strand, counting down.
GTCGCCCAGCCTGCCGGCGTCCTCCAGCAGCTTGCGCACCTGCTCCAGCGTCTTCGCGTCGCGGATCAGCATGGGCTTGTTGTCGCGGCGCACGAAGAGCAGCTCCTTGCCCTGCTGCTTGAAGGTGCGCGCCAGGTACAGGTCCTCCGTGGAGCCGGCCATCATCGTGCGGCCGTCGGAGAGGTACGCGAAGGTGTCGCCGTCCTCGAGCCCCATGTCCGGCGGCGCGGGCGGCGCGGGAGGACGCGGCGCGGCCGCGAGCAGGGGCGGCAGCGCGCCCCGGACCGGAGGCGCGGGCGGCGCGGGCGGGGTGGGCCTGCCACCGACCGGCGGCGCGGGCGGCGCGGGCGGCGCCGGAGCCAGCCTGTCATGGGCCGGGATGGGCGCGGGCGCGGGCGGCGGGACGAGCGCGGTGAGCCGCGTGGCGCGCGGCGTCCCCGGCGAGGCAGGAGGCGGCGCGGCCTCGGGCGTCCCGGGCGCCTTCGCGGCGGCGTGCTCCGTCACCGCGGGCTTCGGCGTCGCGGTGGAGCTCGACGTGACGGTCGTCCGGGGCGCCGGCGCGGCGTCCTCGGGCAGGTGCCGGACGATGCCCACCTTGATGGGGGTGGGGGTCGCGTCCTTCGCGGCGGGCGCGGCGCCCTCCGCGGGCGCCTTGGCGACGACCTGGAAGGGCATCAGGACCACGGCGCCGAGGGCGAACAGCGCCCCCTTCAGCCACCGGCGGGGTTGGGTGGGGACGACGTCGACATGTTCCAGCATGCGGAGCCTCCTGTGCAGCGCGTGAAGGTGGGCCGACGCCCCGAGCGCCGCTGCGCTGCCCGGAGGCCGGGTGATGCCAAAGGCGATGAGCAGTTCGCCGTAGTCCGCGGGCTCCGCGCCGGTGAGGCGCAGCGCCTCCGCGTCGCACGCCTCCTCCCGGGCGAGCGCGTACTCACGGGCCGCCTGGCGCGCGAGCGGGTGGAAGAAGAGGACCGTCTCCGCCAGCGCCGGCACCCAGCCCAGCCACAGGTCTCCGCGCCGCAGGTGCGCCACCTCATGCGCGAGCGCCATCCGCAGCGCGGACTCCGGCAGGTCGCGCAGCGCCTTCGCGGGCAGCACGATGACCGGCGACACCAGCCCCGCGGCCAGCGGGCTCACCACCTCGTCCGACACGAGCAGCGTGGGCGGGCGGCGCAGGCCCGCTTCATTCGCGAGGAACTCCGCCTCCTCCTCCAGCACCGGGTGACGCAGGGGCCGCGCCCGCTCCCGCATGCCCCGCACCTGACGCCACGCCCGCACGTGGCCCCGCACCTTCCACGCCACGCCCGCGCCCCACAGGACGAGCAGCGCCCACCCCAGGCCCACCGTCCACGGCTGCGCGCGCAGCGACGCCACCGCGCCCTGGAGGAAGGCCGCGAGCCGCGCGCGCGTCGAGGGGACTTCCGGGGTCACGACCATGGAGGCCTGTGTCTGTCCTTGCGACGACACGGACCTGGACACCTGGATGCGCGTGGCGGCGGCCGGCGTGGCGCGCAGCAGGAGCATCTGGCCCGAGGTCTGGGATGAGGCGCCCGCCGCGCGGACCGTCTGGGATTGCGCGGGCGCGGTCTCCACGGGCAGCAGCGCCAGGGGCATGGGCCTGGGCCAGCCCAGCGTGAGCACGAACTTGAGCGCCACCAACCACCACAGGCCCGCGCGCAGGGCCGCGGGCAGGCGCGGCACCGTCCGGGCAATCACCCAGACGGCCAGCGCGCACAGCGCCCCCTGCCACGAGGCGCGCCACACCGACTCCGACCACGACGACCACCACGGCGAGGTCATGAGAGGCGTCATGAGGCTCACTCCTTCCGCTTCTGGCGCAGGCGCGCCACGACGTCCTGGAGCTGCTTCAGCTCTTCGTCGGACACGTCCTCCGTCTCCGACAGGTAGGTGACGAACGGCGACAGCGACCCGCTGAGCGAGCGCTGCACGAAGTTCCCCACGACGTCGCGCAGCAGCGCTTGCGGCGCCACCGGCGAGGCGTACTGGAACACCCCGTCCACCTTCGTCCGCGTCAGGTGCCCCTTCAGCCGCAGCCGCTCCATCACCGTCAGGATGGTGGACCGCGCCAGCCCCTGCGCCTCACCGAAGCGCTCGGCCACCTCACCCACCGTCGCCGGGCCGTGCTCGGCCACGTACCGCAGCACCGCCAGCTCCTGCTCTCCCACCGGCTTCTTCATGCGCCCTGCCCTTCATGACGACAGCTGTAGTCATGAAGCAAGGTACGCCTGACTACAGGCGTAGTCAAGCGGGGTGTCCGCGGCTGGCGGACGCGGCCTGTGTCCGGGCTTGCGGGCTGGCCGGAGAAGCCAGGCGCGATGCGAGGCATTGGCGTCCTCATCCGGGTCGCCTGGCCAGCACCCGGGCGCTCGTCTCCCCGGCAGCTCAGGTACGGGTCGGGTAGCGGGAGCCCGTGTGCGTCCTTGTCCCTGCCGGAAGGGCGTCCCCACTTTCCGATAGCCGACTTGAACCCACCCGACACGCACGGAGATTTCCCATGAAGCTTCCCCTGCTGGCGGCGATCGCCGCCCTGTCGCTGTACGGTTGCAGCCACAACTCCAACACGCGCGAGGCCTCGTCGCCGGAGGCCGGCGCCATGGGAGGCTCGGGCAGCGCGGGCAGCGCCCAGGACACCGGCGGGAGCGTCGACTCCTCGTCGTCGGACACCTCGCGGCAGGAGCTGCCCGGGGAGACGGGCAACGTCAGCGACCTGGAGAAGCGCGACCGCATGAACGCGCCCACCGTCTACGAGGGCGAGGCCACCGGCGGCTCCGGCGCTCCCGACGAGGCCGTGAAGACCCGGGACGGCCAGAAGTGGGACGTGCAGCAGAACACGCCCACCGAGCTGGGCGACCCCCAGTCCCCCTCCGGCGCGGTGAACCAGAACCGCGACCCGAATGAGCAGGGCAACCTGGGCACCGAAGGCGACCTGGGGGGCACTGGCGGCTCCGGCTCCACCCGCACCGACGGCAAGAGCGACGTGAGCGACGAGAGCGACGAGAGCGACGAGAGCAGCTCCGGCGCCATCAACAGCGATGTCGACAGCCCGCGCACGGGCACCTCCACGGACAAGTCCCAGGTGGAGACGGACGCCACGCCGGATCCGACGAACTGAACGCGCCCCACGCGAAGGCGGATACCCGGGAAAGCCTGCTCGCGGGTCGTACCGGGTATTCGTCTGTCCACCCCGCCCCTCGCCAACTAGAGTGAGCACCAATGACTGGTGCTCCCTTCGTGGCTCTGCTCGCCCTGCTTCACTCCCAGTCCTCCACCGTCGAGGAGGTCCCCAATGATCCGCAGCAGGAGACCGCCTCCGCGCCGGAGTCCTCCGGGGGAGCGGAGGAGTCCGGGGGCATCGGGTTCCGGGCGCTCCTGGAGGTGGGGCCGCTGAGCTTCCCGTCCGGGACGCGAGGCGGGAAGCAGGACCTGTTCGGGTACGCGTATCCGTCGCTGGGCGTGGATGGCGGCGAGGACTTCGCGTTCATGCTGGGCGCGCCGCTGCGCTTCCGGCTGCTGGACAGCGAGCCGAAGCAGAAGGACGCGGACTACGGCGCGTGGCTGCGGCGCGAGGACTGGGACGAGCGCAGCGACTATGGCCAGGTGGTGCGCCTGCTGCGCATTGGCGACGAGTCCGGCCGCTTCGGCCTGCGCGTGCAGCCGTTCCTGGAGGAGTCCCTGGGGCGCGGCTACCTGGTGAACCGCTACGACAACCAGCTGAACCCGGACTACCACCCGGCGGGCGGCACGCTGTCGTTCACCGCGGGGCCCGCGCGCGTGCAGCTGCTGGCCAGCGACGTGCTCGCCGCGCGGGTGTTCTCCGGCGAGCTGCTGCTGGACATCGGCCGCATCGCCAGCGACAGCGAGGCGAGCTTCGACCGCTACCTGGTGCGCGCGTCGGCGGCGCACGACTTCGGCGAGGCCGGCGGGGTGACGCCGCAGGCCACGGTGGCGTCCGTGGGCGGCGAGTTCGCCATGTACAAGGGCGAGCGGCTGCGCTCGTGGGCCCTGCTCGCCGGCGGCGCGCGGCTCAACGCCGGCGCGCAGGACGTGGGCGGCCTGCTGGGGGTCGCGTTCGAGGGCAACTTCAAGGGCACGCAGCTCAGCGTCACGGTGCAGGGGCGCCGGCAGGGCGGCGGCTTCCGCTTCGGCTACTTCGGCGCGGGCTATGAGCTGGCGCGCTTCTCCGCCGTGGGCCTCTCCGAGGAGACCCAGGCCGACCAGCGCGTGCCCAAGGACTTCTCCGGCTACCTGGAGGTGTCCGTGGCGCGCGGCGACGGGCCGGACTCCCCGGAGGTGGTGGCCAGCGGCGCCGTGGAGTACTCCGCCTTCGGCCGCGCGGACGGCGACGTGTCCCTGAGCTTCAGCAGCCCGGGCGGCGAGTCGCGCGGCATCGCGCGCGTGGTGGTGATGGGCCTGGGCGACCGGCCCCGCTACTCGGTGGCGGCGGAGTTCCGCCAGCGCGTGCTGCCCGCCATGTACGTCTGGGGCGCGGGCGCCACGGTGCACTTCCCGCAGCCGGACGGCACGCTGGTGCGCGGCGTGAGCGCGGGCGCCGGCGTGGGCGTGGACTTCGCCCGCCGCTAGCCCGCGCGAGCGCCGCCGCTCAGCGCCCCGCCGTCCCGCCCTCCTCCTGCCCTGGTGCGCAGGGCAGGATGGCGCTGTGCCGGGCCGTGGCGCACGACTTGCCCACCAGCCACCGCGACAGCAGGCGCACGCCCGAGGCGAAGAGGCCGTCGTCGCCCTTGTGCAGCGCCTCGAAGAGGGACTCGTCCAGCACCGACTCCTCCGGGTCGATGAGGAGCTCCTCCGGCTCCAGCGGCTTGAAGAGGGGGTTCTGGTCGAACACCGTCTCCAGCGGGTGCGGGCGCAGCCGGTGCCGTCCCTCCCGCGCCAGTTGCTCCAACGCCTCCACCACGTGCGTCGCGTCCGCCAGCGGGCGCAGCGCGGCCACGCCAAAGAGCCCCGCGTGCTCCGCCATCAGCGACACGCGCACGCGGCGGATGGCGCGCGACACCGCGTCCCCGGGCGCCTCCGCCTCCCAGCTCAGGTTGAGCTCCGAGTCCAGTCCCAGGCTGCGGTTGGTCGTGTTCGCGGAGCCGATGGTCATGAAGGCGTCATCCACGACGAGCACCTTCGAGTGGATGTACGTGAAGACGTCCGAGCCGTCCTCGTCCTTCGCCGCGGAGCCGTACACCGCGAAGCCGTGGCCCGTCTCGGAGGCCACCTCGCGCAGCGAGCGCAACAGGCGCACCTGGGCCACGCCCATGGCGATCTGCTCGCGCAGCGCCTCCGGCTGACGGGGCAGCACCAGCATCACCTGGAGCCGGGGCCGCCCGGCCGCGCGCATGCGCTTGACGAGCGCGTCGTAGATGGCGCGTGAAGAGAAGTACTGGTTCTCGATGTAGATGAAGCGCTCGGCCGCGGCGATGGCGTCCACGTACAGCGCGCGGATCTCCTGCACCTCCTCCTGCGGAGGCAGGAGGGTCTTTCCAAAGGTGCGGCTGATGGCCACCGGGCCCGGAGGCGCGGGCATCGTCGCCTCGAAGGTCAGGTCGTCGCGGTTCACGGGCTCCAGGTGGAGCTCGCCACCGCCCGAGTGCGCCCAGCGCGCCTCGAACAGCTCCGCGAGCGGCTTCACCGCGGGGCCCGTCAGCACCGTCTGCACGTCGTGGTAGGGCCCGTGCGGGTCGCGCCCGGAGTCGCAGCGCAGCGCCGAGCGCGCGGCGTGGTCCCGGTCGTCCCAGCGGCAGTCACACACGTCCATGCCCCCGGTGAACGCCATCACGCCGTCGACGACGACGAGCTTCTGGTGATGGGCGCCGTAGAGCGGACTGGAGGAGTCGAAGCGGAAGCGCAGCCGCTCGTTCGTGGTCCAGTTGAAGAGCACGTTCTGCATCCACTCGCGCTCCATGGCGAGCAGCATGCTGAAGTCCCAGGCGAGGATGTAGACGTGCAGCTCCGGGTTCTCCCGGCACCGCTGGTCCAACAGCGGCAGCAGCCGGACCTCGCCTCCGTTCGCCTCCTCCAGGTCCTCACCGCGCAGCAACGTCACGTCGCTGTCGAACTGCCAACCGGTGATGACGATGGAGCGGCGGGCCTTCCGGATGGCCCTGTACAGCTCTCGGTAATAGGCCCGGGCGTCCACCAGCACGCCCGCGTCATGCGTTTCCGAACGCGTCCAGCAGTTGCGTCCGGGGATGAGGATGCGTTTCACGTCGGTCACCTGGCCCTGGAGTGGATCCCTGAGGTCGTCCGCGCCCGGCCGGCGGAGGCATCACCCCACGAAGACGATGTGCCTTCCGGTGGCCAGCGTCATGTCGGTCGAAGAGACCACCTTGGCGACCTTGCGAGCCTCGCCTCCCACGGTGTCGAAGGCCGCGGCGATCAGATCGCCGAGCGTCACCTGCACGCGCCTGGCCTGCTTGCCCGCGCGGGACACGGCCTTCACCGTCTTCGCCTTCATCTGACGGGCCTTGCGCTGGATGGTCTGCTTCTGGGTCTTGGTCGCCATGGTCTTCGTTCTCCGAGGATGAAGTGTCTGCCCGTCTGCGTGCTGCCCCGTACCGCCCCGTCCTGCCCCTGCCCGCCCGTACCGCCGTGCTGCCCCGTACCGCCCTGCCCCTGCCCGCCCGTACCGCCCTGCTGCCCCGACCCGCCCCGTCCTACCCGCCACCCCGCCCGCC